>NZ_JBHILX010000037.1:0-4079 GCF_042193585.1 Bartonella sp. PS7NMGDW
CAAGACAATAGCGGCTGGAATAGGTTGAATATGCTTATGAACGCCGGTCATGGCTTTGCAAGGAATTACGGCACGACGACGAATAATAATACAGCCTCTATGATGCAAGGCAACGACCCTTGGAAGAACGCTATAGGGATTTTAGCTGGTATTTCTGGTTTTGCAGGAAAAAAGTGAGGTAGTTATGCAAAATAGTAACGATAACATTTTATCAAGACTTCTTAAGTCTATGCATGTAATGAGCCAATATGTACCACGTATACGTTTCAACGATCTAGAAGACGCCAAACAACAGGCAAATAATTTACCTTATTTAACCCCTTCTTCCCCTATAGCAACTTTTGGTTCACAATCAAATCCTTTAGGTTTAGCTAAAAATAGTTCACCTTTACCAGATGTAAGTTCGTCTTTAAGATCGGCAGGCAGAAAACCAGATGTACCGTTTTCAGTTCCTTCTTTACCAGTAGCGACCTTTGGTTCACAACCAAACCCTTTAGATTTATCGAAGGATATGGAACCTTTGCCTAATGCAATTGAAACTTCAGATTTGGCATCATTGCAACCAAAGCGGTCTCAGTTACCCGAACCGATTTCACCTGTAGAACCACAGCAGTTTGCACAGCCACAACAGAGTACTGTTCCTCACCAAGATGCTGGTTCTCAACAGAGTTTTTGGGATTACTTGCGTAGTCCTGAGTTTTTACAAAGATTATCAGATTATGGGATTGGTTATGCATTATCAGATGGGACGATAGCACAAAGTTTAGCGAATGCAGCTATGAATCTTCGTCGTGGTGATATGGAAAGAGAAAAAAGAGGGCAGGTTAATCAGACCGTCGAGTATCTGAAATCTAAAGGATATAGCGAAGAAGAAGCTGCTGTCATGGCACGGAATCCTCAAATGCTTAGTGCATTGCTAACAGGTGGTGATACTCCTAAACTACTTGCGGGGCATGAATGGTATACCGATCCAGAGACAGGTGAACGTGGACAGAGACCGATGTCAGGGACTCTACAGGCATTGGAGTATAATCAGAAGCTACAAGCACAGAAAGAGTGGGAGGGTAAAAAGCAAAAAAATATTATTGCCACAAAACATCAGATGAACGCTGGGATAGATGCTATTCGTGATTCGATTGCACTCATTCGCAAACATAAGATTAACGGGTTTAAGGCGTGGGCTACGCGTGGAATTGGAGGAACTCCTGCGAATGAATTAGAAAATTTATTTGATACGATTAAGGGTGGTGCTTTAAAGGCGGTATTTGAGAGCTTAAAATCGATGGATCCTAGAGGAAGTCTTAGTGTTGGTCCTATATCAGATTACGAAAGTCGGACGATGGTAGCAACCTTTGGTTCTTTAGATTCTGCGCGTAATACAAAAGGGCTACTGAAAACTTTAGAAAATCTTGAAATAACATTTAATGCTTTAAATAAGCTTCAGAAAACTGATTTGCATGATTGGATGACGGGGAAGATAACCCCTCAAGAAATCTCTGATAAATATAATACTCAGAAAAAAGGCGTTATGGAGTTTGTGAAGGTATCCAGTCCCAAAGAGAGCGCTAAATTTGAGATAGGAACAAAAATTCAAGATGCAGATGGTAATATTAGAATAAAGAGATACTAAAATGCTTAATCATAAGAATGATAACGTTGGAAAACGTCAGGTTTGGAATGATGATCAGTATCCTATTATTGGACATATAACAGATTATAATAAACGCTCTTCAAATAGTCAGATTTGGAATGATGATCAATATCCTATTATTGGACACATATCAGACTATAACAACCATTCTTATGAGGAAGAAGCAGAACATCCCGAAATCACGCAAAGTGAAGCTTTTTGGAATTCTTTAAAGCATGGTTTGAGTTTTAATTTAGATGATGAGATTGCGGGGATTACAGCGGCAGGACGTGATTCTGATGATGAGTTGGCAATAAGTGCTTTTTTGAAGGGGCTTTACAACTATTGGACTGGAGATAAGAAAACCATAGAAAAATATGAGAAAGAAGCCAATAGACTACGTGATTATTATCGTAGGATGAGTGATCAACATTATTGGACTTCTTTTGCTGGAAATGCTTTAGGGTCGGCAATCCCTTCACTTGCGACTTTAGGGGGAGGATTGTTAGCCTCAGGAGCACGCTTTGTAGCGCCTACACTTGCAAGGAATGTGGCGGGGTCAAAATTAGGTCAAGCCTTTTTGAACACTGGTCAGTCATTTCCAAGTCGATTTGCAAGTCCATTTTTAGGCATCACGAACAAAACAACATTACCTCATTTGCTTAAAGTAGGAGCGGCATCTGGTGCATTACATGGCGCAGGAGAAGGCGAAGGACTTGGTAATACACTTACAAGTACGTTATCTGGTGCAGGTTTAGGAGCGGGCGGGGCATTGGTTGGAAGTGCTTTAGGTCATTTGGCTGGTTCTACTGTCGGTGGAATACGAAGACTTCTTTCTCCTTCTCATACGAAAGAAGGTGTTTCAAAAGATACGTTAAGAGCAATCAGTAAACATTTAGGTAAGGAGGCTTCTGAAGAGCTAGGAGAATCTTTTAAAAAAGCAGTTCCTACCGATTACGTAGCTGATCATAGTCCTTTTTTACAGGATCTTGTTTTTGATATCGCGAAAAGAAATCAAGGAGCTTATCTTGATTTGACTAAAAGAGCTGGGCAGAGAGCGCTGGAAGGAGGGGAGCGTATTCATCAGGCAGCAGATGAACACTTTGTTCCTCGTCAAAATGTTACAGGTTTAAAAGATGATCTTATCGCGATTAGGAAAGCAGAACCACATACTCTTTACGAAATAGCTCAAAAAACACCAATAGGAGAACAGCATTATGGTGCTCTTAATGAATTAATGAAGCGTCCATACTTCAAACAGGCTTATAAAGGAGGGCTACAGGAATTCACGAGTGGTGGCAAAGAAGTCAGTTCGTTTTCTTCTGAAAAATTTAATCTCCTTAAAGAAAAACCCAACATGGGAGTTCTCCATGAAACGAAGGTTAAACTTGGTCTTATGAGAGATGAAGCCGAGAAGATAGGAGATAATAGTAAAGTTCATACCTTAGTTGGCATTCAGAAAAAGTTATTAGAGCTTATGGATGATATATCGCCTAAATATAAGAAGGCACGATCATTGTATCACCAATATAGTTCACGTTTAGATGCCATGGATGAAGGTTCCAAAATCCTTAGCAAGTCGGTTAATAAGGATGAGTTCAGTAAAATCTTTGATGAATTACCAAAGGCACAACAAGAATACTTTAAAAAGGGTTCAAGGGCAGAACTTTTACAAGGTATGGGTCAAACAAAAGATGAAGTATCCAAGGCAAAGGAGATTTTTGGTACGAATGATCTGTATAAACGATTTGCAAAGATTTATGGAGCCGATAAAGCTTCTGCGGTCAAGAAGGTTGTCGAAAAAGAAGCTAATTATGCAGATTTTTATAACAGAATACCAGGTCGTGTAGCGGATGAAAAGATATCTTTTACGCATAATGTCAGTATGCCAACGGGTAAACGTGATGCAGCTGTACAATTAGCAAAAGCTGCTGGGAAGGCAGCTTGGATTCCTTTCAAAGAGGCGGCGTTTAGAGAGCGTCAACGGATTGAAAAGGATGTTGTCAAATTGTTAACAGGGGGGACAGAGATTAAGAATGATCAAATTGTAGCTCTCATTCAACGCATGGTAAACGCGCATCATAAGGGATATGCGACAAAAGAATGGTTCAAAAAGCTTTCTGCTGCTTTGTTTGGAGGTGGGGGAAAAGCCTCAACGGAGGAATTGAATTTATTGAGTGCATTTGAGTAAGGGAGGAGATTAGGCTATGACCCGTTATAGTCCTTCTGTCAATCAAGCGATACGGCAGACGGCAGTGCGATATGGTTTGCCAGAGAGTTATTTATACCGTGTTGCGCAAGTTGAAAGTGGAGGCAATCCGAATGCAAGGAATCCCCGCTCTTCTGCTGGTGGTTTGTATCAATTTATCGATAGCACCGCCAAACAATATGGTTTGCAGGATAGGTTTGACCCCATGCAAGCGGCAGATGCCATGGGGCGGTTGACACT
>NZ_JBHILX010000038.1:0-4045 GCF_042193585.1 Bartonella sp. PS7NMGDW
AGTGTCAACCGCCCCATGGCATCTGCCGCTTGCATGGGGTCAAACCTATCCTGCAAACCATATTGTTTGGCGGTGCTGTCTATAAATTGATACAACCCACCAGCAGAAGAGCGTGGATTCCTTGCATTCGGATTGCCTCCACTTTCAACTTGCGCAACACGGTACAAATAGCTCTCTGGCAAGCCGTAACGTGCTGCCGTTTGCCGTATCGCTTGATTAACAGAAGGACTATAACGGGTCATTTCGCATACTCTATTGAAGCACTAGGACCTAACCCTTTTGCTACAGCTCTAGAAACAATCTTCAAGCCTTCATCCGTTATCACACCGGCTTTATGCCACTTCAAAGCACTTTGAATCAATTTGGCAATTTCATTGCGCTCCATTCCTTTAACGCCAAAAGTTGCTAACTTCGCTATACCGCGCTCTAGCTCTTGTCTTGCCCGTAGCGCCTCTGGGGCATTTGGATGAAAAAATATGTTTCGTGCTAATTTTAAGCCTTGAGCTGGTATATCAGGAATACTATGTGGTACACGAACTCCATCAAAAAGAGAAAACTCAGGAATGCCTTCAAATTTGCTAAAACCCTCTTTTGCTGCATCAGAATAGAATTGCTCCTGATCTACTGCCTTTTTAAAAGTAGAAAACCGCTCCGGTCCTATGGTTCTTTCAAGATTCTCAGACGCAAGATTTTGTTTTAAAAGTTTAGAAAATTCATTAATAGGGTCATCATTTTTTCTGAGTAAATCATCTAATGCATCTCTCATGCCCATCTGATAGGTATTATTTTGTTTTGTCCAATTCCCTTTAGAAAGATTTTCCTGAACTGCATCCCTTTCAAAACTCTTTTCAAGCTTTGTTCCAAAAGCTTGTCTACCTTCTTCAAAGCTATCTGCAAAGTTTTTGAATTTTGCCGCACTACCGCGTGCTGCTTTGTACGTAGGAGAGATTTCGTCCATTATTTTTACCAAATTTTGTTTGAGGACTTCGTATCCTAAAATCTTTTGGTTATCACCATGTTTCTTACTTTTTTCGATTAAATCATCAAGAGACTGCTTAGTTTGATCTAATAACTCTATCGTAGGTTTATAGGTTATACTGCTAAATCTTCTATCATAAAACCTTCTAGGATTTATACTGAGAGGGTGTTCCTCTAAAGTATTGACAGCTTCTTTAAGAGCTTTTTGAAACCCTTTATTTTCAAAAAGTTTATTAAGAGCCGGATAATGCTCTCGTCCTATTGGAGTTTGCCTTGCTTGTTCATAAAGATGATCATGCGCTTCTTTCCCTTGCTGTTTAAGCGTCCTGCTTAAAGTATCGCTATGCTGGTATGGAACAATTGTCTGCTCCATCATATCATCAAGACGTTGAACAGAACCGCCTAATCTTTTCTCATGCGCTTGTTTCAAAAGATGATAAACATCTTCATTTGTTTTAGACGCATTCCACAAAGTCTGTCGTAGTTTTTCATTAATATCTGTCAAAAATACTTCCTGAGGTTCTGAGCTAAGACGTTCTGTGATCTTTTGGGTTTTATTATCGTAAAGTTGTTTGGCAACTTCTCGCAAAGCCTTATTGGAAACCTCTTTATGAGCAGGATTAAAATAATTCCTTACAAGTGGAGGTGATTTTAAAGCATTTACAAGTAAACCACCTAACTTAGAAACCCCCGCACCTGCTAAACTAGCAGCTGGTGTCAAAACTGCCCCACCAACACCACCAGCTAACGCCGAATTCACCGTATCATTGTAACCTTCTCCAGCACCAGAACCATGTAAAGCTCCAGAGCCTGCCCCAACAAGAGCTCCCCTACCTAAACCTCCTAAAGTCGAACCTGCTCGCAAAAAATTTAAAGCAGGGATCCCCAATGATGCTATTGTTGGTAAAATCGAACCAGCAATATAAGCACCAGAAGACCACCATGGATGTTTCTCTTCCAAAGCTTTTTGGTAAGCACGTTCTTTGGCTACTCTTCTGTTATAAACCTCTTCTGCCTTTTTATCGCCGCTCCAATAATCCCTCACACCTGCTTCACGTACTGCTTTCATTTCGTCAAAATAACCTGCCGTTGCACCAGATGCGCTATGTCTCATAACCGCATCCAACCACGTAAGATCTTTATCATCAAATGAAAAATCATTAGATGTTTCTTGAGTATTAGGAATATCCTCAGCAATACCAATCACTTTATATTTCCTAGCCCACTCAGGGAGACGTGATTTATCATAATCCTTAAGTTCAGGATAATCTGTTTCCTTTTGAACATCTTCAGCAATACCAATAACCTTATACTTTCTAGCCCATTCAGGAAGAAGTGACTTATCATAATTCTTAAGTTCAGACATGAAACATAACCTATTTTCTTATAGTCATTCTTTTACCATCGGCATCAATAACAATAAAATCTGCCCCTTTCGGTAAGGCTTCAATTTCTTCTGCACTTTTTACTACAGGCGCATTTGCACTATGTCCTTGCTGTGGAGCTTTAGAATGCGGCTGTGATGTAACCTTATCAACATTCTCTTGCGTTAATGCAATGCTATTGTTTTCCAGCAAATCCAATACGTCTGATTTCATCTTACCCAAAATCTCATGGATTTTTTTCAACCTAAACAAGAGCTCTTTATGACCCAAGTTGTACTTTATCTCTCCTAAATAGCTCTTTAAGATATCAAGTTCTCTTTCTGTGAGATTCCCAAAACCTGAGGCGCCATTACGCGAATACTGTCTCATCGTTTCTAAACGATCAATACCTATACGATTTTTAATGGAATCAAGCAGTGAACTCATATCACGGTGTTGAGGAACACCCAACTGAGCTTGTATACTAGCCGCATTACCTGTAGCCCATTCACCATTTTCTTCTATATAGTTCATAAAACGTTCAATGTCATGGAGTGTATTATTACTGATAGTTTCTCTATTTTTAAGCTCTATCGTTTCTCGTAGGCGGTCCAATTCTTCTTTAGATCTAGCATCATAACCGCCGTTCGCTTTTTGTAATAGAAAAGCATTCAACGCATCTTTATTCCCAGCCATGAACCGCGCTTCTTCTTCGCTATAGCCTTTGGACTTTAGATACTCGACGGTCTGATTAACCTGCCCTCTTTGTTTATCTCCTTCGTTAAGACGCTTCACACCACTTGCAAGCGCATCCCACCCAGAACCGCCTGACGGTGCTGCCGACATACCTGCAAAAAGATCTTGAAGCTTTTTATAAAAATCAGACTGGACAAACTTTTCAAAACCAGTTCGAGTATCTACTGGAGAAGTTTGTGACTGTAGTGTTGAAGCTGCCTCTACTATAGGCGTAAGTTGTTTAATCTCCTGTGCATTAGGGAGTGGTGGATGATTACCAACACCAAATGGTATTTCTGCTTCAGGAACCACATAAGGTTCCTTCTTCTCATGATATACTCCATCCGGAACAATAGTTCCTATTTGAGAAGGCGCAAGAGAACCACTCTCAAACGGTTTATCAATAGAAATTGCACTAGGAGTAGCAGGACCTTGATGCTGCTGTATTACTTTCTGCAACATATTCATTTTATCAATAGGTCTCTCACCAATCTTCGGAATAACCATTCCTAATAGCTTTCGACCATAGATCTCTTCACGCTTTTGGCGTTCTCTTTCTTCTTGAACTGTAGACCATCTCCTTCTATTGCGTTTTAATGTAGGTGGGAGATGTGTACTATGTTGTATTAAACCATCTGCTCCTATTCTAGACATTCTAACTAAAGGATGTTCACCTTGATCAGGAGGAATAAAAAAACGCGAAATGTTATCGAACCAAGAACTTTTTTCCATTTCTTTCTTTCCTATACACCGAATTTTTTGCCTAAAAATGCGCCAAAAGGCTTAGAAATATCAGGAATACCCATAAAACTTGTCGCAAGACCTGCTACTGTCGCAAAATTCTTCCAAGGGTCGTTGCCTTGCATTAGAGAAGATGTGTTGTTACCTGTTGTCGTGCCGTAATTCCTTGCAAAGCCATGACCGGCGTTCATAAGCATATTCAACCTATTCCAGCCGCTATTGTCTTG
>NZ_JBHILX010000039.1:0-4019 GCF_042193585.1 Bartonella sp. PS7NMGDW
TCTATAATCCTAGCGCGTAATGTCATGCTGTAACCAGAAACTAAAATGAGGCATTCACGTTTAGGAAGGTTGTAACAAGGGAGAGTGCGACCAGTTGAATCTTTGTAAAAACCTACAAATTCACTCAGCCCAAATTTGGGCTCAGTACTTTTAGAGTGCAACTCTTCAAGCATTTGCTTAATATCACGCATAACGTGTTTATGTTGTTTACTACACAATTCTGCAATTTCACGACTAGACATGGTTGGAATTGTTGTGTTTTGAAAATTGCTTTCAGATGTTGTAATAAAATTACGCATGCTTCACTCCGTTCGCTGTGACAACATTGTCATTCTGCTTAATTTGCTGTCTTAGATGTCTTAAGAAATCTTCTAATGTTTCAGGATTTGAATAATCGATTTTTGAATTTGCTTTTTTTTCGCATTTCAGAAAATATTCACGCACTTGTTTACCTTTGAGACCAGGTTCACAAATGGCAATGTGTTTTGCTGTGTCTAAAGTGAGAGCATAATCTTTAAAAGGATTTCCACGTGAGGAGTTTGATAATTCTTTAGTAGAAAGTACAAAGTCGACATCTTCTCTAAAGCTAAGTTCTTTAATACAGTTTGTTATCCACTTTCTAAACTCGGTTTTTACCTCTAAAAAGGTATATAAATCACGAGCGCTAATAGTTTGAACCTTTTGATGCTGAATAATATTGTATTGAGTAGCAAGAAGCTTTTCCATTACAGACCTCATATTGGTGGGATTGAAAGGGGCGTCTTTAAAACGCCCTTAGATTTTAAAGCACATCACATGCACGCAAACGGTGTTGTTGTTCGTAAGTACCATAAATCTCATCATTATATTTTTCGTCTGCGATCTCATCTAAAAGTTTATTGTAAACATCACTTTCGCATATAAAATAATGAACCTCACTATCTTCATGGAGATGTTCGATATTTTCTTTTACATATACTTCTGCAATTTCTTCAGAGATATCTTCACAATTATTCTCAGAAGGATTGATGCGAAAGATTTGGATTGCATCATCTACCTCATCAACAATGCTTAGAATTTGGCTTGCATCAAGTGGTCCAGACTCTGCAATGTGTTGATCTTTATCGTAGGCAACTAATAAAATTTCATCAGAATTTATAAGAATTGGATTTTCCATAATTTCTCCTCCCTAACGCCTCTTGGCAATTGTTTGTGCGTGGTTTGTATAATTACTTATATAACTATAATTATAAAATAGCAAGCAAAAAATTATAAAAAGTTATATTTTTTATAAAAAATATTATAATATCTTGCTAAATAAGAGGGGGGGATAATTAGCGATAAGTCCGAATCATCTTGCTGTAAGAACTTATTGGCAAAATAGCAAATATCTCTCCAACCCACACAATTTTAACATTCTTAATAGGTAAGGCATTCCAAGAAAGCAGATCTATTTCACCATTCATTCCCCTGCTAATCTGCTTTATATATCTTTTATTATCATGTGTTAAAATAACGGCTTCTTTGCCAAAAAAGGATTCTATTGTTTTAATTTGGCGCCGTCTTACGATAACCATATCTCCATCTTTATAGGCTGGTATCATAGAATCTCCTTTAACTTCAAAAGCAACCATATCATCAGGTAAAGCAAAAGGAATTTCTACTTGTTCAAGACCATCTTCAGGGATTTGTTCAAAACTTGGATCTATCTGTGTTCCTGCTCCAATATACCCCATAAGAGGAACAAAAGTTGTGAAGTGATTATCCCCTTTTAGTTCTTTATATAATTCTAAAATGGCATCTCGATTAGAGCCGCGTGGATCAGAATCTTTTAACCACTTAGACACTGAAGCTTGTGTTACGTTTAGCCGTTTGGCTACATCTTCTTGCGTTAAGTTAAACTCGGTCAAAATCTTTTTTAATGTGCTTATGATATTAGATTTATTACTCATACTTCTGCTTACCTTATTTTTTTATCGTTGATAAAGATAATTTTCATTGACTTTATATAACTATAATTATATGAATAAAATAAGACAAAGCTGTAATTGGAGCTTGTAAATGGATCAACGAGAAGATTTTAAGAATTTGACTAAGTCAATACGGGGCAAATTTAATTGGACACAATCAGAAATGGCGAAAATGCTTGGTGTAACTCAAGCAGCTGTTTGCAAGTGGGAAAAAAGAGGATCTATCTCCGTAATAAATTATCTAAAGCTGCAAAAGTTGAAGGATAGTTCTAGCTCTAGTTCTGCTTTTATTGCTGCTCCTACAGATAGTAATGAACATCAACAGCACCATTCACACTCTTAAAGAAGAAAGATCAGAGATGATAGATGTCCCACAAATCTCCATAAGCAAAGTTCAGTTGATTGATCTTGTTAATAAGATTGGACGGGAAGACATATATTATGGTGTCCGTTCGCCTCAAGATACATGTTTTGAAACACGCATAGATCCCTTATCAAATGGTTGTCTTGTCTATATACTGCATAGTATCTTTGCACGTGATGATAAAAAATATTTTCCGTTATCGCCGTACGATGATTTTAATAAATGGTTTTTATCTGTGTTTACGCAAGCTTTTACAACTTGGTTTGATAATTATTTTTCTCAAGAGCTGTCATCTTTTTATCGCTTAAATGAGCTAATCTTATTTATAGCCTTAGTCAAAAATAGGCTTGATTTCTTAAGGGATAAACTCATCGAAAAAAGAGAAGAAGAAATCAAATTAATAAATGATGCGTGTAGTGTGCGTCTGAATTGAGTTAATCCAATTTTTTAAAACTTATAACTACGCGCTCTGTCATAGCAAACATATAAATACGTAGAGCCTTAAGGGGGGATTATGATCACTAACGCACAAACCATTTTATGTCTTGATCTAGGGACCAAGACAGGCTGGGCGATATGCGGTGCGGATGGTCACATCATCAGTGGTGTCATGAATTTCCACCCCCGATATTTTGAAGTCGGTGGAATGCATTATTTACGCTTTAAGAGATGTCTATCAGAAATAAAACAGACAGTAGACAGCATTGACGCGGTGTATTTTGAAGAAGTGAGGCGTCATAATAGTACTGATGCAGTGCATATTTACGGTGACTTGTTATCAACCTTAACGACGTGGTGTGAACATCATCAGATACCGTATGAAGGCATTCCTGTTGGCACAATTAAGAAAGCAACAACAGGAAAAGGAAACGCATCAAAAGTAAAAATGATTAAGGCAATATGTTCCAAAGGACATACGCCTAAAGACGACAACGAAGCAGATGCTTTAGCAATTTTATATTTGATGAAAGAAAGGGATATACATGTCCAGTAAAATACCATGGACGAGACTGTTTGCCGATAAATGGGCGGTGGTCGTCGATTATTTACCTCCTGTAGAAGGTAATATCTATATGAGATTGCGATTTCGCATGCTTCGTACTGGTGAACCTCTTTTTTGTAACATTAAAGTTTTGTCTCATTACACTGGTTATTCAGTAAAGAAATTTGAGACAGCTTTGAATGTTTTGCTAGAAGAAGGATATATTATTCGTTTAGCAGATGGTCGTTTATGGAATCTCGATGTTGAAGAAGAATTAAAAAATTGCAATGAGAATTTAAATAAACTTTCAGAAAAAGCTATAAAAGCTGCGAATACTAAGAGAAAAAAACATAAAGATGACTCATCAAAAGACCATGATGATGTCATGATGATGTCATCACGAGGTCATGATGACATCATGATGAAACACATTAACATAGACAATAACATATATAATAAAAAACCTAATACTATCGTATTAGCAAAAAAAGAAATTGGTTCTGAAAGTTTAGAAACAAACGAACAGGTTCATGAGCCAACAGAGGTTGCTGCTGTTGAGACCACATCAGAGCAAATCACAACGGGTGTAGACAACCAACCTCCCATTCACGAGCAAGAGAACGTTCCCAAAAAAGCAAAACGAGCGAAAGCTAATCGCGGTTGTCGATTGCCTGCGGATTTTGAACCCGATTACGATTTTGCCATTGCAGAGGGCTTGCCTCCA
>NZ_JBHILX010000004.1:0-161385 GCF_042193585.1 Bartonella sp. PS7NMGDW
ATAAGATGTTTGCGGAGTATTTTGGTGGAGGTGCTGGCTATAATGATAAGGGCGAGTGGAGTGCTCCAAGTTTCAAGCTACAAACTGTCAACTCTGAAGGTAGTTCTGAAGAGAAGAGCTATGATAATGTTGCGGATGCATTAGCAGGAGTAGGGACATCTTTCACGAATATTCACAAAGAAATTAACAATGTTGTTAGTGATAGCTTAGTTAAACAAGATGACAAGACGCATGTTATTAGCATTGGAGGCGAAAAAAGTGGCACAAGCATTACCCTTTCCAACATTGATGGAGCGGAACGGACTCTTTCTGGAGTGCGTGGTGGAACGATTTCAGAAACATCCACGGATGCGGTTAATGGTTCACAACTTTATTCTATGAGTAATGTCTTAGCGGCCTATTTAGGAGGAGGAGCCGGCTATAAGGATGGGAAATGGAGTGCACCGGAATTCAAGGTTGCACAATTTAAGAGCGACGGTAGTTCAGATGAGAAGACGAGCTATGATAATGTTGCGGCTGCGTTTGATGGTGTGAATACAGGTATGACCAATATCAACAATCGTATTCATGATGTTGAGAAGAATGTGGCGTCCAATGGTTTAAATTGGAATGAAACTGAAGGAGCGTACGACGCGAAGCATGATGACAAGTCGAGCAAGATTAAGAATGTCTTAGCTGGTAAAGTTGAAGAGAATTCACAAGAAGTTGTGAATGGAGGTCAGCTATGGGAGACGAATGAGAAAGTGAAAGAGGTTGAAAAGAAAGTAGATACGATTGATCAACATGTAAAAGATATTACAACAACGGTTATGGATGGAGCGGTTAAATATGACAAAGATGGTGATGGTAAAAAGACGAATAAGGTTACGTTGGTAGGTGGGAATGAGAGTGATCCAGTTTTGATAGACAATGTAGCGGATGGAAAGATTGAAACGGGCTCGCATGAAGCTGTTAATGGGGGTCAGTTACATGATTACACCGAACAGCAGATGAAGACGGTTCTTGAAGATGCCAATAAGTATACGGATGAGAAAGTTTCTCATATTGTAAAAGATGGAGTTAATGAGGCTAATTCGTATACGGATATGAAGTTTGAGACGTTAAATTATGCTGTTGAGGATGTTCGCAAGGAAGCAAGACAAGCTGCAGCGATTGGTCTAGCGGTGTCAAACTTACGTTACTATGATATACCAGGATCTTTAAGTGTTTCATTTGGTAGTGGTTTATGGCGTAGTCAATCCGCATTTGCTATTGGGGCGGGTTATACATCTGAAGATGGAAATATTCGCTCGAATGTATCTATTACGAGTGCTGGAGGTCACTGGGGGATAGGTGCTGGAATTACTCTGAGGTTGAGATGATAATAGAAAAAATGGCTGTTATTGTAAAAAAGAGAAGTATGTTAGTAAAGGTTTTGTTTGCTCTTGCCTTAATAGGCAAGAGCGAAAGCTTTGCTAATGAGAACAATAATATTTATACAGTGCATCCACCGCACTTATCGATACCTAAGGGAGAACCTGGTGAAACACGTCGAATTATTATGCAGTTTTATGACTGGACTTTGATTTGTGACGAAAAACAAAAGCTTAAACATAAGCAAGGTATATGTAATGTGACACAGACTGTTCATGATCAAGAAGGAAATACCATTTTTAGTTGGTCTCTTGTGTCTACGACAAGTGGTCAAGCAGTGATGCTTTTTCGGACATTGCCAAATTCTGATATAAATGTTCCGATTCAAATGTTTGTAAAAGGTGTTAAAAAACCTGTTCTTATTCATTATACGCAATGCAATGAAACTGTTTGTTTGGCACAATCGCCTGTAGGGCCGGTTTTGACTAAACAAATAGAGCAGGACAATAAAGTACGTATTTCCTATAAAATTAAAGAAGGAAAGGTATTTTCTTTTACTGTACCATTTAAAGGATTAAATGCGGCACTTAATTCTTTACGTCCTTAGAATCCATCGAGTGTTTTTAACAAGATTTATTTTTCATAAATTGTTGTATTATATTTTTGAGTGTAAATTATAAGGCCAAATAAGTAAGAATTTTTATATAATATGATATAGAGGTAATTTATTGGAAAGAGCGAGAGTTTTATGAATATAAAGTCACAATAAGTTCTTTGTATGTAATAGAAATTCAAGTTAGTAATTTCCATAAAGCTTAAAGAGTGATTTCGTTAGTTATTAAAAGTAAAAAAGATTAGCAATACTCGATTTAAAATAATTAAAAAGATAGCTTCCTTACAATAATAAGTAGGCTAAATTCTTTTTTAAAGCTTTAAATGGATTTTTAGAGCGATCTGATTAAGCATTAATATTTTTTAGATAAATTTATAATCCTAGAGAATTTTTTGAACGATAGTTTTAATTGGTATTCACAAAATAACAGCTATTGTAATTGCATTTTGTAGTACTACGGAACTTTTATTCCAGCATAATCAAAGCCATTTCATTGTATACAACAAACGAGGCTCGTGTGTGGATAACGAGATTGAAAAAAGAAAAATTTTTTTATAAACCGTACTAATGTATAGGTTGTTGTGACCTTAAGAGTCAGCAAATAGTATTGTTATAATAGAGGTGTGCTCCGTGTAAATGGTATAAAGAAAAGAGCAAAATTTATAAAAATTGATGCGAACGTAAACGATTAATTTATAGTTTTAAGTACATAAAGAGAAGCATGATTTTACGGAAACAATCAAAAGATTATACAAAAATCTGAATGATGCTAGTGTAGAAAATTTTAATGATAGGCAAAGAAAGAATGATTTTTTGTATTTATCATTTGATGCTGCATTATTGCTTTATTTAGGAATGAGCAGAAGAGTTTTCGCGTTTATTTATTGGGGGGAACGCTCAAGGGATAAAAGAAATGACCCCGTTAAATTATGGTTCAAAAGAGTTAAAGCGAGGAGAAATATACGATACCAAAGCAGATCAGTTGTATGATCAGGGTGGTAGTAATACAAATAATCGTTCTGCATTGTCACGAACAGAGGCATACTCTGTCTTTGTTGATATAAAGAGACAACAGAGAAAAAAACATTATGAACAGAAACAGGCTTTTGTTCAATCTGAGACAGCTTTTGAGTTTCATAGTCAGATAATGATAGCTGCTCAAAAAACAAAAAAACTCAAAGCGCCTTTTCTTCGACGGTTCCCTCCAGTAAAATCTCCACCTCTTTATGCGGCACTCGATCTCGGAACGAATAATTGTCGTCTTCTTATCGCATCTCCCAGTAGACCTGGATATTTTCGTGTTGTTGATGCTTTTTCTCGTATTGTACGATTGGGAGAAGGTTTAATAAATAACGGTTTTCTTAATACACAAGCTATGGATCGTGCGATTGAAGCATTAAAGATTTGTCATTTAAAGCTAAAACAAAGGCATATTAAGCGTTATCGCTTGATTGCAACAGAAGCTTGTCGTTCTGCAGAAAATGGTAGACATTTTATTCAGCGTGTTTTGGAAGAGACAAGTCTTGAATTGGAAATTGTTGATCGGCAAACAGAAGCGCGTTTTGCTGTTACAGGGTGTAGTACACTTGTTGAACCAAATACTGACGCAATTGTACTTTTTGATATTGGAGGAGGATCATCAGAAATTGTGCTACTTGATGTTTCTCAAAGGCGTTCTTTTAGTTTAGCGAGACAAATTATTGCTTGGACTTCTCTTCCTGTTGGTGTTGTTACGCTTGCTGAACGTTTTGGAGGAAATGATATTAGCTTAGACGATTTTGAAAAAATGAAAAGCTATGTGCGAGGGTTATTAAATAATTTTTCAGATCGTCATAAATTAGGAGAGTTAGCGCAAGGTTCGAAGTTTCATCTTTTGGGAACTTCTGGTACGGTTACGACTTTAGCAGGAATGTATCTTAATTTAGAGCGTTATGATAGGAAAAAAGTAGATGGCATTTGGATGAATGATGCAGACATTACACTTATGACACAACGCCTGTTATCATGGGATATAGAAAAACGTGTCATAAGTCCTTTTATTGGGCGCGAGAGAGCAGATTTAGTTTTAGCTGGTTGTGCAATTTTAGATGTTATTCGGGAAGTTTGGCCAAGCCAGCGTTTAAGAGTTGCTGATCGTGGATTAAGGGAAGGAATTTTGATAGATCTGATGTTACGCGATGGGGTATGGTGTCGTCATAGAAAGAGCAGAGGTTCCAAGCGTTAGAGAATTAAATATGGAGACAATGAATAACGATGAAAAAAACAACAAAAACACCGAGAGGTGGCTATGGAGGTTCAGGGTCACATGAATTATATCAGCGCGTAAAAAAGAAAGCAGGAACCATTAAAGCTTCATCACGACGATGGTTAGAGAGGCATCTGAATGATCCTTATGTTCATCAATCAAAAGTAGATGGTTATCGTTCGCGTGCGGCTTATAAACTCATTGAAATTAATGAGCGTTATAGGTTTTTGAAAAAAGGTCAAAAGGTTATTGATCTAGGAGCAGCACCTGGGGGCTGGTGTCAGGTGGCTGAGCGTATAGTAGGGTCAAGTGATGAAGATCCTAGCGTTGTTGGTATTGATTATTTACATGTTGATCCATTGCCTAGAGTTGCCATGTTGGAAATGGATTTTTTACATACAGATGCACCGCAGAAATTAATTGAAACTTTAGGGACAAACCCGGATGTGGTTCTTTCTGATATGGCAGCGCCAACAACAGGTCATCGTCAGACGGATCATTTAAGAACGATTTATTTATGTGAAGTTGCGGCTGATTTTGCTCTTTCGGTTCTTAAGCCTGGGGGACATTTTTTAGCAAAGGCTTTTCAAGGAGGAGCAGAAAATACTCTTCTCACGATACTAAAACAGCATTTTAAAAAAGTCTATCATGTTAAACCACCCGCAAGCCGATCAGAATCAGTAGAGCTTTATCTTCTAGCTCTTGAATTTAAGGGAAAAACAAAAATACAAGAATAGCGCCTTCTTTTAAGAAGCCTTAACTTTACTTAACCTATTTAGATGTGATGATTTTTTCTCAAAGAGTTATCGGCGATATTGACAGTTTTTCTGTTATCAATGATGAAAAACTGGTAAAACTAATGTATTGCCTATAGAGGTAGAGAGATTGATTCCTCAGTGAGTGCTTCCAATGAAATTTCTTGATCAAGCTAAAGTTTATATTCGTTCTGGTAATGGAGGTTCTGGAGCAGTATCATTTCGTCGTGAAAAATTCATAGAATTTGGGGGACCTGATGGGGGGAATGGAGGACGGGGTGGTGATGTTTGGGCTCTTGTTGTTGATGGGCTTAACACGCTGATTGATTATCGCTACCAACAGCATTTTAAAGCAAAAACAGGGGGGCATGGCAAGGGTCGTAATATGACGGGTGAAAAGGGTGATGATGTCATCCTTAAAGTTCCGGTTGGGACGCAAATTTTTGAAGAAGATAATACAACGTTAATCTGTGATTTAACAGAAGTGGGACAGCGCTATCGTCTTGCAAAAGGAGGGAATGGCGGTTTTGGGAATCTTCATTTTACAACATCGACAAATCGGGCACCGCGTCGTGCAAATCCAGGTTTGGCTGGAGAAGAGCGTGCAGTATGGCTTCGTTTGAAGTTAATTGCTGATGCTGGGCTTGTTGGTTTACCTAATGCTGGAAAATCAACTTTTTTAGCTTCTGTAACGGCTGCAAAACCAAAAGTTGCAGATTATCCTTTTACCACTCTACATCCTCATCTTGGTGTTGTACGTATTGATGGTCGTGAATTTGTTTTGGCTGATATTCCAGGATTAATTGAAGGAGCGCATGAAGGTGTGGGAATTGGAGATCGTTTTTTAGGACATGTGGAACGTTGTCGCGTACTGCTTCATCTAATTTCTTCTCAAGAAGAAGATGTAGCAAAAGCATATCAAATTGTGCGTCATGAACTTGAGGCATATGGAAATAATCTAAGTGATAAAACTGAAATTGTCGCTTTAAGCCAGATAGATACTCTGACAATTGAAGAGCGTAAAATGAAACAGGAAGCTTTGCAAAGAGCAGCGGATCAACCTGTTATGATGTTTTCTGCGGTTAGCCGCGAAGGTTTAGAAAATGTGCTGCGTGCTGGTGCACATATTATTGAAATGTCACGCAAAGAGGAGATTAGTGGGGATAGCAAGGTTGATTGAGATGGCTTTTGGATCGCAAAAACTTACACACTATAAACGTATTGTGGTCAAGATTGGATCTGCCCTTTTGGTTGATCCTCAGACAGGTTTACGGGTTGAATGGCTTAAAAGCTTAATCAGTGATGTTGTTGAATTGCACAAAAAAGGCGTAGAGATATTGTTGGTGTCTTCAGGTGCTATTGCTTTAGGAAGGACATTGCTACAGCTTCCTAAAGGGGCTTTGAAATTGGAAGAAAGTCAGGCATGTGCTGCTTTGGGGCAAATTGAGTTAGCAAAAACCTATGGTGATGCCCTTGCTCAACATGGGCTCAAAACAGGCCAAATTTTGCTCACTTTATTTGATACAGAAGAGCGAAGGCGTTATCTCAATGCACGTGCGACGATTAATGTGCTTTTACGTTTTAGAGCAGTACCTGTTATTAATGAGAATGATACTGTTGCGACAAATGAAATTCGTTATGGTGATAATGATCGTTTAGCTGCACGTGTGGCAACAATGATGGGGGCAGATCTTTTAATACTTTTATCTGATATTGATGGTCTTTATACAAAGTCTCCCCATAGTGATCCAACGGCTGAATTTATACCTTTTGTTGCATCCATTACGCATGATATCGAAAAAATGGCAGATGTTGCTGTTTCAGAGTTTTCACGGGGAGGAATGAAGACCAAGCTTGATGCTGGAAAGATAGCTAATGCTGCTGGAACGGCGATGATTATTACCTCAGGCAAGCGTATGAATCCTCTTGCTGCAATTGACAAAGGTGAACGCAAGAGTTTTTTTGCGGCTGGTGAGAAATCTGTTAGTGCTTGGAAAACATGGATTTCTGGTCATTTAGATCCATCTGGTGTTTTGACGATTGATCAAGGAGCCATTAAGGCTCTTGAATCAGGAAAATCATTATTAGCTGCAGGGGTTATTGCCGTTGAGGGAAATTTCCATCGTGGGGATACGGTTGCAATTGTTGATACAAATGGGGTTGAGATTGCGCGTGGACTTGTAAGCTATGGCAAAGATGAGGCTGTACGCATTATAGGATGTAAAAGCGAAGAAATTGAATCTATTCTTGGGTATGAGGCGCGCTCTGCTATGGTGCATCGTAATGATATGATTTTACGTTGCTTGACCAATTCTGTTTAAAAAAGTTACTTTTGTTTTTATTGTTTTGGCAGAGTGGATGATACGATGACTTTAGAAGAACAAATGAAAGATATGGGACAAAAAGCACGTTATGCCGCTGCAGCGTTGGCTGTTGCTTCTTCTGAGCAAAAGAATAATGCATTGGAAATGATCGCTTTAAGTCTAGAGGCTCAATCAGATGAAATTTTACGAGCGAATTGTCAAGATTTAGAGAATGCTGCTCAGAATAATTTGAAAGCTGCAATGATTGATCGGCTAAAATTAGATGACTTGCGTTTACGTGCAATGATAGACAGTGTTCGCCAAGTTGCTCGTTTATCTGATCCTGTTGGACAGGTCATGAGTGCGTGGAAACGTCCAAATGGGCTTCATATAAGTCGTGTACGAACACCTCTTGGTGTGATTGGTATTATTTATGAAAGTCGTCCAAATGTTACAGTTGATGCGAGTGCTTTGTGTTTAAAAGCAGGTAATGCTGCGATTTTGCGCGGGGGTTCGGATAGCTTTCATTCTTCTCATGCTCTTCATTTAGCTTTGGTACAAGGTTTAGAACGCTCTGGTTTACCTAAAGATGCTATCCAAATGGTTGGAACGACAGATCGCGCTGCCGTTGGGGAAATGCTCAAAGGATTGGATGGAGCGATTGATGTGATCGTACCACGTGGTGGAAAGAGCCTTGTTGCCCGTGTTCAGTCTGATGCACGTGTTCCAATTTTTGCTCATCTGGAGGGACTTTGTCATATTTATATTGATAAATCGGCAAATTTAGATATGGCACGCAATATTATTTTAAATGCAAAGTTGCGGCGGACAGGGATATGCGGTGCTGTTGAGACAGTTCTCATTGACAGCCAAGCATTAAAAAAATTTCTTCCTGTTTTAACTGCTTTACAGGAAAAGGGGTGTGAAATTCGTGCCACAGAAGATATTGTTTTTCTTATGCCAGATGTCAAATTAGCTTCTGAAGAAGATTGGTCGCATGAATATCTTGATGCTATTCTTTCTGTTAAAACGGTTGAGGGTGTTGAGGGAGCCATTTCTCATATCAAGCGTTATTCATCAGGACATACGGAATCGATTATTGCTGAGGATTTGGAAGTGGTAAAGAAATTTTTTAATCATTTAGATTCAGCTATTTTGCTGCACAATGCGTCCACACAATTTGCTGATGGAGGTGAATTTGGTTTTGGAATGGAAATTGGTATCGCAACAGGAAAAATGCATGCACGTGGCCCGATAGGTGTTGAACAGCTAACTTCATTTCAATATCATGTTAAAGGAAATGGTCAGGTTAGAGCTTGAGAACACCATTTTTTCCATGGAAAAATTGTATGCCACATGTTGAAAGATCCAATGTTGTGGGTCTTTTTGGTGGTTCCTTTAATCCACCGCATGCGGGGCATCTTCTTGTTGCAAAAATTGCCATTCGGCGTTTGCATCTTGATCAGTTATGGTGGATGATCACTCCAGGAAATCCTTTAAAGGATTGTACACAGTTGCTCTCTTTAGAGGAGAGAATGCAATTAAGTTTTAAACTTATTGACCACCCGAAAATTCGCTTAACAGGTTTTGAACAGGCTATAGGGAGTAAAGTATCAGTAGATACAATTTTTCATATTCTTACCCATTATAGTGACGTAAATTTCGTATGGATTATGGGGGCAGATAGTTTTACGACGATACATCATTGGTATCGATGGCATGATATCGTTTCTATGCTTCCTATTGCGATTATTGATCGTCCTTTAGGCAATCGGTCAGCACTTTCTTCTCCTATGGCACATATTTATCGTCGTTTTCGTTTGGATGAGAGAGAAAGTAAGCGATTACCTTTTATAAAGCCACCAGTTTGGACTTATTTGCATGGACCTTTATCTTTTCAATCTTCAACAAACCTGCGTTTGAAAAAGAATGATTTTTCTTGAACATTTCATAAGATTCTGCTTCTCTTTAGAGAAATCTCTTTTTTAGATTCCACAACGATAAGAAAGGATATTGATCTGAAAAACATTGCACACAAACACTCTTGCGATAGTATGCTTTCAAAAGAAAAAAAAGTTTTTTCTGTTAGTGAGAGTCTTGAAGTTATTCTCAAGAGTTTAGAAGATACAAAAGCAGAAGATATTGTTACTATTGATATTCGAGGAAAGTCATCTTTGGCTGATTATATGGTCATAGCTTCAGCAAATTCGCAGCGTCATGTATCTTCTGTTGCTGATCATTTATTACATACTTGGAAAGATAGTGGGCAGGGGCTTGCGCGTGTAGAAGGGCTTGCTGGAGGTGACTGGGTATTGATTGATACAGGTGATATTATCACTCATCTTTTTCGTCCAGAAATTCGTCTTTTTTATAATTTAGAAAAAATATGGATGACTCCGGATTTAAACGATACAGCTTTGCGTTTCTTCGGAGATCATTAAAATGCAAATTTCTATTTTTGCGGTTGGTCGTATGAAAAGTGGGGCGGAGCAAAAATTAGTTCAGCATTATTTGGATCGTTTTTCTAAAGTTTCTGGAGTTGTAGGCTTTCATTTAAAAAAGTTACAAGAGATACCAGAAAGTCGTGCTCAAACAGCGTGTCAACGTATGGAGGAAGAGGGGAGAAAACTTATTGAATTTTTACCTGAAAAATGTCGATTAATTGTGTTAGATGAGCGTGGAGAATCGATTTCTTCAACTTCTTTTTCTGAAAAATTGAGGTGTTATCGTGATGAAGGCATTCGAGATGTTGTTATTGCTTTGGGAGGACCTGATGGGCATAATGAACAAATAAGGAAGCATGCTGATTTTCTTTTATCTTTTGGTTTGATGACGTGGCCACATCAAATTGCACGTATTCTTCTTACAGAACAACTTTACCGCGCTGTGACAATTGAAAATAATCATCCGTATCATCGTTTTTAATATTTTTGTGCAATTTTTAGCACTTATTTATATATTTATTAATATTGTTTTAGCTGACACCATTTAAAGCATCTCTAATGTATACGATGAGGTGTCATGGTTGGGCAAATGAAAAAGCTTCTTCATAGAAAGACGCTATATTTATATGGGGAGTGCGTGATATTTGTCATTTTGCTCTTGAGTATGTTTTTTTGCTTTTCTGTATCACATGCGGAAGATACAATGAGGAGTACGCAAGCACATAAAGAATTAGGAGAAATTCGCCAAAATATTTCACTTTCGCGTGAGCGTGTTGCTTTTCTTACGCATCAAGTTGAGCATTTAAAAAAAGATCAACGTGTTTTGAGTGATGCACTCATAAAGGCGGCTAAAGAAGAACGTACAGTAGCAGATGATATTGCTAAAAGGGAAGAAAAGCTTAAAAAAATGATAGAAGAGCGGGTACAAGTCTATCAAAGTTTAAAAAGTCGTCGCGCTGAATTTGCGGAAGTTCTTGCAATTTTGGAACGTATGGGATTGAATCCACCTCCTGCTCTTATGATACAGCCAGAGGACGCGTTGGCTTCTATACGTAGTTCTGTTTTATTAGGTACTGTTATTCCTCAGATGCAAGAGAAAACGCGAGATTTAACACAGAAACTCAAGGAGTTGACCAATTTGAGTAATTCCATTACTACGGAATATACGGCATTAAAGACAAAACTGCAAAATCAAGCAGAGCAGCGAAAACGTCTAGAGCTTTTATTAGACAAAAAAAATAAACTACAAAAAAAATCAGAAAAAGAACTTACAGAACAACAACAAAAGAATATTGCTCTTGCTAAAAAAGCGCAGTCTTTGGAAGAATTGATTTTAGAGCTCGACCGTCAGTCAAAACTTAACTCTGATGCATCAGTACAGGTACGGAAAAGTTTGCAATTGTTAGAACAGTCCAATTTTGAAAGCCGAAAAGGTTCTTTACTTTTTCCTGTTTCAGGAAAAAGAATACATCACTCTAACAAGAATTCGCAGATTACGCGCTTTGGTGAAACGATAGAAACAGAGTCAGGAGCTGTTGTTATATCACCTGTGGATGCTTTTGTTGCTTTTGCTGGGCCATTTCGTTCTTACGGACAGTTAATTATTCTCAATGTTGGAAATGGTTATCATATCATTCTTACTGGAATGTCGAGAATTAATGTAAAACAGGGGCAGTTTGTTCTTTCAGGTGAGCCTCTGGGTATAATGGAGATGCAATTTATTTCAAACAGTGTTGCATTGGATATAGGAAAAACTTCTCCAATGCTTTACATTGAGTTTAGAAAGCAGGGAAAACCTGTAAATCCAACTCCTTGGTGGCAGACTGAAAAAATAAGAAGGAGCCAAAATGATTCGTAAAGTTATTCTTTTGGTCGCTGGGGTATTGCTCGGCGCCTGTTCAATGATTATGGTGCAGTCTGTTGCTGCAAATAATGAAGATAATGCATATAAAAAGCTAGCTATATTTGGCGATGTTTTTGAGCGCGTGCGTATGCAATACGTTACAGTTCCAGATGATAAAAAGCTTATTGAAAATGCTATCAATGGCATGCTCACATCACTGGACCCTCATTCATCTTATTTGAATGCTGAAGAAGCCAAGGATATGCGGGATTCTACGAAAGGAGAGTTCGGAGGTCTTGGTATTGAGGTCACTATGGAAAAAAACTTAATTAAAGTTGTTTCACCAATGGATGATACTCCCGCTTCAAAAGCAGGTATTCTAGCAGGAGACCTTATTTCAAAAATTGATGATGTACAAACGAATGGTCAAACATTGAATGAAGCTGTTAATAAGATGCGAGGTGCTCCTGGAACACCAATTACCTTAACAATTATTCGTTCTGGCGTTGATAAGCCATTTGAAGTGAAGATTGTTCGTGATATTATCAAAGTAAAAGCGGTGAAATATCGGGTTGAGGGTGACATTGGATATTTAAGAGTTATCCAGTTTTCTGAGCAGACATTGAATAATCTTCTGGCGGCAATTAAAGATATCCAATCTAAAATTCCTGAAGATAAGCTAAAAGGTTACGTCCTTGATTTGCGGCTTAATCCGGGTGGGCTTTTAGATCAAGCTGTTAGTGTTTCGAGTGCTTTTCTCAATAAAGGTGAAATTGTGTCGACTCGTGGGCGCAAAAAGAGTGATGTGACAAGATTTGATGCGAAGCCAGGTGATGTCATCAGTGGAAAACCGCTCATTGTCCTTATTAATGGTGGTTCGGCAAGTGCTTCTGAAATTGTTGCTGGTGCATTACAAGATCATCGTCGTGCAACAATTTTAGGGACGCAGTCTTTTGGTAAAGGATCTGTTCAAACAATTATTCCTTTGGGTGAAAATGGAGCTTTACGCTTAACAACAGCACTTTATTACACGCCATCTGGCACTTCTATTCAAGGGACAGGGATTACGCCTGATATTATTGTAGAGCAACCACTCCCTGAAAAATATAAGGGTTATGATGTAAAAGTTGGTGAGTCTGCATTAAAAGGACATATCAAAGGAAAACGAGAGAGTAATAAAGGATCTGGTTCAGCTGCTTTTGTTCCGAAAGACCCTAAAGATGATATTCAATTGAATGAGGCCTATAAGCTGTTACGAGGTGAAATGGCAAATGCAGCATTTCCACCAGATCCCAATAAGGATGTGTTAAAGTGAGAAATGATATCTATAGCTTGCGATTTTGAGGAATATTAAATGGATGCAGGTATTAATTTGAAGATTCTTCCATATCGCAAATGTGTTGGGATTGTAGTCTTTAATCATGAGGGTAAAGTTTGGGTTGGGCGTCGTTTAATGGCGCCCATTCATGCAGATATTGACATATCTCATCGTTGGCAGCTTCCTCAAGGAGGGATTGATGAAGATGAAAAACCATTGGATGCAGCATATCGTGAACTTTATGAAGAAACGGGTATTCGATCTGTAAAGTTAATTAAAGAAGCACAAAATTGGTTCCACTATGATTTTCCACAAGAACTTATTGGGTGCACATTAAGCAATAAGTATCGTGGGCAAATACAAAAGTGGTTTGCTTTCCAGTTTACGGGAAAGCTTTCTGAAATTGCGATTAACCCGCCACCAGATGGCAATAAAGCGGAATTCGATCAATGGAAATGGATCGATCTAGAAACCCTTCCGTTGATTGCTGTTTCTTTTAAAAAGCACGTTTATACGAAAGTGGTCAGCGAATTTCGAGGTAGCCTTAGACCATTATAAAAGCTATATGATGATGAGAAAGCTTTTTTTATTAAGATGCTTTATATTATAATAAATAATAAACATGTTTCTCTTTTATGTAAAGAACAGGAATATAAAATGAAAAAGTTATTTAATTTACTTATAGTTTTTACTCTCTTGAGTATTTCATCTGTTGCATTTGCAACAAGTTCAAAGCCTCCTGCATCAAAAGATGCGGCAGCGACATTGCCAAATGGAGCTTCTTCTTTGACTGAAACCTACGGTTTATGGACTATTAACTGTGGTATACAAGAAGGGAAAAGAATTTGTTTTATGCACCGTCAAGAAGTGAATGAGCAGGGGCGTGTTGTTGTGGCTATGGGCCTTACTCTCGATGCTGAGGGTGTTGTATCTGGTAATTTAACAGTTCCTTTTGGTATTTTGGTCTCTAAGCCTGTTCGTTTACAAGTTGATGAGGGAAAAGCTGTTATCGAAACTGGTATTCGGACTTGTGTACCAGCAGGTTGCATGGTTCCTGTCGTTTTTGACAAAAATCACGTAGCAGCTTTACGTTCTGGAAAACAGTTAAAGTTGGCAATGACAATTGCTGCTGCAGGTGAACCAGCTTTGAATGATTTATTTGTTCAGCTCAATGGTTTTAGCAGTGCTCTTAACCGTTTGACTGCTTTGCAGAAATAATTTTAAAAATAAAAGCGGCCTTTAAAAGGCCGTTTTTATTTTGTTTGTTTTTTATATATTAATAATTAAAACGATGAGATTTAAGATTAATCCTATAAGGGATATTCAGATTTTTTGCTGTTTCTTCTATTTTCATGTGCTATTTTTAATTTTGATATTTGTTTTCTAGCTGCATCGTCATTAAATAGAGAGATGAAGAATTTAGATGTCTGGTTTTTATTCAAGAAAAAAGAGTATTGAAGTATAAAACCATTTTTTGATACACAAACCTGCTTTAATGAAGGTTTTCTATACGCTCTTCTGTTTCCTTGATTGAAAGGGATCACGCATGATTTATGCATTGCTTCGGACGATTGATTTGATTTTTGATATTTATATTGATATTTTAATCGCTAGTGTTATTTTTTCTTGGCTTTATGTCTTTAATATTATAAATTCGCGCAATCGCTTTGTTGTTTTGATAGGAAGCTTTCTAAATCGTCTTACAAATCCTGTTCTAAGCCGTATCCGGCAAATTTTACCAAATTTTGGAACAATTGATATTTCACCTATTGTAGTGTTCATTATTATTTATTTTATTCGTAATTTCATGTGGCGCGTTTACGCAAACATGTATTTATAGAAATATTATTTGAGGCGAATACATGTTTTATCAAGTTGATAAAAATAACTTGATTTTGTTTGTATATCTCATTCCCAAATCATCTGTTGACAAAATAATAGGGGTTGAATGTAGAGATGGTGAAAAACAATATCTGGTTATACGCCTTCGTGCTGTTCCTGAAGATGGAAAAGCGAATAAAGCTCTCATTAAATTTCTTGCGAAGCAGTGGAGAATACCGTCTTCTTCTATTTCTCTGAAAAATGGCGCAATATCTCGCTACAAACAACTTTACTTTTCAACACATTTAGAAGAGTTAAAGCAGATATGGCAATCCTTTAGAGATTGCATCTCGTAGAAAAAATAAATAATAAAGCCTATTATAAAAACAGGCTTTATTTTATTAAAATCGTTATATTTTTTTATTGCGCTCAACAGCTTGCTTAATTAATTCATAAGCAAAGTTTTTATCACGCCATCCTTCAATTTTAGCCCATTTTCCAGGTTCCAGATCTTTGTAATGCTTGAAGAAATGTTCAATTTGTTTGAGAGTAATCTCGGGTAGATCTGTATAGTCATGAATATTGATATAGCGTTTTGTTAATTTTGGAGTGGGAATGGCAATAATTTTTTCATCTTTACCACCATCATCTTCCATCATCAGAGCTCCGATGGGGCGAACATTGATAACACAACCAGGCATAAGTGGACGGGTATTACAGATAAGGACATCAATAGGATCACCGTCATCTGAAAGCGTATGAGGGACAAAACCGTAATTTCCAGGATAAACCATTGATGTATGAAGAAAACGGTCAACAAATAATGCGCCCGACTTTTTATCCATCTCATATTTTATTGGTTCACCACCAAGGGAGACTTCCACAATAACGTTAATATCTTCTGGTGGATTTTTGCCTACGGGTATTTCCTTAATATTCATAGAGACATCCTTTCTGGGATATAGTGAGGCTCAATACAATTAAATATTTTACCAAAGAGATTATGAAATTAACTTGAAATTGATGCACGTGTTTTTTCAAAACGTTTACGTTCATTAGGATCAAGATAGAGTTTGCGGAGACGAATATTTTTAGGGGTTACTTCCACAAGCTCATCATCTTGTATCCACGATAAGGCACGTTCTAATGTCATTTTAATGGGAGGCGTTAGCTTTACGGCTTCATCTTTTCCGGAAGCGCGCATATTGGTGAGTTTTTTTCCTTTTAACACATTAACTTCTAAGTCATTATCTCGTGAGTGGATGCCAATAATCATACCTTGATAGACTTTCACACCCGCATCGATGATCATAGGTCCACGATCTTCAAGATTAAAAAGAGCATAAGCGACAGATTCACCGTTGTCATTTGAAATCATAACACCATTAACACGACCAGCAATGTCTCCTTTATAAGGTTCATAAGCATGGAAAAGGCGATTCATAATTGCTGTACCACGTGTGTCCGTTAAAAGTTCAGATTGATAACCAATGAGTCCTCGGGTTGGTGCATAAAAGACAAGGCGGACACGATTACCTCCAGAAGGGCGTAATTCCACCATTTCTCCCTTACGTTCAGACATTTTTTGTACAACAGTACCGGAATATTCTTCATCAACATCGATAACAACTTCTTCGATTGGCTCAAGAGTTATTCCATTTTCATCTTTTTGCATAACAACACGTGGGCGTGAAACACTAAGCTCAAATCCTTCACGGCGCATATTTTCAATGAGAACTGCAAGCTGTAATTCTCCTCGCCCTGAAACGTAGAAAGAATCTTTATCGGCTGATTCTTCAATTTTAAGAGCGACATTGCCTTCTGCTTCTTTTAACAATCGGTCACGAATGACACGACTTGTTACTTTATCGCCTTCAGTTCCAGCAAGGGGACTATCGTTGACGAGAAAACTCATAGTAACAGTAGGAGGATCAATTGGTTGGGCAGTAAGGGGTTCATTAACAGCAGGATCACAGAAAGTATCAGCTACGGTACCTTTTTGTAGGCCTGCAATCGCAACAATATCACCAGCACTTCCTTCTTCAATGGGTTGCCGTTCTAAGCCACGAAATGCTAAAATTTTTGAAATACGCCCAGTTTCTAAAAGTTTTCCATCTTGTCCAAGAACCTTGACACTTTGATTGGGTTTTAGAGAGCCAGAATGAATCCGCCCTGTAATAATTCGTCCCAAAAACGGATCCGCTTCAAGAATAGTTCCAATCATGCGGAACGGTCCTTCTGCTACACTAGGAGAAGGGACATGCTGTGTCACAAGATCAAATAAAGGACCTAATCCATGATCTTTTGGTCCCTCGGGGGCTTCAGCCATCCATCCATCGCGTCCAGATCCATAAAGAATAGGAAAATCAAGCTGTTCATCGGTTGCGTCAAGAGCAGCAAAAAGGTCAAAAACCTCATTAATGACTTCATCAACGCGTGCATCCGGTCGGTCAATTTTATTAATAGCAACAATAGGGCGCAAACCCACTTTCAATGCTTTGCCAACGACAAATTTTGTTTGTGGCATTGGTCCTTCAGCA
This sequence comes from Bartonella sp. PS7NMGDW, assembly GCF_042193585.1. NCBI lineage: Bacteria > Pseudomonadati > Pseudomonadota > Alphaproteobacteria > Hyphomicrobiales > Bartonellaceae > Bartonella > Bartonella sp. PS7NMGDW. Next base: position 17,236 of record NZ_JBHILX010000004.1, read on the forward strand.
GCATCAACAAGTACAATGGCTCCATCAACCATATTTAGGATACGTTCAACTTCTCCGCCAAAGTCGGCGTGTCCTGGTGTATCAACAATATTAATTCGAGTATCTTTCCAAACAACAGATGTCACTTTCGCTAGGATTGTAATTCCACGTTCTTTTTCAATATCGTTTGAATCCATCATACGTTCGCTTGTACGCTGATTATCACGGAAGTTTCCTGATTGCTTGAGAAGTCCGTCTACAAGCGTTGTTTTCCCATGGTCAACGTGGGCAATGATGGCAATGTTACGCAATTGCATAAATTTTCTTCTTTTCGTTTAATGAAATTTCATTTGAGGCAAAGTCTTTACATTCTTTGCCTGACTATTAAAAAACCTTTTACATGTTTTTTTATAATTTTGGAAGATGGAGGCAATATTTTTATGGCAAAACTATTTATCCAAGTCTTTAAGGCTCTATTAAGCTTCAATTGCTGGAGCTTCGTAAAAGGATTTTTATAGTACGTATGTTCTATTCTTGAGCTAAGAATTATCCCAAAAATCACCGTCAATTTGATTTTTATCAATATGATGTAAGGAATTTATATGAGCTCTTGTAAGAGTAAGTAAGTATAAAGCTAGCCGTATTATTGTTGTTTTTTTGCAAAGAGATTGATAAAAATCCGGAATATCTCTTAATTCATAGCCAATTTATTACAACTGTACGATATTTTTATTCTAACACAGCTTTTTCTTATTCTATAACTTGTCAATCAAAATCCAGATCTAATGCAACCGTGTATTTGAGGTAAATATTGAGACGATTAAGCATTTTATAAGAAGTTCTAGCTTTTGTATGACAGATTGGGGCAAGAATTATATCTGTTTTATTTATTTATTTATGAAACCGGAATACAGTCTTTTTTAGAAAGAAGATGAAGGCATCAAAAGAAAATTCTTATCTTTGCCGTTAAGCCAAACTTATGCTTTCAAAAGCATCTAAGCAATATCTTCTAAGCCATGGAGATAGTGCATTACCTCACACTTTTGTTAATCGCATTCTCTAATAGGAGTATGCTTTTCATGCCAAACAGAACGCTTCAAACAGAATACACTTGTTGTTGCATATTCATGTACTTAAGAGAGTTTTCTGAACGTACACTAAATCCATTCCATGATAGGGCTCATAAATGATGTAATATACGTGAATAGTATACCTATCAACACCTTTGTGAAGAAATATAAAGCCTATAGAGCATATCATTATTATTCTTTCTCAGCTGTCAATATTGCAACAGTTTTTGATACGAGAGAGAGGATATAAGGAGTATTTAATTTTTTTCTTGAATAGTTTTTAGCTATACACCAATCCCGTTTGTGACTGGCAAGAAGATGACTTTAATCGATTTAATATAAAAAGCTTTATGATGAGGTAAATTTACGATATTCGGAGCTGTTATTCAATAAAAATAATAAATTGTTTATGGAGCGGTGCGCTAGAAAATAAATTAATGGAGCTTATTCTCTTCTGGAAAGATCTTAGGTTACATGACAAAGTCTTTCCAGAAGAAAGAGTTTCTACTTTACATGTTTAAAGAAGAGTTCCTGACAAAATGATGGAAGCTACAGAGAAATAGATTATAATGCCCATGACATCTACTAAAGTTGCCACAAAAGGAGCAGAAGCACTTGCTGGATCAAATTTTAAACCTTTAAGAATAAAAGGCAGCATAGATCCAGAAAGAGAACCAAAGGTAACGATTCCGACTAAAGCTGTACCCACTGTTGTCGAAACAGCAATCCAATGTTGCCCATAGTCGTAGATACCGAATTGTTGCCAAAGAGCAATGCGCGTAATGCCAATAATTCCGAGTAAGAGACCAAGAGATAGTCCTGTTGGAATTTCACGAATGAACACTTTCCACCAGTCTTTCAACGTGAGTTCACGTAAAGCCAATGCACGGATAATAAGGGATGTAGCCTGTGAGCCGGAATTTCCTCCTGAGCTCATAATGAGAGGTATGAACAGTGTAAGAATAATCGCTTTTTCGAGTTCTGTTTCGAAATGTTGCATAGCACTTGCTGTCAGCATTTCACCGACAAAGAGTAAAGCGAGCCATCCGCCACGTTTTTTCATCATTTCAGGAAATTTAATTTGCATATAGGGCTTATTAAGCGCTTCCATACCCCCAAATTTATAGGCATCTTCATTCATCTCATCAACCATAGTATCAAGCACGTCATCGACGGTTACAATGCCAATGACATGGTTACTTTCATCAACTACAGGCACAGAGAGAAGATCATGGCGCTGGAAAAGGCGTGCGATATCTTCATGATGTGTGAAGGGCGATATTGTAATGGGCGAGTCATGGGTAGGGACATTAAGAATTTGTTCATCAGGTGAGGCAAGAATAAGGTTACGCAGTGAAACAGCTTTGAGAAGAATACCTGTTTTAGGGTCAATTACATAGCTGGTATAAACGGTTTCACGTGTTCGCTCGACCTCACGAATGTGATCCAACGTTTTTTGTATAGTCCAGTTTGAAGGAACGGCTATAAACTCTGTTGTCATCAGTGCCCCTGCTGTATGATCAGGATAACTGGTGAGTTTTTTAAGTTCAGCGCGCGTTAAGGGTTTAAGCAAGGCATAAAGTCGTGTGCGGGTTTCTTTATCCATTTCTTGAAAGACGTCCGCAGCAGCATCGGCAGACATGCCATCAAGAATTTCAACTGCACGATTTATAGGGAGAAGTTCTAGGATGGAAGCAGGTTGCTCAAGCTCTGGTTTATCAAAAAGTTCGATAACATAATCAAGAGGCAGAAGACTAAGAATGGTTACACGTTCCATGATATCGAGGTCATTGATGATATCAATAGAGTCTGCAAAATGCTGATTTTTTAACTTTTCAGCGAGAGCTTCAGGAGAAAAATTTTTGAAGTCGAAGGTCGTTTTAATTTCAGTCATGATAAAGTACCTCCTGAAGAGTTGGAGAGTTGTAAATCTAGATAATAGATGAGATAAAAACAAAAGTTTATGGAAGATTTAAAAAACTCCCCAGCTATATTCCCAATTGTTAATATTTGAAGTAAAGTCAAGGGTAAATTATAGGTTATAAACAAGTTTCTGAATCAATAAAACAAGAATACAGTTTAATTTGAGAATAATATAAAAGCGTAAATGTAAAAATCAGTTCTGATTTTTACCATCATTTCTTTGATGCAGTTTTGCGATTTTCAAAAGGATCTACAGCAATATTTTCTAAAGAGTGGAGATTATGCCTTTCTTCAAGTGTTTTTATTAATATGCAATTGTATTGTGATGTGCGAACGAATAATCTTTATTTCTCCAATATAATATGGTTTGAAATGAAAGAATTTTACGATTTCTAGATTTTTTTATTCAATAGCGTTTGGAAAGGTCGTTTTGAAACTCACGAAATAGTTTTAGTATATTATCAATTTGTGTCGTAAAGATAATCGTTACAGCTTAAATTTATAATGGAGACATAAAGTATTATGACAAAAGCAGCAGTGCTGGACTGGAAGGGATTTTCAGGTCTTCCTGATTTTTCTTCTATCAGTGATGAAGATTTTAAACCCGCTTTTGAACAGGCTCTTCAAGAAGCCGAAGAAGAACTAGAGGCGATTGCGATGGTGCAAGAACCACCAACGCTTGAGAGTTTTTTGCAGCCTTTTGAGCTTTGTGGCAAAGCGCTTGATCGTGTTTGTTCAATATTTTTCTTGCGCACCAGTGCTCATACGAATGTATTAATTCAACAGCTAGAGCAAGAGTTCGTTGTAAAACTTTCTCGTTATTCTTCAAAAATGATGATGGATGCACGGATATTTGCAAAAATAGATGTGCTTTATAAACAGTCGCAGCTGGGCATATTTGAGAGTGAAACAACACGTGTTCTTGAATTATGGTGGAAAAAGTTCGTTTGTCATGGGGCAAAACTCGATGAAAAAGCTAAGAAACGGCTTTTGGAAATTAATGAAAGACTTGCTTTTTTAAATGCTACTTTTGGACAAAATGTCTTAAATGATGAAGCTGAATGGATTCTGTTTTTAAAACAGACCGACTTATCTGGTTTACCGCAAGATCTCATTGATTCAATGAAGGAAATTGCGTGTGAAAGAGGTAATGAAGAAGCGTATGCATTAACACTAGCACGTTCGATTGTTGAACCTTTTTTAAAATTCTCTGATCGTCGTGATTTGCGTGAGGTTGCATTCCAAGCTTGGGCTAAACGTGGTGAAAATAATAACAAGAATGATAATAAAACAATTATTGTAGAGATTGTTGCGCTTCGAGATGAGCAGGCTAAATTATTAGGATATAAATCTTTTGCAGATTTGAAACTCGATAATACCATGGCTAAAAGTGTTGATTCCGTTATGGATTTGCTTATGCCTGTATGGGAGCGTGCAAGAGCAAAGGCTTCTACTGAGCAAATTGAATTACAAAATTTTGCCAACAATCAGGGCAGCAATGAATCTTTAGCTGCTTGGGATTGGCGTTATTATACTGAAAAACTTCGCACTGAAAAACTTTCTTTCGATAGCGCTGAAATTAAATATTATTTTCAGCTTGATCGTATGATTAAAGCGGCTTTTGGGGTAGCAGAAAAACTCTTTGGCATTACGTTTGAAGAAAAAAATGCTGTTGCACTTTGGCATCCTGATGCACGTTTGTGGGAAGTAAAAAAGTCTGATGGAAGTCTACTTGGGCATTTCATTGGTGATTATTTTGCACGTTCTTCAAAACGGTCCGGTGCGTGGATGAGTAGTTTGCAATCACAATATAAATTGGATGGCGGACAAAAGCCTATTATCTACAATGTTTGTAATTTTGCTAAACCACCCAAAGGGGAGGTTGCTCTTTTATCACTTGATGATGCGCGTACGCTTTTCCACGAATTTGGGCATGCATTGCATGGTTTGCTTTCTGATGTCACATGGCCATCTGTATCGGGAACATCTGTTTCACGTGATTTTGTTGAGCTGCCTTCTCAACTTTACGAACATTGGTTAACTGTACCAGAGATATTAAAATCTTATGCTACGCATGCAAAAACAGGACATCCTATGCCGCAAGCATTAATGGATAAGGTTTTGTCAGCACAGACATTTAATGCTGGCTTTGCTGCAGTTGAATTTACTTCATCAGCTCTCGTAGATATGGCTTTTCATAAAGGACAAAAGGTAACTGATCCAACAGGATTTGAACGCCAAGAATTAGAAAAGCTGCAAATGCCTGATACAATTATTATGCGCCATCGTCCTCCACATTTTACGCATATATTTTCAGGTGATGGTTACGCCGCTGGTTACTATTCTTATATGTGGGCGGAAGTCCTTGATGCTGATGCTTTTCAGGCTTTTGAAGAAACGGGAGATGTTTTTAATTCAGAGCTTGCTGATAAGTTGAAACGTTTTATTTACTCTGCTGGGGGAAGTCGTGATCCAGAGGAGCTTTATAAAGCTTTTCGGGGACGGATGCCTTTACCAGAGGCAATGATTAACAAACGTGGACTATAAGATATAACGGTATGGTTAATACCATGCCGTTTTCATATTATTCGAAAAATGCAGTTGTGATTTATACGAATTCTCTCTTCATTATAGCTCTGTAAACAGAGTTTTTTATCTTGTTCACCTTTTGTTTATGAAGGAAATTAGATTTTGTCTTTTAAAGAGACATTATGGGAAAGAAAAATTATCAGCTCGATCTTTTTGATGCCCATTTGGTGCAAACCATGATTTTTTTATAAAACTTGACTTTCTTTTGCCTAAAAGGTGAGTGTTTTGTTGTGCCATATCATCGAGGCTCATTGGAGGCTGACGCATAATATTGCTCCGCTCTTTATTCTCTGATTCTTGTATAAGTTTTTGAATAGCTTGATCGGTTGAGTAAGGATTTTTATGAGAAAAGGCATAAAAATTTAAAATATTTTTCAATGGTTTTTCTAAATAAGAGGCAAGTTTTTTCTTTCCTTCAGAGGTGAAATGCATGCCATTATTGGTGCGTAATTTGGTTATTTTTCCATTAATATCATAGCCTGAAAAAGAAAAATTTCCTGTCTCATCACTAAAGCCGCTCCAGATATCGAGGAAATATCCTCCTGCTGTTTCTGTTTCTTGTTTATAGAGCACATTAAAAATTTTCATTTTTTGTGTCAAAAGGTCATTTCTAAAGGCAGGTTGACTTATCCATATCCATGATTTTCTAGAGGCATGAAGACTTTCAACAATTTCGATAATTCTTTGTTTGTAGATGTGCATCCATTCTGATTGATCTGTGTTAATTGTTCTATAAGAGTCTGTGATTGGTTGATTATCATTTGCACCGATCATCATGATAATAACATCGGGGTTATTTTGATCAATGAGTTTAGGAATATTGCTTTGCCAAGAATAATAATTCGTCCGAACTAAGCCGGAAGCTGGCATTGTATTGTTCATGATAACGATATCGCTATTATTTATAAAAAACTTCTTAAGTGCATCGGCAACAGCAGAAGCTGTAAAATCCCCTATGACAAGAATGCGCTTTGCATTCTCATCTTTTAGCTTTTGTATGTTTTTTTGTGTTACGATCTTTTTTTGCGGCTTGTCTATTTTTTGTTCTATAATTTGCGGTGGTTGTTGCGTCTGTTTGTTATGTTGTGATAACCATTTGAAGAAGTTCGTTGCTTTACTTGGGGATGGCTGTATGATCCCCACAATGGAAAGTGAAAATAGCAATAATGCCAAGTATATCAGGCGAACAGAAGACAAAACCTTAGTCTCCATTATTGTTTGCGAAGGAGAAAAAGCACTTGAGATGATGGATATCCATTTGCTTTTAGACCGTGACGTAGTTGAAAGGCTTTAATTGCTTTGCGAGAAGCTGTTCCGATTTTTCCATCAACATTCCCTTTGTAATAGCCCAGTGCACTTAAGCGAGATTGCAGTTCTTTGCATTCTTGGAAAGTAAGAGGTTGAAAAGGTCTTTGCCAATCATGCACCAATCCAGGATGTCCAGCGATGCGGTCAGCAAGAAGAGCAACAGCAAACGCATAACGATCTGCATTATTATAATGTTTCAGAACAAAGAAATTTTTTGTGACTAAAAATATAGGTCCTTTTGCTCCATCTGGATATTTTAATATTGCTTGTTCAGCTAATGTAGGAAGAGGATGCCCATTTGCGTGTTTTACACCTAATTTTTTCCATTGTTCAAAGGAATACCAGCCTTCAGGGAGGTTTTCCCCCTGCGGTACTTTTACCTCTACTCCCCAAATAAGATTAGATTGCCAGCCATTTTTGTGGAGAAGGTTAGCAGCAGTAGCCAGAGCATCTGGAACAGAGTTCCAGATATCACGCCGTCCATCTTGGTCCATATCAACTGCATAGGCGAGATAACTGCTTGGAATAAATTGTGTATGCCCCAATGCACCGGCCCAAGATCCAGTGAGTTGAGAGCGTTTAATTTCGCCACTTTGTAGAATTTTCATAGCAGCAATCAGCTGTGTATATGCATATTTTGCACGTTTTTTATCAGCATAGGCTAAAGTTGCAAGAGAACGAATGGTGTCACGCATTACACTTTTATTAGCTAAAACTTTCCCATAGTTGCTTTCCATTGACCAAATAGCAAGCAGAATATTGCGGTCAACACCAAAACGTTTTTCAATTTGAAGAAGCCATTTGTTCCATTTTTGAGTTTGGCGCCGTCCTTCCTCAATTGCAATATCATGGACACGATTATCGAAATAGTTCCATGAAGGAGCAACAAATTCCGGTTGGTATGCGGCACTTTTTAGAACTTCTGGATCAATTGCATTAACACCTTTAAACGCCATATGAAACGTATAAGGGGTAATATTGTGAGCAATAGCTATTTTTTTAAATTCTTTAATCCAGTGTTTAAATCCGCTATCAGCATATGAAAGGGATACAAAAAACATTAAAAAAGCAGAAAAAATAACGGCAGAGCCAGTGAGAAGAGTTCTCCAATTTATGGACTTCTCTAAAAAAGAGAAAGTCTTCAATTCTGTTTTTTGCATTTTGAAATCCCCATTAATATTCAATTTATTAGATGTGCAATAACTTTATTTTGTATTTAGTTTAATCGATAATATGATCAAGAAGGGGAGAAAACTGAAATAAATAATTCGTTTTAATCCTTTCAATAAATTCTCATACTCTTTTTTACATTTTTGATTGCCCATTATAATGATAATCAAAACAATAAGATATCTTTTTTACCATTTCGTAAAAACATATGTTAAATAAAACAAAAAATATATGAATTCATTGAGGAGGGTGAGTGTGCGTAAAATCCGGAAAGCTGTATTTCCAGTAGCAGGTCTTGGTACGCGTTTTCTTCCTGCGACAAAAACAATTCCTAAAGAAATGCTAACAGTTGTTGATAAACCTGTTATTCAATATGTTGTGGATGAGGCGAGGGAGGCTGGTATTGAGCATTTTATTTTTGTGACTGGACGTAACAAAGCAGTCATTGAGGATTATTTTGATGCGCAAGTTGAATTATACACGACACTGGCTGAATGTGGAAAGAAAGAAGATCTTGCACATTTATACCGTTTACAGCCATTACCAGGGTCAACTTCTTTCACTCGGCAACAGCAACCTTTGGGATTAGGGCATGCTCTTTGGTGTGCGCGTGAATTAGTTGCAGGGGAACCTTTTGCTTTGTTATTACCCGATATGCTGATTCAAGCCAAAAAGGGATGTCTTTCTGAGATGATTAGTCTTTATGAAAAGGTGGGCGGGGGAAATATTATTGCCGTTCAGGAATGCGATCTTGAAGAAGCACATAAATACGGTATAGTTGGCAAAGGTAAACAGATTGCAAATGGTTTTAAAATCACAAAAATGGTAGAGAAACCAGTGTTAGGAACGGCACCATCAAATTTGTACATCAATGGACGTTATATTTTGCAGCCAGAAATTTTTAATATTCTTTCCACTCAAGAACGAGGAACAGGAAATGAAATTCAATTAACAGATGCTATGATACGGCTTTCAAATGAGCAGGATTTTTGGGGTTTGCAAGTAGAAGGGCGCACTTTTGATTGCGGTTCTAAAACTGGTTTCATTGAAGCCAACGTTGCATTTTCTTTGGCACGCGCTGATATGCACAGCCATGTTTCTGCCTCATTGAAAAATTTACTGGAAACCATTAATGTTGAAAGATGATATAGATCTCTCATTTAATTTTATTGATCGAATTTGATTATGATAACACCGTCTCCTCATATGGCTTTGCAAGGTGCAGTTGCATCAGCGCTTAAAACACTTGCCAGTGAAAAGCAGGGGCTTGAAGCCCTTGAAAAATCTCTTCTGGGAACTCTTTCTTCTTCTGTTGAAGCGGCTGTTCAAACTATTAGAAAAGCTCGTGGACATGTGGTCATTACTGGTCTTGGGAAAAGTGGTCATATAGGGACAAAAATTGCAGCAACCCTAGCTTCAACTGGAACGCCTGCCTTTTTTGTTCACGCTGCAGAAGCCAATCATGGTGATCTTGGTATGATTGGATCTGATAATGTTATTCTTGCTTTATCATGGTCTGGTGAAACTCAAGAGTTAAGTGGTATCATAAGTTATGCGGCGCGTTTTCGTATCCCCCTTATTGCGATGACATCAAGTGAGTACTCTGTATTAGGACGACAAGCTGATATTGTTTTATTATTACCAAAGATAGAAGAGGCTTGCCCCCATGGTTTAGCCCCTACAACTTCAACAATTATGCAATTGGCAATGGGAGATGCATTAGCGGTTTCTCTTTTAGAAATGCGTGGTTTTACCGCAACGGATTTCAAAATATATCATCCTGGTGGTTCTCTTGGTGCAAGCCTTAAATACGTGTGTGATATTATGCATGAGGGTGATAATATGCCTTTGGTTATGCAGGGAACATCTATGACTGAAGCGATGAATGTTTTGGTGGAAAAGCATTTTGGTTGTGTTGGTGTTGTGAATCAAGAAGGCGAACTAATTGGAATTGTAACCGATGGCGATCTTGCACGTAACATGCATTTTAATTTATCAAAATTTAATGTTGACGAGGTGATGACCAAAGCTCCTAAAGTTGTAAAACCAAATACACTTGTTGGTGCAGCAACAGCTTTTATTAATGATCATCATATTGGTGCATTTTTCGTGGTTGAAGATAAAAAACCGATAGGAATTGTTCATTTTCATGATCTTTTGCGCATTGGCGCTGCTTAGATTAAAGTTTCCTATCAAATAAAATGTTATTTTAGGTTAAAATAGATTGAATGATACAAAGTAACAATTTTATTGTGAGGTGGCTTTACTGATATTTGGTGGAAGAAAATGATTATTTTATGCATTTCATAATGTTTAGAAAATTTTCAAGGTAAAAATTATATCCGTATCTTTGCGTATTTTAGAGAGGATTTTCTATCAGGAGGAGAAAGGATCACCTCCTGTTTAATGTATGTGCTCCCTCTGTTCTTAAGAGAGGCTTCCTTTGTACCTTGTCTAAGATTTCCGCTTAAGGAAAAACTGTGCTCCTGTATGCGAGGTGCAGAGAAGTTGTGTGGCATCATATGACACTGTACAATTGACTCTAGAAATTGTTCCACGGAGAATAGAGCGTATTTCAATTTCTATATTTTGGGCATTGAGATAATTATATACCCCTTCTGATAGTTTTTCTTCTGTATCTGCTGCACGCGTTTCAAAAACACCATTGTGGAAAGAAGAAATAATACCATTCTCATCAACCCATTTTCCATCAATTCCAGTTGGCATATTTGAGTTATAATATTGCGAAAAGCTACAGGCACCTAACAGCAAGGTGGTAATTGTAAGACATAAAATATGATAGGTATGTTTCATTTATTGCACTCTATTTAGATTATTTTGCTCTCTAGTTTTTATAACATTATCAAATACTCCATGAGTCAATATGAAAAATTTGATGAAAATCAATGAAAAAGCAAAAAAATGGAAAAAAATGCCTTAATGTTGTATTTAATTAACAGCTTGATGAAGTTCGTAAGTGAAACACAAGAGGTGAAATATTTCTTATGGTTTACAACAATTTTTATATTAAGCTGCTGAGTAGTCTCAAAGGAGATTATTGACATTATGGTTGGTCCTATTCTTGTTGCGAGTGAAGATTATGGAAGACGGATAGAACTTTCTGCTATGCTGCGAGGTTTTGGCTATCGTGTCATTGAAGCAGAAAATGGTCTCCGTACGATTGATCTTTTACACAGGCGTAAAAACATTGTGCTTGCACTCCTTGATGTCGTTATGAGTGATTTGAGTGTGAGCGATTTAATTAAAATGATTAGAGTTGCTGGTGTTTCTGTTCCTATTGTCGTTATAGCACAACAAGAGAATCAGAATTTACTCCAGAAAGCTTTAACAGCTGGAGCTATTGATTATTGGATCCACCCAGTAACATTATTACGCGTAAGGGTTACTTTGGATATTCTTGCTCTTATTTCTGCCTTGGAGCATGAAGTTAGAGATATTCGGCGAAAAAAAGAGAATCATTTACGGTTTTCTGATCTTTGCATAAAAAGTAGAGCTATGCAGGTAGTGTTAGAACAATCGAGACAAGCAGCAACTTCTTTACAGAATCTTTTGATAGAGGGGGAAGTTGGAACAGGACGTGAAACATTAGCTCGGATTATTCATCATGAGGGATTATTCTCGGAAGGTGTTTTTATTCGCTTTCAATGTTCAGCCATTGTTGATCCAGAAGAAGAAAATCAGCAGTGGTTTAAAGAATTCCTACCATTGGTTTCTTCTCTTGAGAAAGGGACACTTTGCCTTTGTGATATTGATCGACTTGAGCCCATACAGCAAAAACGGTTCGCTCATTACCTTAAAGAAAGGGAAAGGAATACAAAAGGAGATTTTTTCCCTTTTCGGATCATTGCTATTTCAACATCGCGTTTAAAGGATTTGGTTAAAGAGAACTTTTTTTTGCATAGTTTGTTTGAACAATTTTCTCACTTGTCTATTAGCGTCCCTGCTTTGCGAGAATTAAGGGATGATTTTCCAGAGATCACACAACGTTTGATTGATCGCATTATCACCGAAACAGGGCGATCACATGTCCATGGTTTAGCAGGATCTGCTCTTTCCTTGCTTATGCAGTATGATTGGCCTGGCAATAGAAATGAGCTTGAAAACTTTTTATTTCGTGCGATTTTACTCAGTGAAGGACCGTTATTAACTGTTCGAGATTTTCCGCAATTAATGGGAAATCCATTAATGAATGTTCCCAATATCATTGAGGGTGCTATGCAAGAAGATAATGAACAAGAATCGATAAAATTTTTGAATACAGATGGGCATGTGCGTACTTTTGCAGAGATGGAACATGATATTATCGAGAAAGCGGTCAAACATTATAAAGGACATATGAGTGAGATTGCGCGCCGCCTTCATATTGGTCGCTCTACACTTTATAGAAAAATGGAAGAATTACGAGCAATAAGAAATCAAGAACGAAAGTAAAATTCATAACAAATCTCTCTTCATGACAAGCATGAGTTTCAAAAAAATAGAGTGGATTTTGATAAAGTCCGTGGGGGGGCTTAAGAAAACAATCATTTATTGCAAAATTTATCTATAGAGGATGATTTTGTAGATTTAAAACAAATATAAATTTTATGTGACTATTTTAATCGTCTGTTTCAGTTTATACAATTTTAGTTAAGTTTATATTTATTAAAGCAGAGAGGCATTTTTAAAAACTTTTAAATACTACCGCTAAAATTTTTGTATCATCAATATTAAATTTATACTCTCTTAAGCAAGAAGTGGCATTTTATCTGCTACACGGTTAAGATAAAGTGATTAGGATTATCGTTTGCATTACTGATGATGCGATAGCTTAAAATAGAAAGTTTGTCCTCTTTGACTCTTTTACATATTGTTATTGGTTTTGTTCTCTTTTTTTTTATTGCATCTATGTTGGCAATCTACACTTATGGGCGTTTTGTGAAAAATGCTAGGGGGCAATGTTCTTATGCGTTACCTATTCAGAAAGATGAAACTAAGCTTGATCGTATCGTCAGTCAATTAGCTGAGGAAGAAAATGGATTGGGGATTGATAAAGATGCTCTTTCCCTCATTATCAGCAATTTGGATGCGTTTTGCGTTCGTGCAATAGGAGCTGCAGAGGCTGGGCGTAGCCTTGATCTGATGTATTATATTTGGGATGATGATTTAACAGGGCGTCTATTATTAAGTGAAATAGTTAAGGCAGCGGATCGGGGTGTTCGGGTACGGCTTCTTTTGGATGATATTAACGCTCAAGCACGTGATCCAGCTTATATTGCGCTAGATAAACACCCTCATATTGAGGTGAGAATGTTTAATCCAGGACGATCGCGTAAAGGTGGATTACGTCGTGGTTTAGAGATTATATTACGGGCGATTACTGTTACACGTAGAATGCATAATAAAGCTTTTATTGTTGATGGTAGGATCGCTTTTGTAGGAGGACGTAATCTTGCAGATTCTTATTTTGATGCTGGTGAAGAATCCCATTTTCGAGATTTAGATTTGATGTTAATCGGACCCTCTGTTAAAAAGGTGGAAAGTATTTTTGATGATTTTTGGAATAGTGCTGTTGTTTTGCCAATTCATACTTTGGTTGTTCCTAAAAGCGCAAGTGATCTTAGCTATTGGAAGGATAAATTACAAAAATTTCGGGATTCCAAGGTTGCAAAAGTTTATTTAGATTATGTCAAACAGCACATTAATTTTGATTGTTTTATTCAAACAGGAAGGCGGTTATTTTTAGCAGACAAAGTTGTTGTTCTTTCTGATCCTCCAGAAAAAGCATTGCGTAAAAAAGCAAGCAATTGGCTTATGAAGGCACTTTCAAAGGTTATTGGAAATGCCCAAAAAACGGTTCAGATTACGTCACCTTATTTTGTTCCTGGTAAGGTTGGAACGCAGAATTTTAGTAATTTGGTTTCAAAGGGTGTTGATGTAAAAATTCTGACGAATTCTTTAGCAGCTACTGATGTAGCACTGGTGCATGGGGGTTATGTATCGTATCGTAAGGCGTTGTTGAAAAGTGGTGTTAAGCTTTATGAATTAAAATCTGAGGGCAACACCCATGGATTACGGTTGTTTCGATCGAGTAAGGCAAGTTTACATGCCAAAGCTTTTTTAATTGATCGTAAAACAGCTTTTATTGGATCTTTAAATTTTGATCCCAGATCAGCATCATTAAATACAGAAATGGGCATTCTTTTTGAATGTGCTCCCATTACAGCAAGATTAGATTTGTTGTTTTCTGAAGAAACAACAGGAGAAATGAGTTATCATCTGCGTCTTGGTGATAATAATCGTATTTATTGGGATTTTATTGAAAATGAAAAAAAATATAGCATTGACCATGAGCCAGAAAGCAATTTTTGGCGTCGCACATTTACAAAAATAATAAGTTGGTTACCTATTGAATCACAATTGTAAATTTTTATAAACCACACTTAAAAAAAATATTTATTTTTCTTTTCATTTTGTTTGTAGCATGGCATAATTTTTTGCCAATCTACCATGTATGAGAACCGCAGTTGTATTTTAAAGCTCCTTGCGGTGTTTTATTATAAAAGGAATTTTGCTATGGCAAAGATTGTTGAAACGGGGACAGGTGCATTGGCACTGACTTTTGATGATGTACTTTTACAGCCCGGTCATTCTCTTGTTATGCCTAGTCAAGTGGATCTCAGTACGCGCATTGCAGCGGATATTAAGCTCAATTTGCCATTGCTTTCTGCTGCAATGGATACGGTAACAGAATCGCGTTTGGCAATTGCTATGGCTCAAGCTGGAGGTCTTGGAGTTATTCATCGTAATATGTCTCCTGCAGAACAGGCAGAAGAAGTCCGCCAAGTAAAAAAGTTTGAATCTGGTATGGTTGTTAATCCGGTGACAATTGGACCAGATGCAACACTTGAGGAAGCGAAATCTTTGATGCGCTCTCATGGCATTTCAGGTATTCCGGTTGTTGAAAATAGTGTTAAAGGTGAGACAGCAGGACGACTTGTTGGTATTTTGACCAATAGAGATGTTCGTTTCGCATCGGATCCAAAACAAAAAATTTATGAATTAATGACGCATGAAAATTTGATCACGGTGCGTGAAAATGTCAAACTTAATGAAGCAAAATATCTTTTACATCATCATCGTATTGAAAAATTATTAGTTGTGGATGAACAAAATCGTTGTGTCGGACTGATAACAGTTAAGGATATTGAAAAAGCAAAATTAAATCCAAATGCTGCTAAAGATTCTCAAGGGCGTTTGCGTGCTGCAGCAGCCAGTAGTGTTGGGAATGGAGGGATTGAACGTGCTGAACGCCTCATCGACGCGGGTGTTGATGTGTTGGTTATTGATACAGCGCATGGGCATTCTCAACATGTGCTAGAAACTGTTGAACGAATTAAAAAGATGGCTTCCTCTCTAGCTGTTATTGCTGGGAACGTAGCAACTGCTCAAGCAACGCAGGCATTGATTGACAGTGGTGCAGATGCGGTAAAAGTTGGTATTGGTCCTGGCTCTATTTGCACAACGCGTATTGTTGCTGGTGTCGGTGTTCCTCAACTTGCAGCCATAATGAATGCTGCAGAAGTTGCTGAAAAAGCGGGCATTCCCATCATTGCAGATGGTGGAATCAAAGCATCAGGTGATTTTGCTAAAGCTTTAGCTGGTGGGGCTTGTGCAGCGATGATTGGATCTCTTTTAGCAGGTACAGAAGAAAGTCCTGGTGAAGTTTATCTCTATCAAGGCCGATCTTTTAAAGCCTATCGTGGTATGGGATCTGTTGGTGCTATGGCACGAGGATCGGCAGATCGCTATTTTCAAGATGATGTTCGTGATGAACTTAAGTTGGTTCCTGAAGGTGTGGAGGGGCAGGTGGCTTATAAAGGTCCTATAGCATCAGTTCTACATCAGCTTGCTGGTGGACTTCGTGCTTCAATGGGATATGTTGGAGCAAAAGATCTCGTAGAGTTTCGTGAAAAAGCAACATTTGTACGTATTACGAATGCGGGACTCCATGAAAGTCATACGCATGATGTTTCTATTACACGGGAGAGTCCCAACTATCGTGGGCCAGTTTAAAGATATTTAAAGATATAAGAGCATAATGTCATATCGCATAAATTTAAATCTTCCGAGAACGAGAAAGGAAGACTGCGCTTTTTCTGTTTGTGATTTGGTGTAATAATCCCAAAAAGGAAAGAATTAGAGGTCAAAACTCTAACTCTTTCTGTTAAGACTATATGAAATAAGTTATATAAAATTAGAATTAACTTTTTGTAGTCTTCCGTCCTGTCTTTGACGCACGTTGGCGAGTGTTTGTCTGATCACTTTGGACGGATTTCTTTCCGTTGTTTGAGGGCATTGTGTTATGACGGCTTTTAGATGAAGTTGTTTTTTCATTATTATAAGTCATTATTTTCTCCTTTTAAATTGTCTGGCAGTTGCCAGTAGAGTAAAAACGGTCATGCCAAATAGTGGTTCCAAGCATTTTCTAAAAAGTTAATTTTTTGGTGAACGTAAGATAAACTTTTTTAATTTTATGAGAAGATTTTTTCTATTTTTTCAGAAGGATAGCTATAAAAGATGGGAGATATTTGATTTTTTCTGCTATTCAGATAATTCTCATAAATTTTATTTAAAGAGTTTATTTTTTTCGTAATGCATGGCGGAAATAAGGTCTTTATGGATAACTGCGTATCTTTTAGTATAAGAGGTAGAGGGATAAAAAAGTGAATGGGCAGAAGATGAAAGGAAAAATCTAGATACTCTAATATTGGATCTTATAAAAAGTATGATCAAATCATTTTAATGTTGAATGTAAATTTTTAATGGCTTTGAGAAGGTTTTATTGGCAAGAAGAAGATAATATTATTTTTTTAGATGATTTAAAATTTTATTATTTTAATGGGAGAAATGAATGCGATTAGGTGGGCGTTTGCAAGCAGCAATAGATGTTCTCAAAGAGATAGAAATGAAGCATCGCCCAGTAGGAGAAGCTTTAAAGGATTGGGGCCTTTCTCATCGCTTTGCTGGAGCAGGTGATCGCGCAGCTATTGGTACAATCGTTTATGATGTGTTAAGACGACGCTATTCTTTACAATGGCGTATGGAGAGTGATGATATCCGAGATATCGCTTTTGGTGCCTTATTAGATTCTGGAAAAATGACGCTGGAGCAAATTGACGGTGAGTTGGCAGAAGATCGGTTTGCACCGCAGTTATTAGGAGCTAAACAGCGTAAATCCTGGCAAGGTCAGCAATTAGTGGATGCTCCAGACTATATTCGTGGTGATATTCCGCAATGGTGTCAAGCGCATCTTCGTCCTTTATTTGGTGATAATTGGATCACTGAAGCGGCTGCGTTAGCAACGCGTCCTTCTTTAGACCTACGGGTAAATAATCTAAAAGCAACACCAGAAAAGGTGTTGAAAGAATTAGCAAAAACCAAACTTAAATCTTTGCCATGGTTTGGGCAAGCTTTAAGAATTGCACCGATTGAAAAGTTTAACCGTCATCCTCATATTCAAGTGGAACCAGCTTTTCAAAAAGGACACTTTGAAATACAGGATTTAGGATCTCAAATTGTTGCTCACCTTGTGGAAGCGCAAGAAAGCATGCAGGTATTAGATTATTGTGCAGGTGCTGGGGGTAAGACATTAGCTTTAGCTTCTGATATGAACAATCGTGGGCAGATTTATGCTTATGATTCAGACAAAGCTCGTTTGGCTCCTATTTTTGATCGTCTTCGACGCGCTGGTGTTCGTAATGTACAAATACGAGTGCAAAGAGAAGAATTAAAACCATTAATAGGTCAGATGGATAGAGTTCTACTAGATGCGCCATGTAGTGGGACAGGAACATGGCGTCGTCGTCCAGATGCGAAATGGCGTTTAACATTAGAACAGGTGAAACAACGCCAAACAGAACAGAGGGCTATTTTGAATGAAGCGATAGCTTATCTTAAGCCAAATGGGCGCCTAGTCTATATTACCTGTTCTCTTTTTACAGATGAAAATGAGGAACAAATTTCCCATTTCCTTCAACAACATTCTCATTTTTCTCCAATAGATATGCCAGCGCTTTGGCAGAAACATTTTAGTTTTTCTCCTGTGCAACCAGTTTTTTCAAATTATGGACTTACTTTGTCTCCGGCTACAACACAAACAGATGGGTTCTTTTTGTCTGTATTACAAAAAAAACATTGATCCATATTTTTGCATTTTTTATCATAAATTTTACGAGAATAATCTTTTTCGTAAGAAAACAGGCTTGTGAAAAGAGAAAGATTGAATCATAACTCTCATGAGTTTTCTTTTATAATTGTTGATTGGTTTTCTATGAGCATATCACATCCAGACACTGTTCTTATTATTGACTTTGGTTCACAAGTTACACAACTTATTGCACGACGGGTACGAGCAATGGGGGTATATTGTGAAATTGTTCCTTTTCAATTGGCTTTAGAAGCTGTGCGCCGCATAAATCCTAAAGCTATTATTTTATCAGGGAGTCCTTATTCCGTTATTGATGAGGGCTCTCCGCGTGCTCCAATAGAAATTTTTGAGGCGGGTGTTCCGATTCTGGGTATTTGCTATGGTGAACAAGTCATGTGTGTTCAGCTTGGAGGAAAGGTTGAAGCTGGACATGAGCGTGAATTTGGGCGTGCTTTTTTGGAAGTGCAAGAAGAGAGTGCCCTTTTTGATGGAGTGTGGAAAAAAGGTTCTCGTTATCAAGTATGGATGAGCCATGGTGACCGTGTGGCAGCTTTACCAGAAGGTTTTCGTGTCATAGGAACCTCAAACGGAGCTCCCTATGCGGCTATTGCTGATGAAAAAAGGCATTTTTATGCAGTACAGTTTCATCCTGAAGTTATCCATACACAGAATGGTACAAAACTTTTGCAAAATTTTGTTCATAAGATCTCTGCTATTAAAGGCAATTGGTCAATGGCTTCTTATCGTGAGCAGGCAATTGCTACGATACGACAAAAAGTTGGGAAAAGTCGTGTGATTTGTGGTCTTTCAGGGGGAGTGGATTCATCTGTTGTAGCGGTACTCCTTCATGAAGCTATAGGAGATCAACTGACATGTATTTTGGTAGACCATGGGCTGATGCGCAAGAATGAAGCTGAAGAAGTTCTCACGCTCTTTCGTGATCATTATAATATAGAGCTTATTCATGTTAATGCTGCCGATATATTTCTTAATGCTTTAGAAGGTGAGACAGATCCAGAAAAAAAGCGCAAAACGATTGGTCGCCTTTTTATTGAAGTTTTTGAAGAAGAAACTAAAAAAATAGGAGGTGCAGAGTTTTTAGCACAAGGAACACTTTATCCAGATGTTATTGAGAGTGTGTCTGCTATTGGTAAAACGGTAACCATTAAAAGCCATCATAATGTGGGTGGGCTACCAGAACAGATGAATATGAAACTTGTAGAACCGTTGCGTGAGCTCTTTAAGGATGAAGTTCGCTCGCTAGGGCGAGAGTTAGGGCTACCGGAGCAGTTTATTGGTCGCCATCCTTTTCCAGGTCCCGGCCTTGCAATTCGCTGTCCAGGTACTGTGACCCGTGAAAAATTAGAAATTTTACGTGAAGCAGATGCTATCTATCTTGAGGAAATCCGTAAAGCCGGTCTTTATGACGAAATTTGGCAAGCTTTTGCTGTTCTTCTTCCTGTTCAAACTGTTGGCGTGATGGGCGATGGTCGCACTTATGAATTTGTTTGTGCTCTTCGCGCCGTCACATCTGTAGATGGAATGACTGCTGATTTTTATCCCTATGATATGGCGTTTTTAAGTAAGACGGCAGCACGTATTATTAATGAAGTTAGAGGGATTAATCGTGTTGTATATGATGTAACCTCAAAGCCTCCTAGTACTATTGAATGGGAATAATTAAAATGAAGGATAAGTCTTTTTAAGAATAAAATATGACTGAGGGTTTGATATTCGAAAAGTGTAGAAAAAATCATTTAAAAATGATTGTGTATTTTCATATGATATAAGCCTTTATCTGGCAATCTGTACGTCAATATCGTTTAAAATTGAGAAGTGTGGAATTTTGCATGTCTGAGAAAAAAATTGTTGCACACCGTGGTGGAGCTCATCTTTATCCTGAAAATACCCTTTCGGCATTTAATAATGCTATAGCGTTAGGTGTTGATGAAGTTGAATGTGATGTTCATTTGCTGAAAAGCGGTGAAGTGGTTGTCTTTCACGATTTCCGTCTAGACCAATTGGTTGGAAAAAAGGGGTATATTCACGACATTGATAATGAAACACGCAAACAACTCTGCGTAAAAGGAAGCCAAGAAGCCCCCCCCTTATTAGAAGAGGTGCTTGATCTTTTAGCACCAACGAATGTTGCATTGCATCTTGAAATCAAGACATGTGGTGAAGTGGAGCGTGAAACAATATTATCCCAAAAAGCGCTTGGGCTAATAAAAAGTCGAAATTTATCAGAACGGGTTTCTGCAATTAGTTTTGATCCTTTTATCCTTCGTCCTTTTATTGAAGCAGGAATACCATCTGGTCCATGTGTTGATAATTTTGAAGGTGATATGTACCGTCATTTTTCTGAATGGAAGCAATTAGGTTATTCTGATCTAAGTTTAGATGGCTCTATTGTTTCACAGGACTTTATTGAATCAGCTCTTGAGGCTGGTTTTACTGTAGGGGTATGGACAATTAATGGAAAAGCTCGGTTATCACATTGGCTTGATATGCCTGTACATTATATTACGACAGATCAACCTGATCTCGCATTGCAATTGTGTGCACAAAGGTAAAAAATACATCAACACAAAAGAAACTATATATCCTCATAAAGCTAACGTAATGAAAGAAGAAAAATTACCTAATATATAACAATAATACATTGATTTATAATGATAATTAATAGTTTGTTCATGCGAACAAGAGACATTAATACATAAGATTCTCTTATTTCAAATCTGTTTGCAATGAATCAATCAAAATCATTCGTTTGCACATTATAAACAGGGTTGGTGTGTGGATAAAAATTATTGAGAAAAGAATAAAAATATTCATTTAACGTATTTTAAATGCAAGACTTTTTGAAGCATTCGGGTCTCATATGATGGTGTCGTTTTGCACTTTTATGAAGTGTAAAAATGATGGTATACAAAAAGTCTTATATACTTTAGTGGAGAGGCTTTGTGGCTTATTTTATAGGCGCTATCATGAAATTTAGATGTATTGAAAGATTTTTTAACAGCATGGAAATTGGTAATACAGTATCATTTTGTTTTGCGTGAGGGGTGTAATCTCGCTACAGGGAAGGAGACTATTAAGCGCTTAAAAATGATTTTCTTAATTGTAAGAAAAATACTATTTATCTCTTCGTTAAATTCAGTAGCAATATCGTGTTAAAGTTATAAGCCGAAGGTTATAAGACAAATAATAAAAGAATGAATAATTCTTTTTAAAAAAATAAATTCAGATATTAAAATAGTCATTGAGTGACATTTACGATCTATATCTTTTTACCAATTGACTTTGCTTATTAAAGCCATTTCACTTTTTTCAGATAGTTACAAACGCGTATCTCGTTAATACATAAGAAAGCTTATAAAAGAAAATGAATAAATTTAAACAAATTCATTTGACCTTTTGGTGGTTCCTGTTTAAATGAGAGAATATATTTCTGAAATAAAACTGTCATAGCATGTTCATGTGTAATACTATAAATTTAGGGGTATTCTGTATTCCATCACTTCAGAAAGGGTGAACCATGAGTCGTTTTTATCTTTCCATAGCGGCCACGGTTGCTATCATAATGTCAACAGCGGGAATAACAGCAAGTTTTGCGCAGACAAAAATCAGCTTTTGGCATTCTATGAGTGGTGAATTAGGAAAGCAAACTGAAAGTCTCATTAACGATTTTAATGCAAGTCAATCTGAGTATAAAGTTGTTTCGTCATTTCGTGGCGAATATGAAGAGGGGTTGATTTCACTCATTGCAGCATTTCGTGGAAAGAAACAGCCAGTGCTTGCTCAAATTTATGACGTTGGTACTGGAACTCTGATGGCTGCAAAAGGCGCAATCTACCCATTTTATCAACTTATGGCTGATACAAAACAAGAATTTGATCTTACAGATTATTTCCCTGCTATTAGTGGTTATTACTCCGATGAACAGGGACGTATCGTCTCTATGCCATTCAATATTTCAACACCCATCCTTTATTATAACAAAGATATCTTTAAAAAAGCAGGGCTTGATCCAGAACAGCCTCCTAAAACGTGGCAAGATATAGAAGAATTTTCCAAAAAAATTCTTGAGACTAAAGCGGCAACTTGTGGTTTTACAATGGCTTATGCCGCTCAATGGATTGGTATAGAAAATTTTTCAGCGTTGCATAATGTTCCTTTTGGAACGAAGGAAAATGGCTTTAAAGGACTTGATTCAGAACTTACATTTAATGGACCTTTACAAGTGCGTATGTGGACTGACCTGAAAAAGTGGTCTGATCAAGGTATTTTCCGTTATGGTGGTCCAGCAGGTGCATTAGATTCAACACCAATGTTTATGGCACAAAATTGTGCAATTTTTATGCAATCTTCAGGATCACATGCTGGAATTGTTTCTGAAGCTCAGTTTAATGTGGGGGTTGGTATGCTACCTTACTATAAGGATACAGAAGGAGCACCACAAAATTCAGTTATTGGGGGCGCTTCTATTTGGGCGTTTAAGGGACATACCCCAAAGGAATATGCAGGGGCAGCTGCTTTTCTTAAATTTCTTTCAAAAACAGAAAATCAAGCAAAATGGCATCAGGAAACAGGTTATCTTCCAACCACAAAAACGACTTATGAATTGAGCAAAAAACAACATTTCTATGAAAAAACGCCAGGTGCGGATATAGCTATCAAACAGATTAATCTTAATCCACCAACAGTTAACTCGAAGGGGATAAGATTTGGTAATTTACCACAAATCCGTGCCATTCTTGATCAAGAGTTGGAAGCTGTTCTTAGTGGTTCAAAAACACCGAAAGATGGTTTAGATGAGACCGTTGAACGTGGAAATAAACTCTTGCGTGAATTTGAAAAGTCTAATCATTAATTTCGTTTTATTGTTAAACATTAAAGACTCAACAAAAACAGTTGAGTCCTTTTTGTTTACCTTTTTAAAGTCTCTACATTTAAAGAGCCCTACGAATGCAAGAAAAACAAGCATATTTTAAAAATAGTCTACTTTCTTACGGACTGCTTTTTCCTCAGCTTCTTGTGACTTTTTTGTTTTTCTTTTGGCCTGCTGCTCAGGCAATAAAATCATCTTTTGAGCGTGAAGACCCTTTTGGTTTTACAACAACCTTTATTGGTTTTGAAAATTATCTAACCGTTCTTTCTGATCCTACTTATCGGCAATCACTTCTTACAACCGCAGTATTTTCCATCTCCGTTACTGTCGCTTCAATGACAATATCACTTCTCTTAGCTGTTTGTGTTGATCGTGTCATCCGTGCAAAAAAGGCGTATACAATGCTTTTGCTCTGGCCCTATGCTGTTGCTCCAGTATTGGCAGGTATATTGTGGCTGTTTATCTTTCATCCCACCATCGGAATTATCCCTTTTCTACTCGAGAAAATAGGGGTGCTATGGAATTATCGTATTAATGGCACTCAAGCAATGATTCTTATTGTCATTGCGGCTAGTTGGAAACAAATTTCTTACAATTTTCTCTTTTTTCTTACAGGTCTTCAGTCTGTTCCGCGTTCTCAAATAGAAGCAGCCGCCATTGATGGTGCTGGTCCCTTTAAACGATTTTGGACAGTGGTCTTTCCGCAAATTTCACCAACGACGTTTTTCCTTCTTATTGTCAATGTCAATTATGTTATGTTTGATACTTTTGGTATTATTGATAATACAACTTCTGGAGGTCCTGCGCGTGCAACGAGCATCCTCGTCTATAAAGTATATGACGATGGCTTTAGAAATCAAATAATCGGTGCATCAGCAGCACAATCAACAATATTGATGTTGATGGTTATTGTCTTAACGTTTATCCAGTTTCGCTGGATTGAGCGCCGTGTACAATATTAGGAAGTAAATTATGGTTGAAAATCGCCCTGTTTTGAAATTTCTAACCCATATTACTCTCATTATTGGCATTATCATTATTTTCTTTCCAGTTTATGTTGCTATCATTGCATCAACCCATAGTTCAGCAGCATTCAACTCAGGAACACTTCCTCTTTTACCTGGGAAGTATGCTTTGGAAAATTATAAAACAATCTTTGGTGATGGCCTCGCACAACTCGGTCTTCCCAACCTCTGGCCACTCTTAATGAATTCACTCATTATGGCTCTTGGGATTAGTATTGGGAAAATTATTATTTCACTTTTGTCTGCTTATGCAATTGTTTATATGCGTTTTCCTTTCCGAAAAACTGCTTTTGTTCTTATTTTTGTTACATTGATGCTCCCTGTCGAAGTTCGTATTCTTCCAACCTATGAGGTTGTTGCAAAATTGGGGATGATCGACACCTATAGTGGAATGATTATTCCACTTATTGCATCTGCAACCGCTACATTTTTATTTCGCCAGTTTTTTCTGACTATTCCAGATGAACTCTTAGAGGCGGCACGTGTTGATGGTGCAGGTCCAGTTAAATTTTTTAAGGATATTCTTCTTCCTCTCAGCAAAAGCAATATCGCTGCTTTATTTATCATTATGTTTATTTATGGATGGATACAATATCTCTGGCCTCTTATCATCACAACGGATCAAAAGCATCAAACGATCCTTATTATTTTAAAACAGCTTATTGTCGAATCACTTCAACATGATCCTCAATGGAATATACTCATGGCAGTATCGGTTGTTGCCATGGTTCCCCCTGTTCTTGTTGTTATCTTCATGCAACGGCTTTTTATCAAAGGCCTTATTGAAACGGAGAAGTAATTATGGCCATAATCCAGTTATCAAATATAAAAAAACGGTATGACAACGGCATTCTGGTCATTGATGATTTAAACTTAACTGTTGCTGATAAAGAACTTCTTGTTCTTGTCGGTCCTTCAGGGTGTGGGAAATCAACCTTATTGCGTATTATAGCAGGACTTGAACAAGTTACTTCAGGTGAATTATGTATTGATAACGAACGCATCAATGATCGTGAACCAGCTGATCGTGATATTGCTATGGTTTTTCAAAATTATGCTCTTTATCCCCATATGACAGTTCGTGGAAATTTAGAATATGGTCTTAAAAATCGTAAAACCCCTAAAGAAGAAATTAAAAAACGCATCGCACATGCTGCAAAACTTTTGGAGATAGAACCATTTCTTGATCGTAAACCACGACAATTATCAGGAGGACAACGTCAGCGTGTTGCAATGGGGCGTGTGATTGTACGTCAACCCCGTGTTTTTCTCTTTGATGAACCTCTTTCAAATCTTGATGCAAAATTACGGGCGCAAATGTGTATTGAAATAAAAACACTACAGCGTTCATTAGGAACAACCAGCCTCTATGTTACCCATGATCAACTAGAAGCTATGACATTAGCTGATAGAATAGTCGTTTTGAATAAAGGAGCTATCGAGCAAATTGGAACACCAATGGAAATTTACGACACTCCAGCAACAACATTTGTTGCTGATTTTATTGGTTCTCCTCCTATGAATTTTCTTGATCGCCATGTCTTAGAACAACATTTAGGGCATTCATTGTCTTATGGCGAAGAAACTGATCTTTTAGCATTCAGACCTGAAATAATCTTATTAGGCGAACATCCAGATAAAGGACCTGTCTTTCACACAAAAATTGAGCTTATCAAGCCTATTGGAACAGGTTGCCATGTTTTAACGCGCTGGAATGATATCATCTTTACGATTGAAATAAAAGA
Organism: Bartonella sp. PS7NMGDW; assembly: GCF_042193585.1. Lineage (NCBI taxonomy): Bacteria > Pseudomonadati > Pseudomonadota > Alphaproteobacteria > Hyphomicrobiales > Bartonellaceae > Bartonella > Bartonella sp. PS7NMGDW. Next base: position 43,146 of record NZ_JBHILX010000004.1, read on the forward strand.
ACGCTTGACACACGACTATGGTCAAAAACTAAGTTTTACTGTCGCTCATCAGAATTTTCATACTTTTAATAAAAACACTGGAAAGCGCACAAATAATAAGTAAGCATTAATTGATGTGACACGACTTTCTTTTATGTTGCGTCATGATAATGTTGTGTTTTGACTTTCTCGATTACATTTACAAAATCAGGTTGTACCCGATGTGATTAAAAACAAAATTTTAAAAGTTTTGGTAATGATCTATTGTTCCATGGCGCTGAGAGTGTCAAAATATTTATATGAAGAAAATTTGCATTTTCACGGTCTGTAAGAAGAATATTATTTTCAAACCTCAAACATAATAAAATCATTTTCATTATAAAAAATATCAATATAAAATAACCATTCATTAACCATATGTTTCTTGATGTAATAATTTATGTATCTTATAAAAAGTAAATGAGGGAAATAGAGGGAACCAATAATTCACAGATGAGAGGGGATGCGCCCCATATCTTAGCTCTGATCCCTAACATAAGAAGTCTATTTGATCCAAAAAATACGACGCTGTTCTAAATAGCCTGTACGAGAATAGGCATATTTTATTTTACCGCTGACCATATGATCTTAAATGGTTTCAGAGCTTCTATAAGAAGCTTTTATTTTTTCTCATGTAAATCACTATGCAATTTTCAGCTAGGGTATCTGGTCAGTTGCAAAAGAAATCACTGAGAGATAGAAGGCGCGCTTGTTTTAAAATTTTCATTACTTTTAATGATAAAAGCAGATGAAACACATCTGTAACATCCCATCAAATTTTCTATATTCTTGAGTTAAAAAATTGCCTATAGATCATCCTTAGACAGATCTTTATGAATATGACATAAGGGATTGGTGCGAATACCTATAAGAATTAGCAGGGACAAAGACAGTTATCTTGTTGTTTTGCAAAGCATTTTATAAAAGCTGATATATTTTTTTAATATATTGCCAGTATATTAATGGTTTTATGATATTGCATTCTTATAAAGTGCGTACTTTTTTGTTGCTTATAAACCAACCTAAACTTTATACAACAGTATGTTTGAGACAAATATGAAGACGGTTCAGTGCTGTATTCAGTTTTTTATCTCTTTTGTAGAAGATCTTAATGTTTTGTGATGGCATCAATGATGGTATTCACATTATGTTCCATCATATCGAGATAAGTTGCTGCGGGGCCATTTTTATTTGACAATGCATCAGAATAAAGTGTCCCACCAATTTTCAAACCTGTTTCTTTTGCAATCTGTTTTATGAGACGGGGATTAGAGATATTTTCAACGAATAGTGCAGCTGCTTTATTCGCCTTAATTTGTTTGATAAGTTTAGCAACATCGGCTGCGGTTGCTTCAGCTTCTGTTGAAGCACTTTGAGGGGCGAGGATAGTAAAACCGTATTCTTTTGCAAAATAGCCAAAGGCGTCATGAGATGTGATAATGATACGTTTATCTTTAGGGATGGTAGTAATTTTTGTTTTCAGGGTATCTTGTGCTATTTTAAGTTTTTGGATGTAGGTTTCGGCATTTTTTTTGTAGCTTGTGCAGGATTGTGGATCGATTTTACAAAAAGCAGCAGCGATATTCTTCACATAGATTTTGACATTGGGAATTGTTTGCCAAGCATGTGGATCAATAACGCTGTGGTGATGATGGGCGTTATGTTCTTGATTTTTCATTTTGAGGGAGGGAATGTTAGCGCTAACTTTGACAAGAAGTGCTTTTGTACCGCTTGCTGTAATGAGGCGATCAATGAATCCTTCTAAATGAAGTCCGTTGATGAAAATAATTTGAGCATTTCTAAGAGCTTGAACATCATGGGGGGTAGGTTCATAAGTGTGGGTATTTGCATTGGGACCTACAAAAGTGGTCATAGAGATATGGTTGTCTCCTACATTTTTTACGAGATCTGCGAGAATAGAAAAGCTCGCAACAACTTTGATTTTATTGTTTGCAGAAGCAGAAAATGGAGAAAAAGAAAGCAATAAAGCTCCAAGAAGAACAAATTTTTGAGCAAACTTAGGCACATTTTTTTCCTTAAAGTGAGGAGGTATAAAAGAGGTGGGGAAACCATGTTACAATAAGTCCACGTGGACTTATCAAGCAGGAAAAAAGATAAATAAATCCTGCGGCAATGATGATCGCAGGGCCGGAGGGAAGTGAAAGATGAAAAGAAAGCAGGAGACCACATACGCTAGAAATGATTCCAAAAAGAGTGGAAAGTGCGCAAATAGGGCCTAGCCGTGAAAACCAAAAACGGGCTGTAATAGCTGGAATCATCATAATGCCAACGGAAAGTAATGTTCCTAGTGATTGAAATCCTCCAACCAGATTCAACACCACAAGTCCAAGCAATGAAATATGAATATATTTACTCAATGGAGAGAGTGATTTAAAAAAGAGGGGGTCAAAGCTTTCTAAAACGAGTGCACGCCAAAAAATACAAAGGCTGCATAGTGTAATCAGCATTATAGTAGTGATTAACCAGAGGGCTTGTGCATCAAGTGCAAGAACCGATCCGAATAAGAGATGAAGCAGCTCAATTGTTGAGTCTTTTAGTGAGATAATAATGACACCTGCCGCGAGTGCAATAAGATAAAAGACAGTCATGGATGCATCTTCTTTCTGAAAGCTATTTCGTGAAATTAAAATGGTTGCTAAAGCGACAATAATACCAGCGAAGATGCCACCAAGTGTCATAGATATGAGGGAAAAGCCACAAATCAGAAAAGCAGTTGCAACACCAGGAAGAATGGCATGAGAGATAGCATCTCCTGTCAAGCTCATTCCACGGAGCATCAAAAATACACCAACAGGACAAGCGCTAATAGACAGGAAAATAGAACCGATAAGGGCGTTTTGCATAAATTGGAAATCAACAAAGGGAGCAAGAAAAAATGCATACACGTCTTATAACCTAAGAAAGAGAGGATCATTGATGGGAAGATTTTGTTTTTGTGCGCTAATAGGAAAAGAATTGGATGTGAGAGGTGGCATAACGTGATGAATAGTGTTGTTTAAAAACTGTGTTGTTTCTCCATAAAAGGCGTTTTGTTGATTAATTTGAATCATTTGGGGGAAAAATTCTTGCACGATGAGAGGGTTATGGAGTGCTGTGAGAACTGTGCGTCCTTGCTGTTGCCAGTATGTGATCAGTGCAAGAAGATCTTTTTGGGTCTTATGATCTACACCATTGAAAGGTTCATCAAGCAAAATAATATTGGCATCTTGCACAATGATACGTGCAAAAAGAGCGCGTTGTAATTGCCCGCCTGATAATGTTTCAAGCGAACGGGGTGCGAGTTCTGTAAGCCCAACCATTTCAAGCGCATTTTGAATCTTAGAATCATAAGGGCGCTGGCTTTTCCATAATCCACAAAAAGACCACAGCCCTGTTTTTACAAGCGTTTTCACATCAATTGGAAATGTTTGATCTACATCACATTGCTGAGAAAGATAAGCAATGCGGCTTTTTTTTGGTTTTGTAATTTTTCCCTTAAGAGGTTTAATCAATCCGGCGATGGCTTTTAGCAGTGTCGATTTTCCAGCGCCATTATCACCTGTTATTGCGACCAATGAACCAGCTTTTAACTTCGCTGAAAAGTTCTTTATTGCTATTCTATTTCCATAGCCTAATGTTGTCTTATTGAAGTGCAGATCCATATTTTTTACCATCGTTGCTTATTATTTTGGAAACTATGTAATAATATAACGTTTGTCAATAAAATGTTATATTATTACATAGTTTTGAGAACTGAAAATTTTAGTGTGAAGATCGTGGAAAATTAAAAATAATAATTGAATTCACCTTGACGAAAGAGAGAGAGTATATACTATATATAGTATCAAAATGATTGGTGATTCTAAATAAGCACAAGAGAGGGTGTTAGTGTGTTTCGTTTGGTATCTAAGTTATTTCCATTATTGTAAAGAGTTTATTGACCAAGGGCATAGCAGTATTTTTGCTGAAGGATCTCTTTTGGAAGGATTCCTTTCGTTTTTGTAATTGATTTTTGCCGAAAAAGAGTAAAACAGAGCTCTTGAAAAACGGTAGTTTAGAACGTTAGTTTTTTAGACAGCAGGAGGGAATTGTAATGCAAGCAAAAGATTGTTTATAACTGGGGGGCTTTGCCATTTAAGTTATAGAATAATCGCTTATTCTCATCATAGTCTTTGAAGTTATTTGATGAGGAATTCTGTTATGTTCAGGAAGCTGTGTACTATTCGAAAATAACCACATGTTTTGCGTACAATTTCTGTTTTTTTGTTATTCTTGAGTACTTATAAAATTATTAGATTGACCCTTTAGGGTTGATTATTTGGAATTGTGAAAGTTGAAGAAAATGTCGATCACTATTTATAGCAAACCATCTTGTGTCCAATGTGATGCTACACGCCGTGCTTTTGATGCAAAAGGCATTCATTATCGCGTTGTTGATATTTCTTGTGATGAACAAGCATACAGTTTTGTTCAATCTCTGGGGTATCGTCAGGTTCCTGTCGTTGTTTGTGGTGAAAATCATTGGTCTGGTTTTAGACCAGATATGATTAGTGGTCTTTGTGCTTAATGGGGCTTATTGTTTATTATTCGAGTGCAACGGGTAATACAGAACATTTTGTCTCGCAACTTGGTCAACGACTCTTCAAAATTGATAAAAGAAAGCCTTCTGCATTGGTTGGTGAACCTTATGTACTGGTTGTTCCTACATATGCAGATGGTGAAGGAAGAGGAGCAGTGCCGAAAGCCGTTATCCATTTTCTTAATGAAGCTGAGAACCGAAAATTAATTCGTGGTGTCATTGGTGGTGGGAATCGTAATTTTGGTTGTTATTATAATTTAGCAAGTAAAATCATTGCTGAAAAATGTTGTGTACCTTGCCTTTATCGTTTTGAGCTGCGTGGAACTGATGAAGACGTTCTTTATGTAAAAAAGGGATTGGAAAGATTTTGGAAACAATTGGTATAGGACAATCGCAGAAATCGGATCAGATTACTGATTATCATGCGCTGAATGCAATGCTTAATCTTTATGATGAAAATGGTCATATTCAATTTGATATGGATCGACTTGCCGCACGGCAGTATTTCCTTCAGCATGTTAATCAAAATACAGTTTTTTTTCATAACCTGAAGGAAAAAATAGATTACTTAATAGAAGAAGGTTATTATGAAAAAGCTTTATTTGATCTTTATGATTTTTCTTTTATTAAAAAACTTTTTAAACGTGCTTATGCATTTAAGTTTCGTTTTCCCACCTTTTTAGGCGCATTTAAGTATTATACCAGTTATACACTGAAGACTTTTGATGGGAAACGTTATCTTGAACGTTATGAAGATCGCGTCTGTCTTGTAGCTTTATATTTGGCACAAGGAAATAAATCTCTTGCTGAAAATTTTGTGGATGAAATTGTTACAGGCCGGTTTCAACCGGCTACACCGACATTTTTAAATGCTGGGAAAAAACAACGTGGTGAATTGGTTTCGTGTTTTTTGCTACGTGTTGAAGATAATATGGAATCGATAGGTCGTGCGGTTAATTCGGCTTTGCAGCTTTCAAAACGTGGTGGAGGTGTGGCGCTTTGTTTAACCAATTTGCGGGAAGCTGGAGCACCAATTAAGCAAATAGAAAATCAGTCCTCAGGTGTCTTACCGGTGATGAAACTCTTAGAAGATTCTTTTTCTTACGCCAATCAGCTTGGGGCACGACAGGGGGCTGGAGCTGTTTATTTGCATGCCCATCATTTAGATATTATGAAGTTTTTGGATACAAAGCGTGAAAATGCTGATGAAAAAGTTAGAATCAAAACGCTTTCGCTTGGTGTCGTTATTCCTGATATTACTTTTGAGCTTGCACGGAATAATGAGGATATGTATCTCTTCTCATCTTATGATATCGAGCGTGTGACAGGGAAGCCCTTTAGCGATATTTCTTTAACGGAGCATTATCGTTCTTTTGTTGATAATGCAAAGATTCGTAAAAAGAAAATAAGTGCACGCGTTTTTTTCCAGACATTAGCAGAAATTCAATTTGAATCAGGTTATCCCTATATTTTATTTGAGGATACTGCTAATCGATCGAATCCGATAGCTGGGCGCATAAGTATGAGCAATTTATGTTCAGAAATTTTGCAGGTGAGTGAGGCGAGTGAACTGGAGACAGATTTAACTTATCGCACGATTGGAAGTGATATATCCTGTAATCTTGGATCTATGAATATTGCCAAAGCAATGGAAAGTCCTGATTTCGGACAGACCGTGGAATCTGCTGTTCGTGCCCTTACTGCGGTTTCGGATATGAGTAATATTGCCTGTGTGCCTTCCATTGCGAAAGGCAATGCTGAAAGTCATGCGATTGGTTTGGGACAAATGAATTTGCATGGGTTTCTAGCGCGTGAACAGATCTATTATGGGTCTCCAGAAGCGATAGATTTTACCAATATCTATTTTTATATTGTGACATATCACGCCATACGGGCTTCCAATTTGATTGCACGTGAACGTCAAGAAATGTTTGCAGGGTTTGAAAAATCAGCTTATGCAGATGGACGTTTTTTCGAAAAATATATTGAAAAAGAATGGAAACCGCAATTTGCGCTTGTGCAAGAGCTTTTTGCGCGGAACAATATTGTTATCCCAGATCAAAAGGATTGGCAGGAACTGAAAAAATTAGTCATTGAGTATGGGCTTTATAACCGCAATTTGCAGGCAGTTCCACCTACGGGATCTATTTCCTATATTAATCATGCCACTTCTTCTATTCATCCAATTGCTTCAAAAATTGAAATTCGCAAAGAGGGAAAAATTGGGCGCGTTTATTATCCCGCTCCTTATATGGATAATACGAATTTAAATTTTTACCAAGATGCTTATGAGATTGGTCCTGAAAAAATTATAGATACCTATGCTGCTGCAACACAGCATGTTGATCAAGGTCTTTCATTAACATTATTTTTTCCTGATACCGCTACCACACGTGATATTAACCGCGCACAAATTTATGCCTGGAAAAAGGGTATAAAGAGTATTTACTATGTACGATTACGGCAAGTAGCGTTGAGTGGAACAGAAGTTGATGGCTGTGTTTCGTGTAGTTTATAGGAGATCATCATATGACAAAGATTACAACCAAAAATCCTGTTGTGTGCGCTGTTAATTGGAATAGATTACATGATGAGAAAGATCTTGAAGTATGGAACCGCTTAACTGGGAATTTTTGGTTACCTGAGAAGGTACCACTTTCCAATGATATTCCCTCATGGTCAAGCTTAACGGATGAAGAACGTAAATTAACAATTCGTGTTTTTACAGGACTAACGCTTTTAGATACAATTCAAAACACCGTAGGAGCCATTTCGCTTCTGGCTGATGCGATAACAGAGCATGAGGAGGCAGTGTTGACGAATATTGCTTTCATGGAAGCGGTTCATGCACGTTCTTATTCCTCTATTTTTTCAACCCTTTGTTCGACGGTAGAGGTTGATGATGCGTTTAGATGGTCAGAAGAAAATATTCATTTGCAGAAAAAGGCTAGATTAGTACTTGAGCGTTATGAAGCAAATGATCCACTTAAGAAAAAAATTGCTTCGACTTTGCTGGAAAGCTTTTTATTTTATTCTGGCTTTTATTTGCCCATGTATTGGGCCAGTCGCGCTAAGTTGACCAATACAGCAGATCTCATTCGATTAATCATTCGTGATGAAGCAGTCCATGGTTATTATATAGGTTATAAATTCCAATTGGGCTTTGCAAAGCTTGATGAAGCCAAAAGACAAGAAATTAAAGATTTTGCTTTTAACCTGCTCTTTGACCTTTATAATATCGAGTGCAAATATACTGAAGATCTTTATGATGCACTTGGATTGACAGAAGATGTTAAAATTTTTCTTCATTATAATGCTAACAAGGCTTTAATGAATTTAGGTTTTGAAGCTCTTTTTCCCCCTGAGGTTTGTCGTGTTAATCCCGCTATTTTGGCAGCTTTATCACCAAACTCTGACGAAAATCATGACTTTTTTTCAGGGGCAGGTTCTTCTTATGTCATTGGCAAGGCGGTTGCTACCACGGATGATGATTGGGAATTTTAATGTTTGCATGCAAATAGAAGTGCGCGGGGTATTCCACTTAGATCTTTACGCACTTCTAAACATTGAAAACCATTTTTTTTAAATAAATTGCAGACTTCATTTTCTTGAGAGTAACCAATTTCAACAGCGACATAGCCGTTTTCTTTTAAGTAGTTGGCTGCTTCATGGGCGAGTTTTCGATAAAAATAAAGTCCATCTTCCCCTCCTATCAGGGCGCGCAATGGGTCATGTAAGCGCACTTCTTTTGCAAGTTTTTTGATATCTTGTGCGGGAATATAAGGTGGATTGGAAACAATGAAATCAAAGCGATCTGCGACAGCATCAAACCAGTCGCTAAGAAGCGGTGTGAAGCGGTGTGCTACTTCAGCATTCTTTGCATTTTTTTTCGCTGTTTTAAGGGCATCTTCAGAAATATCGACTGCCACCGCATAGGATTGGGGAATTTGTTTAAGGAGTGTAATGGCAATGGCGCCACTTCCTGTTCCCATATCAAGGAATGTTGTTCTTCCCGAATTTTCGACCTGTTTTTGGAGAAAAGGGAGAACAAGATCTATCAGCGTTTCTGTATCAGGACGAGGTTCTAACGTCTCTTGAGACAATGTAAAAGATATACCATAAAATTCTCGTGCTCCTATAATACGATAGACGGGTTCGCCTGCAATACGCCGTTGTAAAGCCTGTTCTATTTGTATAATATGCTCAGAAGACAGATGCATATCTGGTTTAGAAATTCTTTCAGCAGCATTTATTCCTGTTATCCATTCAACGAGTATTTTCGCATCGAGATCGGCTTCAGCAATTCCTTTCGTGCGCAATTTTTCTTGCATTTGTTGGATGACATTCTTGAAAGAATATTTTCTCAATTATTATCCATTTCCATCAGCAGTGTTGTTTGATGATCTGAGATGAGTGCATGAAGAAGCTCATCAAGATCTCCCTCTAGAATGCGATCAAGCTTATACAAGGTTAGATTAATACGGTGATCCGTGACACGTCCTTGTGGAAAATTATAGGTACGAATACGTTCTGAACGATCACCAGAACCAACTTGGCTTTTACGAGAAGCTGAACGTTCACTTTCCGCTTTTTGTCGTTCGATATCGAATAAGCGTGCCCGTAAAATTTGAAGGGCTCGTGCTCGGTTTTGATGTTGTGATTTTTCTGCTTGTACGACCATAATTCCTGTTGGAATATGCGTGATACGAACAGCTGAATCCGTTGTATTAACATGCTGTCCTCCTGCTCCAGATGCACGCATTGTGTCAATACGAATATCTTCAGGGCGAATATCAATATCAATTTCTTCAGCCTCCGGAAGGACTGCAACGGTAGCAGCAGATGTATGGATACGTCCACCGGTTTCTGTTTCGGGGATGCGTTGCACACGATGAACCCCTGATTCATATTTCAATTTAGAAAAGACACCTTTTCCTGAGATAGTAGCAATAATCTCTTTATATCCGCCAACTTCTCCCTCACTGAGTGAAATAACTTCTACTTTCCAATGGTGAGCATGGGCATAACGTTCATACATACGGAAAAGATCACCGGAAAAAAGTGCTGCTTCTGATCCACCTGTTCCTGCTCGAATTTCAACAATAGCGTTTTTTTCATCAGCAACATCTTTAGGCAAAAGCAGAATCTGGAGTTCTTTTTCAAATTGCTCTACTTTTTTATATAACAATGGTAGCTCTTCTTGGGCAAGATTACGCATCTCTATATCTGTTTGTTTATCATTGATAATCGTTTCTAATTCTGTAATCTCTCCGTAAAGAGCATTTAATGCGCGTATAGAGGCAATAACGGGTTGTAGTTCTGCATATTCAGAAGCTAATTTGACATATGTTTCAGCATTTGGATTAGTCGTCATTTGGCTTTCAATTATTTCAAAGCGCTTTTCAAGCTGTCTCATACGATCTTGTGGCAAAGAAACCATGATAATATTGGCCTAATTTTTCATAATACAATTTTTATAATATTTTGTTGCAATGATTTTTCGTTATAATGCTGACAATGAATTACCGTATAGCATCATACAAAAAGGGGTAATAGAGCAAAAAAATTTTTTTGCCAATGGAAACTGTTATATCTTAAAGGTAAATTTTTATAAAACTTGATTTACCTGAGGTATTTTATCTAATGATATATAATCACTTTTTTAAGAGTTTTTTTTTCCGTAAAGTTCAAGGCGGTGATGAATAATATCATAGCCAAGGGACTTTGCAATTTCCTCTTGCAGCTTTTCAATAACATCAGAATGAAACTCGATAACTTGTCCTGTTTCTATATCAATGAGATGATCATGATGTTGCCCATCTGCTTGCTCAAAACGAGATGGACCACCACTAAAGCTATGGCGATGAATTGTTCCATTTCCTTCTAATGTTTTCATGGTTCGATAAACAGTTGAGAGTGAAATACTCGAATCTATTTTGTTTGCACGCTGAAAAATCTCAAATGCATTGGGATGGTCATTTGTATCAGCCAAAATATCAAGAATAACTCGTCGTTGACGTGTTACTCTTAAACCAGCTGTGCGCAATTCTTGCTCATAATTTCGCTTTTTATTCATTTTCATAGTTTGCTTTTCAAACAAAGGCTCCATGACAGTGTTTGTATTTTTTCTCTGAACCGCAAGGACAACGCTCATTACGTCCAACTTTTCCCCATGTGGTTACATCGTTAGGGTCACGATCTTGTGGATTAACAAATCTATTTTCTTGTGATCGTGCCCATAAGGTGGGAGCATTTTCTTGACTTTGATCATTAAAAACAGAAGAAGCAGCATCAGTTTGCTCAGGCATGGTCGGTTCTGTAGGTTGTTGAATGATTTCAAAGCGCATAAGCTTAGAAGTGACAATTCTGCGCAAATTTCTCAACATACTTTGAAAGAGTTCAAAAGATTCTGTCTTATATTCATTGAGCGGATCCCGCTGCGCATAACCACGAAAACCAACAACAGAACGCAAATGGTCTAAACTCACCAGATGTTCACGCCATAACGTGTCAATAGTTTCGAGCAATACTGCCTTGTGAAAATAAGCCATAACTTCTGGAGAATAGCGTTCAGTACGTTCATTTTCAAGTTTTGTAACAGCATCTGATACACGCTCTAAAATCTGCTCCTCGGCAATTCCATCTTCTTTTGCCCATTCTCTTACTGGAAGCTCAAGATTAAAGAGTTGTTGAAGTTCTTCTTCGAGAGTTTTTACATCCCATTTTTCAGAATATGTCCCTGATGGAATATAAGCCTCTACGAGATCCTCTACGACTTCATTGCGCATTTCAAGGATCATTTCTGATAAATCATCTGCGTTCATGATCTCCATACGCTGTTCAAAAATAACCTTGCGTTGATCATTCATGACATCATCATATTTTAGCAGATTTTTACGAATTTCAAAGTTTCGTGCTTCGACCTTTTTTTGTGCTTTTTCAAGGGCTTTATTAATCCATGGATGGATAATAGCTTCATTTTCTTTCAATCCAAGTTTTTGCAGCATACCATCCATACGATTGGAGCCAAAGATACGCATAAGATCATCTTGAAGAGAGAGAAAGAATTTTGAGCGACCTGGATCGCCTTGGCGACCAGAACGTCCACGAAGCTGGTTATCAATACGACGGCTTTCATGACGTTCCGTCGCAATGACGTAAAGACCACCAGCAGCTAAAGCTTTGTCTTTAAGCTTCTGAACATCTTTTTTTATTTCTTCAATTTTAGCTGTCCGCTCTGGACCTTCGGGGATATCCTGTAACTCTTGTCGGATGCGCATTTCAACATTACCACCAAGCTGTATATCCGTACCGCGTCCTGCCATGTTGGTTGCGATGGTGAGAGCTCTAGGAACTCCTGCTTGCGCAATGATGTACGCTTCTTGTTCGTGATAGCGAGCATTTAAGACTCTAAAATCGGTAATGCCTTCTTTTCGCAAACGCTCTGCCAATTGTTCTGACTTTTCAATAGAGGTTGTTCCAACAAGAATAGGCTGTTCTTTTTCGTGTGCTTGACGGATATCACGCACAATTGCCCGATATTTCTCTTCTGCTGTTCGATAAATTTCATCATCTTCATCAATACGTTGTATTGGCAAATTTGTAGGGACTTCAACAACGTCAAGACCATAAATATTTCTGAATTCTTCGGCTTCTGTTGTTGCAGTTCCAGTCATTCCAGATAATTTCCTATACATACGGAAGTAATTTTGGAAAGTGATGGAAGCAAGTGTCTGGTTTTCTGGTTGAATAGCAACATGCTCCTTAGCTTCTAACGCTTGATGAAGTCCTTCAGAATAACGCCGCCCAGGCATCATTCGCCCTGTAAATTCGTCAATAATAACGATTTCATCATTGCGAACAATGTAATCTTTATCGCGAGCAAACAGTTTATGAGCTTTTAGAGCATTATTGACATGATGAACGATAGCGACATTTTCTATGTCATAAAGACTTTCACCTTTAAGATGTCCAGCTTGTTCGAGCATTTTTTCAATTTTTTCAGTACCAACTTCGGTAAAAGTCGTTGTTTTTTGTTTTTCGTCTATTTCATAGTCTTCTGGAGTTAAGGCAGGAATAAATGTATCAATAAGGTTATAGAAGTCAGTACGATCTTCTAGAGGACCAGAAATAATAAGGGGTGTACGGGCTTCATCGATAAGAATCGAATCAACTTCATCAACAATCGCGTAATGATGTCCACGTTGGACCATTTGACTACGATCGAAGGCCATATTATCACGCAAATAATCAAAACCTAGTTCATTATTTGTAGCATAGGTGATGTCGCATGCATAGGCCTCTCGGCGGGCATCACTATCAAGATCATGAAGAATCACGCCTGTTGTAAGCCCTAGAAAACTAAAAATTTTCCCCATTGTTTCAGCATCACGACTGGCGAGATAATCATTTACTGTCACAACATGAACGCCTTTACCTTCCAATGCATTGAGATAAATTGGTAAAGTTGCCATTAATGTTTTACCTTCACCAGTACGCATTTCAGCTATGCCACAGTCGTGAAGGACCATTCCACCAATAAGTTGCACGTCAAAAGGACGCATGTCATAAACACGTTTTGCGGCTTCACGAACAGTTGCGAAAGCTTCTGGTAAGAGCAAATCAACACTTTCACCTTCACTAAGACGTTTACGAAAGGCATCTGTTTTTTGGCAAAGCTGCTCATCACTTAATTTTACAAATTGTTCTTCCAAAGCATTAATTTGTGCAACTTTTTGGCGGAGTGCTTTGAGACGTCGCTCATGAGCTGAACCAAAAAACTTACGGGCAAAAACACCTAAACTGACCATCTCTGGCCCTTTCTTTTAATTGTTGTCACTCTTGTTGGGTAATTCATACGCTTTCCCCATACTCTACATTTTCTTCAAGTTATCTGATATTATTAGAGACATCATGAAATGCAGATGGTACCATTATACTTGTTGGTGTGCAATTTTTCACTTTAATTGTAAAGTAGAGATAAGAGGCTAAGCGCTCTATGTCAACTTTAGGTACGCTATTTAACTGATACAATACAAAGTAATTTAAGATACAATATGTCATTTTTCTCTATTATCATGTTTTTCATCTGCATTAGATAGGATTGGAGCAACTGAGATAAAAGGACAATTTTATACTTTTTTAAAATAAAATTACTAATTTATTTCTCTATGTTTAAAGGTTAAAGTGTTATGGTAAAGAAAATTGGAATCTTGAACCTGCCTTCATTTTTAAGGAGTATATTTATGAAATTTAACTTTATCACGCTTTTTTTAGCATCAGCTTTATTGGCAAGTACAAGTTTAGGGGTGAGAGCCCAAGAAGGTTTGAATTCATCGTCGAATGATTTAAAGACTTTGGAGAAAGCTTCTGAAAAAGCCGTTTCTCCTTCTCATGTTATGGCGGTTATCGATGGGAAAAATATTACAGCAGGCCAATTGGATGATTTAGCGCTTGAAATAAATCCTAATTTAGCACGTTTTCCTGATGAACAACGCCGTATGATGGTTCTAAAAGCTTATTTAGATATGCAGGCACTTGCAAAAGCAGCAAGAAGCAAAGGTCTTGATAAGACAGAAGCTTACGATAAACGTATGTCAGTCATGCGTGACAATGTTCTTCAACAGCTTTATTTTAAACAGGCGATTGTTGACAAAATCTCGGATACTGATTTGGAAGCTCTTTATAAGCAAGAAGTCGCTGCTTTACCTAAAGAAGATGAGGTTAAAGCGCGTCATATTTTGGTCAAAACAAGAAAAGAAGCAGAATCTATCATTAAGCATTTAAATAAAGGCGAAAGTTTTGAAGAGATTGCAAAGAAAAGTTCAACAGATGGTTCTGCTGCTGTTGGAGGTGATCTTGGTTATTTTAGCCATGGTCAAATGGTCAAGCCTTTTGAAGATGCTGCATTTGGTTTAAAAATTGGCGAATACACTAAACAACCCGTTGAAAGTCCTTTTGGTTGGCATATTATTAAATTAGAAGATCGTCGTTTGAAACAACCTCCTGCATTTGATGATGTTAAAGAGATGTTGCGGACACAGCTGATAAAAAAACGCTATCAAGAACTGATTGTTGATTTGCGTAGCAAGATAGATGTGAAATACCCTGATCCTAATGTTACAAAAATCATGGAATCGCTTCATCAAAATGGAACGCTACTTCCCGATGAGACATCAGATGAAGAAGATACGGAATAGCTAGGAAAAATAAGTGGATAGCCTCTTTAATAGATAATTTGCTAGGTTAGTTTTGTTCAAAAAGCCTAGCAGTTTTCTATGAGGGGTTATTGATCTGCAATTATTTCATTTATTTTTACAGAAAGCATATTGTGGTTTTGAAAATTTCTCCTTTGTCGCCTCAAAAGATCCAGGAGCTTTCTCCCTTATCTGGGGTACGGATAGCAACAGCTGAAGCTGGGATTAAATATAAAGATCGTACAGATCTTCTTTTCATCATATTCGATAAGCCAGTGAGTGTGGCCGGTGTTTTTACCCGTTCAAAATGTCCATCTGCCCCTGTAGAGCATTGTCGTGCATCGCTTCCTCATGGGGTTGCGAGGGGTGTTGTTGTGAATTCTGGAAATGCAAATGCTTTTACAGGAAGCAAAGGAAAGCGCACAACCGATGAAATCATCTGTGCAGCAGCGAACGCTTTAAAGGTTAGAGGAGATGAAATTTTTATAGCTTCTACGGGTGTTATTGGTGAGCCAATGGATGCATCGGGTATTGTCAATCTTTTACCAAGTATGGCAGAGACAGCAGAAGAGGGGAATTGGTTGGAAGCTGCAAAAGCCATAATGACAACGGACACATTTCCAAAACTTGCGACGCGCACTTTTGACTGTGGGGGAGAGAGTGTTACCATTAATGGAATTGCAAAAGGTGCTGGTATGATTGCACCTGATATGGCGACAATGCTGTCATTTGTGGTTAGTGATGCGACTATTTCTTCGGATGCACTCCAATCCATGTTATCAGAGGCAGTTGAGGGTTCTTTCAATTCAATTACTGTTGATAGCGATACCTCAACTTCAGATACGCTTATGTTGTTTGCGACAGGAAAAGAACATTTTCCATGTCTTACAAGTAAATCTGATCCGCGTTATGGAGTTTTTGTGAAACAATTGAGTGCACTTCTGCATGAACTTGCACTACAAGTTGTTTGTGATGGCGAAGGTGCTCGTCATTTAATTGAGGTTAATGTGATGGGCGCTACAACAAACAATGCAGCTAAAACTATTGCTTTATCAATTGCAAATTCACCGCTCGTAAAAACGGCTATTGCCGGTGAAGATGCGAATTGGGGGCGGGTCGTTATGGCAGTTGGGAAGGCCGGTGTTGAAGTCGATCGTGATCTATTGACGATTTGGTTTGGTGAGCATCGTGTGGCCGTGAATGGCGTACGAGATCCTGAGTATTGTGAAGAGACAATAGGTGCTTATATGCAAGGTAAACACATCACAATTCGTGTTGATATCGGTTTGGGTAAGAGCACAGCGACGGTTTGGTCTTGCGATTTAACAAAAGAGTACGTTATGATCAATAGCGATTACAGAAGTTAATGGATGCACTCTCTATATTTAACTGCCTATTATTATTTTTTAAAAGAGAATGAGATATGTGCGTTCTTTTTGAGGTAAGGGAATATACTAGAAAGAGACAGTTATCTTTATATTCTCATTGGAGAGTGATATGTATATAAAAAGTCCCCTTCTTCTTGTTGTTGCATGTGCACTGTTAGATCAAGATAATCGTGTTTTGCTTACCAAGCGTCCTGAAGGAAAATCGCTGGCTGGTTTATGGGAGTTTCCTGGTGGAAAGGTTGAGCAAGGTGAAACTCCAGAAATTTCATTGATTCGTGAACTAGAAGAAGAGCTCGGTGTGTATGTTCAGGCAAATAATTTACACCCTTTAACGTTTGCGAGCCATAGCTATAAAACATTTCACCTCTTGATGCCGTTGTATCTTTGTTATCATTATGAGGGAGTTGCGCAAGGACGAGAGGGGCAAAATTTAGAATGGGTTTTTGTTAATGATCTTGATAAATACCCTATGCCTGATGCTGATAAACCATTGGTTCAGGTATTGAAAAATCATCTTCTTTAATGTGTTATAAGAAGGAAATATTGTTTAAATATAATTCAATATATTGATTTAAATTGATAATTTATAATTTTTATGTTGAATGGGAAAGTCCAGAGTCGTAATTTTTTTCATTTCAAATCTGTTTTATGTTAAATTAATCAAAATCATTCTTTTGCACGTTCCAAGTGAGGAGGGTCATGTGGATAAAATTATTTAAGAAAGAAATAAAATACGTGCTGAAAGAACTCTCCAATAGCCAAGGGTTATCGCAACATTGAGAATTGGCAAAGTATATAATGATGCTTTTTCACGCGGATCATTGTGAGATGGGTTTGGGTGCACTGAGAGGTATAAGGGGTACTTATTTCATGAGATATCGATAATAGGAAAAATTTCAAAAAATGTTGCTTTTGATTAAGAGGGGGGCATTCTTTAGGTAATGTAGAACGGCATTGTGTTGTATATTCACGAGCTTGTTTAAAAGAGGCATCTCGCAATGCTCCAAAGCCCGTTTCGTGTCGCACTAGTGAATGGTATAACGTTAAAGCCCCCATGGAAATAATGTAAAATCTATTGAGCACCACTATCCTTACGCTTATGAAAGAGTAAGCTGGTCCCAATGTTATTATGATAGCTTTTGGCATTTGAGAGCATTCAGAAGGGATATTCTTACTTATACATCAATGTCGCTTGTGATGAACAAGCAAGCGATTTTGATTGATTCAACATAAAAACCGATTTGAAATGAGAGAATTTTTACGATATTTGGAATTCTTGACACAGAATGAATGATGGATAATTATCCTTATAAATCAATTTATTATATAACAAAAACATCCAATTAATTATTTTTATAGGAGGCATGTATTAAGTTTCTTGCATTGGACGACGTTTTGCGATGGGATATTGATTTTTTTTAGCGATACGCGTAATTGCCTCTTCCAGTGGCTCGATCATAACGTCCATGGAAAAACCATTTGCATGAATAATATTTTCATGATCAACCATAATAGCAACATGATCTTTCCAAAAAATTAAATCGCCTCGTTGAAGTTTATCAGTATCTGTAAGAGGACTGCCTATAGTTTCTTGCTGCATATCGGTGTCACGTAAAACTATTTGATCGGTCATCATCATAGAGAGTTGAATGAGTCCCGAACAATCAATTCCAAAACCGCTGACACCACCCCAAAGATAAGGTGTACGGATAAAGGTTTCTGCAACTGTGACATAATCTTCGTATACACGTCCAATGGGGCTGAGATGGCTTGTAATGATTGCTGTTCCATTTTCAAGAATAGAATACATTGTATCACGGACTTCAATTTCATCAACAACACTGACTTTGCTTCCCATAGATAATGGGGACACTATTGGTCCACGTAAGTCAGCGTGTAAATATTTAAATGTACGTGGTACTGAAACTATATGCGTTTGTTTTATAGTTGATGTACAAAGGGCTGTTGTATCAATATAACCAACATAACCATCTTTGAGGGATTGTCCCCACGACATCGTTTCCCCTTGTTCAAAAATGAGAAGTTCTTCTCCCAATAAGCATTCTGTTTGTCTTTCACTTTTTTTACTATTTTCTTTAAAAAGTCCAGCGACCGCTGTATTAACACGTCTTTTTTCACCTTGAACAAAGCGCTGGGCTGTAATTTCTGTTTCAAGACGTTGATCTGCTAGATCATTTCTGAATGCATAAAGTCTTGGGTCTTTAGAGATCATCTTTTTGCTTCCATTTTGTTACTTCTTACTTTTAAACAAACTCATGAAAACTCTATTGGTAAGGTTTTTATCCTCAAACAAAACTAAGAACACAGTTTAAGACGATTGCAATTATTCTTTAAGATGCAAAATTGTCTATCTTTGTGGATATTGTGTGTCAAACTTCATTTTTAAATATATTATAAAGGGCACGAATAGTTTGTGCTGATCCACCAATAGGGTATCCTGGTTTTTCTTTTGGAACCCATCCATAAAGGTCAAAATGCGCAAAATGTTCAGCTTTTTCAACAAAAGAATTAAGAAATAAAGCAGCCGTTATAGAGCCAGCAAAGCTATTTCCAGTTACATTGTTAAGATCAGCAATTGGTGATGATAACATCTCTTGATAAGGTTTCCAAAGGGGCATTTGCCAAAGAGGATCAAAAACAGCGTGAGCAGATTCAGAAATTTGTTGTGCCCATATTGAATCATTACAATAAAATGCGGGAAGATCTGGTCCTAATGCTATACGCGCTGCCCCTGTTAAAGTAGCCATACACAGCATGAATTGTGGACTTTCTTCATCACCATAGGCGAGCGTATCGGCAAGGACAAGTCGTCCTTCAGCATCTGTATTACCTACTTCAACACTTAAGCCTTTACGACTTTTTAGAATATCACCTGGTCGGTAAGCATTCGCAGAAATTGCATTTTCTACAGCTGGAATCAAAACACGTAGACGGAAAGGCAATTTGGCATCCATGATAAGTTTAGCCAATCCCAAAACGTTTGCTCCACCCCCCATGTCTTTTTTCATAAGCAACATGTTATTGGCTGATTTAATATCGAGCCCTCCCGTATCAAAAGTTACCCCTTTTCCTACCAACGTTATTTTAGGATGATGTTCTTGCCCCCAGTGTAACTCAATCAGTCGCGGTGCAGTACTGCCTGCTCGTCCTACGGCATGAATCATCGGAAAGTTATGGGTTAAGAGATCATCTCCACAAATACTTTGGATATGAGCACCGTAGATTTTTCCTAGTTTTCGTACTTCTTTTTCGAGAGCATCAGGGGTCATATCATTGGCTGGAATATTGATGAGATCACGGACGAAAAAGACAGCTTCATAAATTCGTTGGAGTTCATTAAGATCAACGGCCTCATTGACATGGATAGACAATGATTTGAAAGAGGAATTTTGATGATAGCGATTAAATTGATAGCTACCGAATGCTAATCCAAGATAGGCATTTATTTCATCAGAGGTTGTACCTTCTAAATGCCATTGACCAGCAGGAAGTTTTTGAGCAAGCAGTCCTGTGATAAAGGGATCGTTCCCATTGCCAATTCCAAATAAAACTTTTTTTAAATGCCCCGTTTCATGAGGAACAAAGAGTATTTGTCCTGCTTTACCAGTAAAGTCATTAACTTTTATCCATGCTGTTGTTGACGCATCAAGTGATAAGTTGGCAAGAGTTCTTTGGTTTACCAAGATGATAGGGCAACTGTTATCAATACGCGTTGAGGTAAAATGAATGTGATAGTGCTGCATAGTTATGAGATCCTTATAGTCGTCTAAGTGCGACATACTCGACCAAATGATTTTTTCCTTTTCGTAGAATGAGATTGGATCGTGGTCGTGTTGGCAATATATTTTCTTGTAAATTTTTTAAATTAATTGTTTGCCAAAGATCCTCAGCGATTTTTGAGGCTTCTTTTTCACTGAGCTGGGCATAACGATGAAAATAGGATTCAGGATTTTGAAAAGCTGTTTTACGCAAATGTTTAAAGCGTTCCAAATACCAGTGACGAATGACTTCTGTTTCGGCATCGACATAGATTGAAAAATCAAAAAAATCTGATACGAAAGGAATAGCTTTCCCATCTTTAGGAAGATCACTGACCTGTAATACATTAATACCTTCAACAATTAAAATATCAGGACGATCAATGGTAATTGTCTGATTTTCTAGAACATCATAGGTCATATGTGAGTAAAGCGGGGCACGAACATTTCCGATACCTGCTTTTATAGCCGAAAGAAAGCACAGCAATTTCTTAATGTCATAGGAATCAGGAAATCCTTTACGATTCATACGATTTTTTTGCTGTAAGATTGCATTAGGATAGAGAAAACCATCCGTTGTGATCAGATCAACTTTAATGCTAGATGCCCATCGTTTCAACAGTTCTTGAATAATGCGAGCCGTGGTTGATTTTCCTACTGCTACAGAACCAGCAATTCCAATAATAAAGGGCGTTTTTCTACTCTCTTCTTGATGGAGAAACTGCTGACGTTTGTGAAAAAGTTCCTGTACTGCTTCAACATGGCATGCTAACAGACGCGATAAAGAAAGATAAATGCGTTGGACTTCTTTAAGATCGATAGGATCATCAATAGAGCGCAAACGCTTAATTTCATCAAAAGTCAAAGTAAGAGGTGTGTCTGCGCGAAACTCTGACCATTCTTGTGCAGTAAAAACACGATAGGGTGAATATCGGTCAGAAACGCATTTGACCAGATTATCTTCCTGATTAATTTTTTGTATAGTCGTATCAATCATTTGTATTGGACGAGAATTTTTTGCCGCAGCAATCGATTAAAAGTGGACAAGATGAGCGGCTTGATTTTCAAATAAATTTTGTTTTGCATGCTCTCTTCTTTAAGATAATAGATCATTTTTCATTAACTTATAGTCCAGTCATTCCAGTTTGCACGGATTTGTGCTAATGAGTGCCCTTGCGATAAAAACGCCCATAAAAGTAGACGCGCCTTTACGGCTGATAAATAACCAGACATGAGAGCACCAGAAGCAATCATATCGATTTCTGAGCCTTTATAGCCATAAGTTATACGAGTTGTTGAGCCATTACAACAACGACTAGCAATAATGATTGGTATTTTTTGTGCATATTGTTGCACAAGGTCGGCTTCTTGAAAACTACAGTGTCCTGCACCAAAACCAGCAATAACAACTCCAGCATAATACCCACTTTCAAGGCATAGTTTCATTAATTGTGCATCAGATGATAAAGAGGAATAGAGGAGTGCAATTTGATGATCGTGGTTTTGGGGGAGATCAAACGTTGTCGGAAAAAGTTTTTGATCATTGAAATAAATAAGTTTTCCCTCTAAAATAGTTCCTAAAATACCTACAAGACCTGATTGAAATGTTTCGACTTTGACGGTATGGCTTTTATAAAGCCAATAAGGTGAATGAATTGTATCATTTATGACAACAAGAACGCCCCTGTTACGACTTTGTGGAGCTGCTGCGACACGAGTGGCTGCTAAAATATTGGCCGGGCCGTCCGCACCTGCTTCATGAGGCATGCGCATAGCGCCGGTTATGATGAGTGGTTCAGCTTCCTTCCAATAAAGAGAAAGAAAAAAAGCTGTTTCTTCCAGAGTATCAGTCCCTTGTGTTAAAACAATACCTTCTGCACCAGCGTTTATTTGTTGTTTTGCCCACTCGATTATTTCAAAAAGAATTTGAAACGATAAAGATCCACTTGGTATTTGCATTAATGTTTGTGCATGAATATCAGCAACGTTATTTAAATCAGGAACACTTTTTATGAGGTTATCTGAAGTTAAAGTCGGTTGCATGTGACCAAAACGATCAGCAGTCATTGCAATTGTTCCACCTAAGGTCCCTATGGCTATTTTTTTCATAATTTTCCTCTAAAAGGCACAAACTGTTTATATAAAGCTATTTAGCAGTAATTTACATTGACAACAATGATATCATTTTTCCATTTTCAACAAATTGAGTTATGCTGAATCATTGTGTTTTGCTGTATATGTTCTTAAATAGGACAATAGTAGTTGAGTTTTACATTGTATGAAAAGAAATCAATATTAAAAAGTAAAGTTAATATTAAGGAGTCTCCTTATGACAGAACATAAGCCAGACATAATGTATGGTACAACAATTATTACGGTACGAAAAGGTGGAAAAGTCGTGATGGCCGGTGATGGTCAGGTCTCTCTTGGGCAGACAATTATGAAAGGTAATGCACGTAAAGTGCGTCGTCTTGGAAAGAACGGAGTGGTTATTGCTGGTTTTGCTGGTGCTACGGCAGATGCTTTCACATTACTGGAAAGATTGGAAACAAAGCTTGAACAATATCCTGATCAGCTTATGCGTGCCTGTGTAGAACTTGCAAAAGATTGGCGAACAGATCGCTATTTGCGTCGTCTCGAAGCAATGATGCTCGTGGCTGATAAGAAAGTAACTTTGGCTCTAACAGGGCTTGGTGATGTATTAGAACCAGAGGATGGGGTTATGGCAATTGGCTCTGGAGGAAATTTTGCTCTTTCAGCAGCGCGTGCACTCATGGATTTGGATTTGGATGCAGAAACTATTGCTCGTAAAGCTATGGCTATTGCCGCTAAAATTTGTGTTTACACCAATGATCATTTTACGATTGAAACATTGGATGCAGAATTATCTTCTTTAGAGAAAGCTATTTAAATGTGTGTTGTATTTTCCCCTCGTGAGACTGTTTCTGAACTTGATCGTTTTATTATTGGCCAAAATGATGCCAAACGCTCTGTAGCTATTGCACTGCGCAATCGGTGGCGTAGGCAACAGCTTGAGGAGCCGATGCGTGAAGAAGTTATGCCAAAAAATATTTTAATGATAGGGCCAACAGGTGTTGGTAAAACTGGTATTGCACGTCGATTAGCAAAACTTTCTGGAGCACCCTTCGTTAAAGTAGAAGCGACTAAATTTACTGAAGTTGGTTATGTGGGACGTGATGTTGAGCAAATTATTCGCGATCTTGTTGAAATTGCCATTTCTCTTGTGCGTGAAAAGAAACGGGATGAAATAAAAGAAAAGGCTCACGTGAATGCTGAAGAGCGCGTTTTAGACGCCCTTGTTGGTAAAACAGCCAGTCCCGCTACCCGTGATAGTTTTCGCAAAAAATTGCGTGAAGGTGAATTGGATGAGAAAGAGATTGAAATTGAAGTCGCTGATAATAATAGCAATAGTGCTTCAACCTTTGATATTCCTGGTATGCCTGGGGCACAAATGGGTATTATGAATTTATCAGATATTTTGGGCAAAATGGGCAGTCGTACAAAAGTCCGTAAGACGACAGTAAGGGATGCTTTTAAGCCGCTTATTGATGATGAATCTGAAAAACTCCTTGATCAGGATCAAATTATTCAAGAAGCGCTTCGTGTTGCTGAAAATGACGGGATTGTTTTTATTGACGAGATTGATAAAATTGCAACTAGGGATGGTGGAGCTAGTGCTGCCGTTTCACGTGAGGGCGTTCAACGTGATCTTTTGCCTTTGGTTGAAGGAACAACGGTTAGTACAAAATATGGGCAAATCAAAACAGATCATATTCTTTTTATTGCCTCAGGTGCATTTCATGTTTCTAAGCCATCTGATTTATTACCGGAACTTCAAGGACGTTTGCCCATCCGTGTGGAGCTCAACCCTTTAACAAGAGAAGATTTACGGCGCATTCTAACGGAACCAGAAGCTAGTTTGATTAAACAATATATTGCTCTTATGGCAACAGAAGAGGTTCATTTGGAAATTACCGATGATGCAATTGATGCTTTAGCAGATATTGCTGTAGATTTAAATGCAAGGATTGAAAATATAGGGGCACGTCGTTTGCAAACAGTGATGGAGCGCGTTTTGGATGAAATTTCTTTCACGGCACCTGATAAAGCTGGAACATCGTTTACAATTGATGCCGCTTATGTGAGAAAATCTATTGGTGAGCTTGCTGCTGATATCGATCTTTCACGTTTTATTCTTTGAAAGTTATAGCTTGTTCTGTTTATCTGCGTGCTTCGATAATTTTGAAACCATGGGCTTGTTCATGTATCAACACTGTGCGGAAAATATTTTTTAATAATGTTTCATAAGGCAGGTGGCGGTTTGCAACAAAAAGCAGACTGCCGCCTGGTTTTAGGCACTTTGCAGAATTTATAATAAAATTTTTTCCTAATGAAATATCTGTCGTTTGTTGCGTGTGAAAGGGTGGGTTTGAAATGATGGTGTCATACAGATTTGTGATAGGTTCATGCACAAGGTCGTGCCAATAAAAATGAATTGAAAAAGGAGCTGTTATGGATTTAAGGTGCTGTTTTGCTGCTCTCAAAGCGTTGTAGTCTGCTTCATAAAGGTCGAGAGCGGTGAGTTTTTCACTTCTTTCAAGCGCAACGTGAGAAAGATAGCCCCATCCAGCACCAAAATCAGCCGTTTTTCCAGAAATAACTTTGGGCATATAAGAAGCAAGTGCAGCAGATCCCGGATCAATACGTCCGTGTGAGAACATACCAGAAGTGGTTTGAAATTTATCAAAAGTGAGCGGTGGTAAGCGCAATTGTGAAACGTTATGTCTCTTAATTTGTTGAGGAACTTGCAACCAAAATACAAGACCATGATTTTTAGACAATTTGTTGGTGATGGGAACAATTGTTTTAACCCACTTCATCATTGAAGCAGCACCAGCAGTTTTATTCCCACTGATTACAATCCATCCATTGGGTTTAACGCATTCTAATAAATCAAGAAAACAATTTTGGTTAAAACCACGATATTTGCTCAAATGTAAAAATGCACCATCATAGCTGCAGGTTTTATCTATTTGAGGAGAGCAGTGAAATGGAGTATCGACAAATTTTAAAAAATCTGGTCGCCAAGGCGTAATAACTTTTAAATTCTGTGCCCATTCTGGAGTTGGGATTTCTGTTAAACCGAAACCTAACCAACATTGGTTTGGATCAGGATACGGGAGTTCATGATTTCCAAAAGGCAAAAATAATAACACACATGACTCTTTCAAAGAAAAATGCCACTCCAATGTTGGGATGGCATTTCATGATAAGATAAGAGGAAAAACTTACTCTTCTTTTTTCTTACGGCGGCGCTTATTTTCAGGTTGTTTTTTTTCATCCACAGACTTTTCTTCATTCATCTCTTTATCAGCGGTGATTCCCTTTCCGGTTTTTTGATCAACAACCTTCATTGATAACCGAACTTTTCCACGCTCATCAAAGCCCATTAATTTAACCCAAACTTTGTCACCTTCCTTCACAATATCGGTTGTTTTGGTAACGCGTTCTGATGCAAGCTGAGAGATATGAACGAGTCCATCACGAGAACCAAAGAAGTTTATAAATGCACCAAATTCTGCAGTTTTTACAACTGTTCCTTGGTAGATAGCACCAACTTCAGGCTCATCAACAATAGAATGGATCCAGCGTTTTGCTGCTTCAATGGTTTTAGCATCAGCAGAAGCAATTTTAATGGTACCATCATCTTCGATATTAATTTTTGCTCCAGTTTGTTCCACGATTTCTCTAATAACTTTACCACCAGAGCCGATAACATCACGGATTTTATCGACAGAAATATTCATAACTTCGATTCGTGGAGAAAATTCACTCAGCTCAGCACGTGCACTGGTTAAAGCTTTCGCCATCTCATTGAGGATATGGATTCGTCCACCTTGGGCTTGTTCAAGCGCGATTTTCATAATCTCTTCGGTAATACCATCAATTTTGATATCCATTTGCAAGGCAGTAATACCATTTTCTGTTCCTGCGACTTTAAAATCCATATCTCCAAGATGATCTTCATCCCCTAAAATATCAGACAGAACAGCAAAGCGTTCTCCTTCTTTAATCAAGCCCATAGCAATACCAGCAACAGGGCGTGCTAGAGGAACGCCGGCATCCATGAGAGCAAGTGAGGTCCCACAAACCGTTGCCATTGAAGAGGAGCCATTGGATTCTGTAATTTCTGAGACAGCACGAATGGTATAAGGAAAAGATTCTTTCGTTGGCAACATGGGGTGAATTGCCCGCCATGCCAATTTGCCATGTCCAATTTCACGACGACCAGGAGAACCAAGGCGTCCCGTTTCACCCACTGAAAATGGTGGAAAATTGTAATGGAGAAGGAATGTTTCCTTATACATTCCCGTTAACGAATCAACATATTGTTCATCTTCACCAGTTCCTAGTGTTGCAACGACAATAGCTTGTGTTTCTCCGCGGGTAAAGAGTGCAGATCCATGTGTGCGGGGTAAAATACTTACTTCTGATTGGATAGGGCGCACGGTAGAAAGATTGCGTCCATCAATCCGCTTTTGGGTATCAAGAATATTCCCGCGAACAATTTTTGCTTGCAACTGTTTAAATACGGTTGCAATTTGATCTGCACTAAACTTACAGTCTTCTTCTGTTTCGGGCGTAAATTTATTGAGGATTTCTGTCTTTAGTGCATCAATTGCAGCATAACGTTCTTGCTTATCAGTAATTGTGTAAGCCTTTCGTATATCCTGTTCTGCCATTTTCTGCATTGCTTTTTCAAGTTCAGAAAGATCTTCAGGAACAAAATCACGAGGATCTTTTGCAGCAACTTCAGCAAGCTTTATAATGGCATCAAGGACAGGTTGAAGGCCTTTGTGACCAAACATCACGGCACCCAACATGATATCTTCTGGTAACTCTTGTGCTTCTGATTCAACCATCAAAACAGCACTTTCTGTTCCAGCAACAACAAGATCAAGTTTTGATTCGGGCATTTCATCGATATGAGGATTGAGAACATATTGTCCATTACAATAGCCAACGCGGGCACCAGCTATAGGCCCCATGAAAGGAACACCTGACAGGGTCAATGCAGCAGAAGATGCAATCATCGCAAGGATATCGGGATTATTTTCGAGATCATGCTGTATAACGGAAACAATAACTTGTGTATCATTTTTATACCCCTCAACGAAAAGGGGACGAATTGGGCGATCAATCAAACGTGAAACCAAAGTTTCATTTTCACTTGGTCGACTTTCACGTTTTAAATAGCCTCCAGGTATTCTACCAACAGCATAGGATTTTTCTTGATAATTAACAGTGAGTGGAAAAAAATCCTGGTCTGGTTTTGGACTTTTGGCTGATACAACGGTTGCTAAGACAATAGTTTCTCCATAGGTAGCAATCACTGCACCATCAGCTTGACGTGCTATTTTCCCTGTTTCAAGGGTGAGAGGACGCCCAGCCCATTCAATTTCTATCTTGTGCGTTTTGAACATTTTTTATCCTTAATGACCAGTGTTTAAATCTTTGATTGCTCACATTCTGGTTTTGCGTAGCATATTTCCAAGCTCTGGGGTGGACAACATACTTTTTATCTTTGTTACGAGAAGAGAGAAGTAAACTGCCTTAAATGCGAAACGATGAGCAGTCCTATCCCATAATAACTTGCCAGTTTTTAAATTTTTTAATTAAAAGCAACACGTTGAAAAAATAGGTGGTTTTTTTAACACCACCACCATTTTTCTTTTAGCGACGCAAACCTAACTTCTTGATAAGTGTCTGATAACGATTTTGGTCAACTCCTTTAAGATAATCAAGAAGGCGCCGACGTTGAGACACCATCTTCAAAAGACCACGACGAGAATGATTATCCTTTTTGTGAGATTTAAAGTGGTTTGTTAAATTAGAAATACGTTCAGAAAGTACAGCAATCTGTACTTCTGGTGATCCTGTATCACCAACTTTATTTGCGTATTCTGCGACAAGAGCTTGTTTACGTTCAGCTGTAATCGACATCGTATTATCCTTTCCAAAAACGAAGAAACATAAAGTCACCCATAGCCGAGATGTCGTTCAGCAAGGGTCTGTGAGGAAGCAAGAAAAGTCTAAGACTCTTACCTGTTTTCGTCCTTATATAGGAAAGAAGGTTAAAATACTAGTCCTTGACAGCATTTTGAATTCTTTCTTTAAATAAAAGCTTTTGTTTTGAAATATTGATTTAAATAGAGTTTTATGAGAAGTCTTTTAAAGAATTATGCATCCTTTTGATACAAAGATTATGAGCGCGTGCGTGGTAATAAAAGTGATAAATACCGATTTGGAGGAAAAAGATGCAGAGCATTTCAACATTAAAACTTTTTCGTAATTCGGTATTTCGAAATTTATGGTCATCTACTCTTATTTCTAATTTAGGAGGGCTGATACAGGCTGTTGGAGCAGGGTGGTTAATGGCGTTGATTAGTTCTTCGCATTCCATGGTTGGGCTTGTTCAAAGTGCCACAACATTACCACTTGTTATGTTTTCTTTGATGGCAGGGGCATTAGCGGATAATTTTAATCGGCGTCAAATTATGTTGTGTGCGCAGATTATGATGATGGTCATATCCATGAGTTTATCTGTTTTAGCCTATATGGGATTTCTAACACCTTGGCTTTTGTTATGTTTTACGTTTTTGATTGGATGTGGCACAGCTTTTTATAATCCTTCTTGGCAAGCAACGATAGGAGATATTGTGAGCAGGGAAAATATTCCTGCTGCTGTTAGTTTGAATAGTGTAGGCTTTAATTTGATGCGGAGTGTTGGTCCTGCTATTGGCGGTGCCATCATTGCAACTTTGGGGGCATCTGCTGCTTTTTTGTTTAATGCTATAAGCTATATTCCTCTTATCGGTGCGTTATTTTTCTGGAAGTCGAATTATAAAAAAAACTCATTGCCACGAGAAAGGCTGTTAGGAGCTGTCTCAGATGGTTTGCGTTATGTTGCGATGTCACCTAATCTCCTGAGTATTATGGTTCGAGCGTTCCTTTTTGGTATAGGAGCTATTTCTATTTTAGCACTTTTGCCAATTGTTGCGCATAAAGTTCTTGGAGGAAGTGCCCTTCTTTATGGTACATTGCTCGGTTGTTTTGGGTTAGGAGCCATGACAGCAGGTATTATTAATGCAGTTGTACGGCATCATTTTCGTTCAGAAACAATTATTGCAAGTGCATTTATTGGTTTCGCCTTTTCTTGCTTTTTATTGGGAATCAGCCGTTCACTAATTATAAGCCATATTGCTTTATTTCCTGCAGGTTTATGTTGGGTTTTGGCATTATCATTGTTTAATACATCTGTACAACTCTCTACACCACGCTGGGTTGTTGCACGTTCTTTAGCACTTTATCAAACGGCGTCTTATGGGGGGATGGCTATTGGAAGTGCAATCTGGGGAGGCTTAGCTGATGGTTATTCTCCAACAATTGCTTTGAGTATTTGTTCTCTATTCTTGATTTTTGGTGCTCTTGCGGGGGTAAAATTTAGAATTCAAGAAATTCCTCAGATAGATTTAAATCCTCTTGATCATTTTAGAGAGCCGGAACTATTACTCGACCTCAAAGCAAGAAGTGGCCCGATCATGATAATGATTGATTATCAAATTCATGAAAATGATCTCGAAGAGTTTCTCAAAGTGATGACGCGTCGACGCCATATCCGGTTACGTGATGGTGCGCGTCAGTGGGTTCTTTTACGAGATCTTGAAAGACCTGAATATTGGACAGAGGCTTATCATATGCCGACATGGGTAGATTATTTACGCCATAATCATCGTCGTACAAAAGCGGATGCAGAAGTCAATAAGCGTTTGCGTCATTTAAATTGTGCTCCTAACGGCATAAGAGTGCACCGTATGATTGAACGCCAAACAATACCCCAAGCCAATGAGATGCTTTTAAAAGCCTCCTCTGATCATCTCCCTTAGGGTTAAAACAGTTTTTGTAAAATATTAAATACGTTAATATTATTTCGATCGATTTGTTAGCATAATCATAACAAAAAATTGCTGTTTAAGTGGTTAATAAATTGATTTATAATGATTATTTGTCGTTTTTCATGTTGAGTGATAGTCTTAAAAATCTTAAGCTTTTCTCGTTTCAAATCTATTTAGAGTAAATCAGTCTAAATCTTCGCTTGCACATTACAAATGAGGGTTAAAGTGTGAGTAAAAAACGATTGAATAAGAAATAAAAAGCCTCTTATGAATCCTTTCAAACGCAAGGATTGTTCCGACATTAAGAGGAAAAAGTGTGTGGTGGTGTTAGCTTATAGCACTGACTTAAATTTTGATATGAATATGGTAAACATAGACAATGAAAAGTACCATATTTTTCTTAATTGATAGAAAAAAATATCTTTCCGCAAAAGGTAGGTGCGGAAAAGAATCGATTAAATTGTGAAAATCCGCTTCGGTTTAAATAAACTTTTGTCGAGGGTGCCAATGGCAAGAAGTTGTTCTTTATAGAGGACAAAAATCTCATCTTCGTCAAGAGGTACTTTGTGATGACTTAAGAGGATAGAATGACCCTTTATAATTCTCTGTGCTTGAGTTTCATTAAGGATATAGTGAGGGAGGCAATCCAATGCAGCGCTTGTTTCAATTAAGAGCTCATCGAGTGTTGTGAAGTTTTTTTCAAAAGAACGATTATTTTCATCTGTAGTGTTTTTA
Source organism: Bartonella sp. PS7NMGDW (assembly GCF_042193585.1). NCBI lineage: Bacteria > Pseudomonadati > Pseudomonadota > Alphaproteobacteria > Hyphomicrobiales > Bartonellaceae > Bartonella > Bartonella sp. PS7NMGDW. The sequence continues at coordinate 73,818 of NZ_JBHILX010000004.1, forward strand.
TTTGGCGGAACGGCCGCTTTTAGTTCGTCCCATGTAATGAGATCTTCTTCATCAAAAGGTGCGACAGAAATACGCCTTAAATCAGCAATATGCCCATAGCAACCTAGATCACGTCCCATATCGCGCGCTAAAGAGCGCACATAAGTTCCTTTTCCGCAGGTTATTTCAAAGACAGAGTGCTCTTTGGTAGGCATTTCTAATAATTTGAAAGTTTCTATTTCCACTTCACGGGGCGGAATCTCAACAACTTCCCCTTCACGCGCTAAATCATAGGCACGATTTCCGGCAATTTTTATTGCTGAAAATTGCGGAGGCGTTTGCAAAATAACACCTGTATATTGAGGAAGAAGAGCAAGTATTTCTTCTTGTGTTGGACGTTTGAGAGAAGTTTTCGTTATTTCGCCCTCTAGATCATCTGTTGAACGCTCTTCTCCCCAAGCGATATGAAAACGGTAAGTTTTTTTGCCTTGCATCACGTAAGGGACGGTTTTGGTTGCTTCGCCCAATGCAATGGGAAGGAGACCAGAAGCAAGAGGATCAAGTGTACCCGCATGTCCTGCCTTTTGTGCATGAAAGAGCCATTTGATTTGTGAGACAGCTTCTGTTGATTTCATTCCTTTTGGTTTATCAAATATGACCCAGCCAGAAACAGGACGCCCTTTTTTTTTGTGTTGCCGTGCCATATCTTTAATCCTCATCTTTATCACTATGGTGAAGATCGCGAGCAACTTCAGGCGAGCGAAGGAGGGCATCAATTTTTGAAAAATTATCAAAACTATTATCAAGTCGGAAACGCAGTTCAGGCATATATTTCATTTGTCGCAACGCGTGACTGATTTCTCCACGGAGAAAACGACTATGTTTATTGAGGGTATCAACAACATCGGTATGAGAAGCATTTTTAAGAGTGCTGAGAGGTGATACAAAGCAAGTAGCAATTTTTAAATCTGGTGACATGCGTACTTCAGAGACAGAAATAACAATATCTTTCAAGATATCATCAAGCAAAATATCACGCTGTAATATATGCGCTATTGCATGACGTACTTGCTCTGCTACTCTAAGTTGCCGTTGTGAGGGCTTTGCATTTTTCATCAAAGTTTTATCCTTGCTACAAGATCTCTTTTTTTAACCATTTAGATAAGGAAAAAGAGATATTGTGTATAAAACCTAATAACTTTCTTCATTTTACAACAGAGTAAAGTTATTGGATTATTTTATAATGTGCGATTAATATGTTCGATACGGAAGATCTCAATGATGTCTCCTGCGCGCATGTCTTCATAATTTTCAAAGGCTATTCCACATTCTTGACCACTTTGCACTTCATTGACTTCATCCTTAAAGCGTTTGAGTGTTTTCAGCTTTCCTTCGTGAATAACGATATTATCGCGGATAAGGCGAACACCGGCTCCTCGTTCTATTTTACCTTCTGTAACACGACATCCTGCAACTTTTCCAGTTTTTGTAATGTTAAAGACTTCTAGAATTTCAGCATTACCAAGGAAAGTTTCACGCTGTTCTGGTGAGAGTAATCCAGACATGGCAGCCTTAATATCGTCAACAAGATCATAAATGATGTTGTAATAACGAATTTCAATTCCTTGTGTTTTAGCAAAATCACGTGCTTGCTTATTGGCTCGAACATTAAAACCAATTACAGCAGAATTAGAAGCTTCCGCAAGAGAAATATCACTTTCGGTAATTCCTCCCGCACCAGAATGTACAATACGCGCACGAACCTCATCATTTCCGAGTTTTTCCAATGCTGAAGCGATTGCTTCAATTGATCCCTGCACATCCCCTTTTATAATAAGAGAAAATTCCTTAACACCTATCGTTTGCAATTTTGTCATCATCTGTTCAAGAGAACCACGCGAACCAGTTTGCCGCGCAACAGCTTTATCACGTGCTAATCGTTGACGGTATTCAGAAATTTCACGTGCCTTTGCTTCATGCGTAACAACAGCAAAACGGTCACCAGCTTGAGGTGTTCCCTGCATGCCCAAAATTTCAATCGGTGTAGAGGGGAGCGCTTCTTTAATATGGCGACCATGGTCATCAATCAAAGCACGCACACGACCCCATTCATTTCCGGCAACTATAATATCAGAAGGGTGTAATGTACCTTTTTGAACAAGAACTGTTGCAACAGATCCACGTCCGCGATCCAATTTGGCTTCAATGATAACGCCCTCTGCAGTTCGTTGAGAATCTGCTTTCAGATCAAGCATTTCAGCTTGAAGAAGGATAGCTTCGAGAAGTTTATCAAGATTTTGACCAGTTTTAGCAGAAACTTCAACGTCCAAAGTTTCTCCGCCCATAGTTTCAACAAATACTTCATGTTGTAAAAGTTCTGTACGCACTTTTTGTGCATTCGCAGCTGGTTTATCAATTTTGTTGATAGCAACAATGATAGGTACACCAGCGGCTTTCGCATGATTGATTGATTCAATCGTTTGGGGCATAACACTATCATCAGCGGCTACAACGAGAACAGCAATATCGGTAACACGAGCTCCACGTGCACGCATAGCCGTAAATGCAGCATGTCCTGGTGTATCAATAAAGGTAATTTTTTGACCGTTTTGTTCTACTTGATAGGCACCAATATGCTGCGTAATACCTCCTGCTTCGCCAGAAACAACATTTGCTTTACGAATAGCATCCAAAAGAGAAGTTTTTCCGTGGTCAACATGGCCCATAATGGTTACAACAGGAGGGCGCTGCTGCATGTTTTGAGGATTATCTGTTATATTAAAGATACCTTCCTCTACGTCAGATTCTAAAACACGTTTAACAGTATGGCCAAATTCAACAGCGATGAGTTCGGCAACATCTGCATCAATAACATCGCCAGGTTTCATCATTTGTCCTTGTTTCATCAAGAATTTAATCACATCAACAGAACGCTCAGTCATACGTTGTGCGAGCTCTTGAATGGTAATCGTTTCAGGAAGAACAACTTCGCGAGAAATTTTTTCTCTTGGTTCTTGATTTTGTGCACGCTTAAACTTTTCCTGTCTACGCCGCATTGCAGCCATTGAGCGTCCACGTGCGCTTCCTTCTTCATCCAGTGCACTATTCAGAGTTAGCTTTCCGCGTCGCCGCTCATCAGCTCCTTTGACAACTTTTGGTACACGTATTTCTGATTTAGCAGGATTAGCACGTCGACTATGCCGTTCTTCCTCTTTATTTTCATCTATTTTGCGTTTTTCAACCACAGTTGTGTTTTTAGGCGCAATAGAAATATCTGTCTGTTCAATGAGAGGGGGAACAGGTGGAGCCTGTACTGGCGATATTTCTTCTTCTTGTTGGAGATGTATTTCTTTTTCTTTAATTTCTTGCTGTAAAATTTCTTCACGCTCTTTAGCGCGCCTTGCTTCTTCTTCGGCTTGTTCTCGTGTTATTCTTTCTTGGATATGTGCTTCTTCTAATGCGCGAAGTCTCGCTTCCATTTCAGTCGATGAAAGATTGCTTTTGGTCACAGATTCTTGAGGCTTTTTTCCCTCAAAACGCGGTTTAGAGCGCTGAGGGGCCACATGCGGCTTTGTAATGGGCTGTGGGGTTTCAGCTTTTTCATCAGGTCGCGTAATTTTACGCCGTTTGGTTTCGACAACGACAGCCTTCGTACGGCCATGACTAAAATTTTGTTTGACCGTGCTCGTTTCCAAGACAGACCTCTTGAGAGTTAGTGTCTTCTTGACTGTTGTTTTGTCGTTGTTATTTTCACTCATTGTATTTCCTTCACGGCTTGTGCCGTCATCTCACTAGGCTTACTATGCTTGTCGTCACGATAGCTGATCAATTTATATGTCGTTTTGAGAAATCCCTCAGCAGCTTTTGTGTCCAATAAGGCCGCGTGCATTACAGGATTAGAGCCAAAAGCCACTCGCATTTCATCACTTGTAAATAAAGATATGTTTTTTATAGTCCGATTTGTTTGTTGTTGTATTGAATGGATGGCCTGTGCAATTTTTCGTTTCCCATCATCTGTTGTTTCTTTAGCATGAAGTACAAGAATAACTTTACCAGATCGGATAGCAGCATCAACCTTTGTTGCTCCCATAACAATTGCTCCCGCTTTTCGTGCCATGGAAAGGCTTGAAAGAGCGGCTTTTAGTAAAAGCGTATCAACAACATGCACAAGATTTGGCGCAACCTCAACATCTGTTTTAAAATTTCTATGAAAAGCTTTCTGTTTGATTGCTTTCTCAATAATAGCGTGATGGGCAGAAATCCAAACGCCACGCCCTGGTAAATTCGCTTTAAGATCAGGAACAATTTGGTTATTGGGACCAATAACAAAACGGATCAGCGTTTGTGCTGAAGCATTTTTTCTGGTCACAATGCAAGTCCGTTCATTCATTTAAAGTGTATCCACATCCAAATCATCTGTTTTTTCATTTTCTGCAGAATTTTCATCTTCTACAGGATTTTCTGTAACAAGATCAGCTTGGTCTATCCAGCCTGCTTGTACACGTGCGGCTAAAACCATAGCTTCTGCATCCGCGCGTGTAATGTCAAAAGGGGTTAAAATACCAGAAAAATTCTGTGTTTGACCTTCTTTGCGTTCTCTCCAACCAGCTAAATCATCAACGGCATAGCCAGCAAAGTCTTCTATTGTTTTTACACCATCCTCACCTACAGCAACCAACATAGCACTTGTCATTCCAGGAAGTGTTCGCAATTCGTCAGAAACTCCGAGCTTTTTGCGTTTTTCATCGAGTTCTTTTTCTTGATGATCAAGATATTCTCGGGCACGACTTTGGATTTCAGCGGCGGTATCATGGTCAAAACCATCAATAGAAGCGATCTCTTCAAGATCAATATAGGCGATTTCTTCAATAGAAGAAAAACCCTCTGATGCCATAACTTGTCCGATCATTTCGTCAACCTCTAAGGCTTCCATAAACAATTTACTCCGTTCAGTAAATTCTTTTTGACGATTTTCAGATTCTTCCTTTTCCGTTAAAATATCAATGTTCCATCCTGTTAGTTGCGAAGCCAAGCGAACATTTTGTCCACGTCGTCCAATAGCAAGGCTAAGTTGATCATCTGGCACAATAACTTCAATCCGTTCAGCATCTTCATCAAGGATGATTTTAGAAACTTCAGCAGGTTGCAGTGCATTAACGACAAATGTTGCCGCATCAGGCGACCAAGGAATAATATCAATTTTTTCGCCTTGTAATTCAGCAACAACAGCTTGTACACGACTTCCTCGCATTCCAACGCATGCTCCAACAGGATCAATGGAACCATCGCGTGAAACAACGGCGATTTTAGCCCGTGAACCTGGATCACGAGCAACAGATTTGATTTCTATAATACCATCATAAATTTCTGGCACTTCCATAGTGAAAAGTTTTACCATAAATTGGGGATGTGTGCGTGAAAGGAAAATTTGCGGACCACGCGTTTCACGGTGTACATCATTGACAAAAGCACGAATACGATCTCCATAGCGGAATGATTCACGAGGAATTAATTCATCACGGCGCACAATAGCTTCACCACGTCCGAGATCAACGATAACATTACCATATTCCACACGCTTAACTGTACCAGAAATAATTTCACCAACTTTATTTTTGAATTCTTCATATTGCTGATCACGCTCTGCGTCGCGTACTTTTTGTACAATAACCTGTTTAGCAGATTGTGCTGCGATACGTCCAAAATCCATAGGAGGTAAAAGATCAGCAAAAAAATCACCAATTTTTGCTTCTGCTTGATGTTTAAGAGCATCAGACAAAGTAATTTCCGTTGTATAGTCTTCAACGACATCAACGATTTTAAGCAGGCGCTGTAATTTAATTTCACCTGTTTTAGAATTGATTTCAGCACGGATATTTGTTTCTTGACCATAACGAGAACGTGCTGCTTTTTGAATAGCATCAGCCATCGCAGAAATGACAATTTCACGGTCGATTGACTTTTCACGTGCAACAGCATCTGCAATTTGCAGAATCTCAAGCCTGTTAGCGCTTGTAGCCATCAATTTTCTCCTTCTTTGTGCCACACGATGGGTATTTCCCAGTGATATTATTTTTTGAAATTGAGCGTCTGTATAGAGTCGTTAGCTTTCTCTTCAGCAATGAATTGTTGACCTAACTCTTTATTTTTTTTCAATGCATCGCGAATAAGCTCATCGGTAAGCACTAAATGCGCATTTATGATATCACAAAAGGAAATAGGGGTATACATGGCTTCTCCATAAGCAGCTTTATCAGTGTTTAAAATAAATCCATCTTGCGTGATATTTGTAAGTGTCCCGCGAAATTTTCGGCGCCCATCAATTGTTATTTTGGTTTCAATTTTTGCAAGATGCCCTTGCCAATGAAAAAAGTCAGATTTTCTTACCAATGGACGATCAATTCCAGGTGATGAGATTTCTAAATGATATTTGCGTTCAATAACATTTTGTACATCAAGGAGGGGGGAAACAGTTCGACTAACAGTTTCACAATCTTCTACGGTCATAGAACCATCGGCACGTTCAACCATAATTTGAAGTGTTAAACCATTTTGACCAAGAAGTTTCACACGAACCAAACGAAAACCTAAAGGTTTAAGTAGTGGTATGACAAGAGCAGCAACCTGTGCTTCGATACCATCTTCTTCAAACAGGCGTGGTTCGTCAAGATTGCTTATTTTTTCAGCTTCGTTCATACATTTTATCCAAGTTGGTTTCATCAGTTTTATGATATTAAAAAAGAGCGGGTCCAACGGCCCACCCTTCATCATAAGACCAAGAATTTAACTATTGATACTCTTAAATTCAAAATTTTTCAAGTTGTTTATGAGAAAAGCGCTTGATCATTTATTTCTTGATAAAGGTAAGATAGGCAGGTGTTCGTCCTTCGCGTAAAGCTTTTGCTTCATAGCGGGTTCCTTTCCATAGTGGATAAGGGAGTTTCCAGTCTTGAGGGCTTTCTGCTTTCCATTCAAAGTGATCATGTTGTGCACAATGGTACAAAGTCCAGTTTACATAACTGTCTATATCGCTAGCAAAGCGGAATTTTTTGCCTGTTTTAAGAACGCGCGCAAAACGATTAAGATTTTTTATGTTGATGAAGCGTCGTTTCCAATGCTTTTTTTTAGGCCATGGATCAGGGTAGAAAAGGTCTATTCCATCGAGTGATGCATTTGGGAGCCAATCAAGGAGGCGTGTAGCATCATCATCATAGAGTCGGAGATGATTTTGATGCTGTGCATGCTGTTCAAGAGACATTAACATTTTTGCCATGCCATTAATGAAGGGCTCGATGCCAATAAAACCGGTTTGTGGAAAATATTCCATTTCATGAAGTAAATGTTCACCTCCACCAAAGCCGATTTCAAGTCGAATTTCTCTTACTTTGCTTGAAAATAAGGATGTAAGGTTTGAGGGAGGAGGGACATTTAAATCAATGTTAAGAGTTGGGAGAAGCGTTTTTATACGGATAAGCTGACAGTTTCGTAATCGTTTTCCTTGTCGGCGTCCAAAAAATGCTTCACTCTTGCGTGTATTATATTTAATCATGGAATTTGGATCATTGTTTGAAGCGTTTTCACGAGATCAGTTTTTTCCCATGAAAACGAACCATCGTGTTTTGGTTTTCGCCCAAAATGACCATAGGCAGCTGTTTTCGCATAAATAGGTTTATTGAGGTCAAGATGTTTTCGAATGCCGGTAGGTGAAAGGTCCATTATTTTGCGAATGGCTGCTTCAATAACTTTTTCATCGACTTTTCCTGTTCCATGAAGATTAAGATAAATAGATAAAGGTTGTGCAATACCAATTGCATAAGAGAGTTGAATGGTGCATCGCTCTGCTAAATGAGCCGCAACAATATTTTTAGCCAGATAGCGTGCCGCATAGGCTGCAGAACGATCAACTTTTGTTGTATCTTTTCCTGAAAAAGCACCGCCTCCATGGGGTGCTGCGCCTCCATAAGTATCCACAATAATTTTGCGTCCTGTTAATCCGGCATCGCTTTGAGGACCACCAATGACAAATTTTCCTGTTGGGTTAATATACCAACTGCATTGAGCTGCAATGGGAATGTCATGTAAAGCTTGACGAATGTAAGGTTCAACCACTGTACGTACCTTGTTGGAATCCCAGCTTTCATCGAGGTGCTGAGTTGAAAGAACAATGGATGTGACCTCTATCGGTTTTCCATTTTTATAGCGTATGGTTATTTGGCTTTTAGCATCTGGTCCTAATTTTCCAGCTTCTCCCTCTCCTTTATGACGGGCTGCGGCAAGAAGTTTGAGAATTTTATGCGCATAATAAATTGGCGCAGGCATGAAATCAGGTGTTTCACGGCAAGCATATCCAAACATGATGCCTTGATCACCTGCTCCTTCTTCACCATGCCGATCCGTAGCATTATCAACCCCTCTTGCTATGTCAGCTGATTGAGGGCGCAAAAGAACATCAATTTTAACAGTTTTCCAATGGAATCCTGCTTGTTCATAGCCAATGGTCCGAATAGCACGGCGCGCTGCTGTACGAAAACGCGTAGGATTAATGAGTGGAAAGCCAGTTTCATCATAGATAAATTCTTTATTTTTATCTTTTTTTAATAGCGTATCGGGGACACGCACTTCACCAGCGATAACAACACGGTTGACACTGACGAGAGTTTCACAGGCAACGCGTATTAACCATGGATCAGTACCAGTCTTTTCAGCTTCTTTATAGATCATATCAACGATTTCATCGGAAATACGATCACAAATTTTATCAGGATGTCCTTCCGATACCGATTCGCTCGTAAAAAGATAATCTTGATGCGGCATAGGAACTCCTTCAAAAAAGAAAATCAACGATTTAATTAATTGCTTACTAAAGTTGTCACGATCTGCTAATTCTACAGCAAATCGTCAATGAAAATTTATATGAATAAAAGAGAAAAGATATAATTTAAATTTATAGCTTATTTGTCAAATCTTCCTCAGAAAGTGCTTTTGCCAAATCAATAATTTTTCGACGCACTTTAGCATCAGATATATTTGTAAAAGCGCGCATGAGCTGAATCCCTTCGCTGCTAGAACAAAAGTCTATAAAATTGTGATCATTTTCAGCAAAACCCTCTACTTGTTGGGAGGTAATACCTTTATCAAAAAAGTAAGAAACAGGAACATCCATAATTTCCGCTATCGCTTGAAGACGACTGGCACCAATACGGTTTGTTCCTTTTTCATATTTTTGGATTTGCTGAAAAGTAATTCCTAATTTTTCACCTAGTTTCTCTTGAGTGAGTCCTAAAATATTACGACGTAAGCGGATACGAGTTCCAACATAGATATCTATAGGGTCAGGTTTTTTTCTAGTTTCGGTCATAATGCAACTCTTTATTTCCAGCACTTTTATTCTAAACCAACATCATATTTATGCGCAGCTGATTTATCATATAATTAAAATAATATGTAATATTTTTTCCCAATATTACTGGTAAACGCAACATAATACCGTACAAAGGGCACTTGAATCATTTAAGCTGTTTTGTAGAACCAAAACCAACACGACACAATAGCATAAGGATGAATAAGATAAAAGTAGAGAAAGTTCTGTATTCATTGCTTCCTATAGGGGTAATGGATGATGGAACTTGTGAATCAATAATGCCCACAGCATTTTGTTGAAGAGCTACAACGATTCGTCCATAAGAATCAATAACAGCTGATATTCCGTTATTGGCTGCTCGTATGAGGGGGATTCCGAGTTCAACGGCACGAAGTTGTGCTTGTTGAAGATGTTGATAGGGTCCTGGTGTTACACCAAACCATGCATCATTTGTAATATTAATAATTGCTTGAGGCGGGGAGCCTTTAAAAGTCATTTCATGAGGAAATATTGCTTCATAACAAATCAAGGGTAGATAAGAAAATCCGTTTGGCATTGTAACAATTTTGCGCACACTTGCAGCACTATATCCACCAATATTATCGGCAAGGGTACGCAATCCAATTTTTTTCAATAAATTCTGATAAGGAAGATATTCACCAAAAGGAACCAAATGAAGTTTATCGGAAGTATTTAAAATATTACCTTGAGCATTAATGACTGCAATTGTATTAAAATATTGTGTTTGGGAATGAGGTAGATCATTGCTGGCTCGTATTGCTCCGATAATAGCCCATTGTTTAGGTTTTAAAAGAGAGGCAATGCGCATTGTGATAGATGAGTTATCATAGAGAAGGTAAGGAACGGAAGCTTCGGGCCATACGATAAAATCGGGTTCTGAATTTTGATCGGTTGTTGGCATTGCACTTAGATTCATATGCGCTTCCAACATAGCTTCTCGTGTATTATCACGCAATTTTATATTTTGTTGGATGGAAGGTTGAACAATGCGCACCCAATAAGAACTTTTTTGATTTTTAGCTGTGTTTTCTATAGTATGAAGACGATAAAACCCAAAACCACTGTGAATGAATATAAGTGATAAGCAAAGAGAGAGTGCCACTTTCTTTTTTTCATTTGTTAATAAAACAGTTGGCAAACTGTAGGCTAAGACAGCAAGAATATTCATTCCGTAAAGTCCCACGATTGCATCAGATTGCATGAACATTGGGGTTGGCATGGCTGTATAGCCAAGAGCATTCCATGGAAATCCTGTGAATAAAAACGCACGCAACCACTCGGACAATCCTAATGCAAAGGCTAAAACAAAAAAGCGTGCTATTCCTTTTGTCCATAATAAACCGACAATGAAACCAGAAAAAAACCAATAAAGAGAAAGGTAGAGTGGAGGAACTAAAATGGCTAATGGGACTGCCCAACCAAAAGAATCTGGATCTGTTAACAAAGCATTGCATAGCCACCAAAGTCCGCAAATAAAATAACTAAAACCAAAGGTTCCACAGCTTAAAGCGTAAGTAAAAAAATGTTTTTTATTGTTTTTTGCGTCCCGTATTGAGTCCAGCAAAACAATAAAGAGAGGGAAAGTTAAAAAGCAAAGAGGTGTCAAATAAAAGGGTGGAAGTGCAAAAGAAGTAAGAGCACCACAGAGAAATATCCATGCTTGGCGCTTCCAACCGGTAACAGAGGACAAAAAAACGATAAAATTGTTTAAAAACGCTGGACTATTCTTTAGGGATGACATTGTTCTCAAGATTCTCATTTTTTGGAATGCGAAAAATACGCAATCGCTTAATCCGGCGTTTATCAGCTTCTAAAATACGAAATCTATAACCAGGTACAGCTTCGACAATTTCACCTTTGGCAGGAATGCGATCAAGAATGGAGACGATCAAACCACCAATCGTATCAACATCATCACCATATTCCCCTACGATAAAATCAGGACCAAGAGCTTTCTCCACATCTTCTAGTTCAGTTCTTGCATCAACGAGCCATTTATTGTTTGGTTCACGTACGATAGCATTGTCGACATTATCATGTTCATCTTCGATATCACCAACAACCAATTCAACAATATCCTCCATTGAAACGAGACCATCTGTTCCCCCATGTTCATCAATAACTAAAGCCATTTGAGTTCGTGTAGTTTGCATTCGTGTTAATAATTTGCTTGCAAGCATGGAACTTGGAACAAAGAGAACAGTTCGGATCAGATCCAATTCACCGATTGGGGTATGTAAGTCTGTATGGTTTAATTGAAGCAAATCGGATTTCTGTTCGGTTTTTGTTGGGCTGACAATAAAGCGAGTCATATAGTTAAGAATATCGCGGATATGAATCATGCCACGCGGATCATCTAAAGTTTCAGCATAAACAGGTAAGCGAGAATGACCAATTTTTGCGAAGCATTTAAGGGTTTCTCCAAGTGAAGTGTTTATTTCCAGTGCTTCGATTTCAGAACGTGGTATCATAACATCATCCACGCGTGCTTCACGTAAGCGTAAAATATTATGCAACATAGTACGTTCTTCAGGTGAGAAGAGGGCAGTGTCTTTTTTATTGTCAGTCGTGAGTGCAACGGTAAGATCATCGCGCAGTGATGTAGACACACAATTACGACCCCGTAAAAATGAAAACAAATGATTCATCAGAGAATATTTTTCTGTATGATTCGTCTGTTGAGAGGTTTTTTTTTCATTATTAGAAGATGTTTGACTATTATTTTGTGCATTTGTTTTGTTTGTCATGGTTTTGAAATCTTCTAAACTTTCTTTTTATAATTAGGTGAATGAGAGGCTTTGAATGGTATGCTCGTAATATTGATTTTAAAAGTTAAATTTTATCATTTATAGACAATTCAGCGTAAGGATCTTTTATGGAAAGCTTTTGCAGAATTTCTCTTTCGAGCTTTTCCATTTGATATGCTTCATTATCAGTTTCATGGTCATAGCCAAGCAGATGCAAGATACCATGAACAATCATATGCGTTAAATGGTCTTGAAATGTTTTTCCTTGTTTTTCTGCTTCGAGAACAACAGTCTCTCGCGCAATAATAATATCACCGAGCATGGGACCAGGAGGATTTCCAGCTTTAAGTGGAAAAGCAGGAAAGGATAATACATTAGTAGATTTGTTTTTGTTGCGCCATTGTGCATTGATTTGTGCCATATGTTTATCATCCGTAAAAAGCAGGCTAATCTCGCTTACAACATTTTCCAATGAAACATGATGCATAGTCGTCATTAATGCTTTTTCAGTGATATTATAAAGCATTTTCTCATCATTCCACCCTGCGCTTTTGACCATTATATCAATAATAATCATGATGAATCAAATTCATTTTTTAATGCATCGCATGCGAATGATTTTTTTTTATTTTGTATTTCGGAATCACGATCATAAGCACGAACGATAGCAGCAACAAGTGGATGGCGTATAACATCTTCTTCATCAAAATGTACAATTGCAATATTTTCTACATTTGAAAGAATGCGAATTGCTTCAATGAGACCTGATTTTTGCCCTGTAGGCAAATCAATTTGGCTTACGTCACCGGTAACAATCATACGTGTTCCTTCACCAAGACGTGTGAGGAACATCTTCATTTGCATGGGCGTAGTATTTTGTGCCTCATCAAGAATAACAGCAGCATGGGCAAGTGTTCGTCCGCGCATAAAGGCAAGAGGAGCAATTTCTATGACACCAGAAGCTAAAATGCGTTCTATTTTTTCAGCGGGCATCATATCATAAAGAGCATCATAAAGTGGTCGTAAATATGGGTCGACTTTTTCTTTGAGATCACCGGGAAGAAAACCAAGATGTTCTCCAGCTTCAACAGCCGGACGTGAGAGAATAATTCGCTCAATGATACCACGTTCTAGAAGCATTGCAGCATGAGCAACAGCAAGATACGTTTTGCCTGTTCCTGCTGGTCCTACACCAAATACAAGCTCAGTATGCTCCATAGCGCGTATGTAAGCATCTTGTGTTGGAGTTCTTGCATGAATTATTTTTTTATGGGTACTCAACCTTGCTGGTATACGTTTCGTTGCAGATTTGTATGTTATTGTGTCTTCTTTCTGCTTCTTTGGTATATTTGCCATAGCAAGTGCTCCTTTTATATCTGATAAAGTGAGCTCTTGATGTGTTTGGGCACGTTCATAAAGTTGCTGCAATACATATTGCGCACGTTTTATAACAGAAATACTTCCACGGATTAAGACTTCATTACCACGCGGATGAATACTAAGTTCAAGTTTTTTTTCGATATAAGCGAGATTTTCGTCAAATTTACCAAAAACTGCTTTTGCATATTTATTATTTTCGAAAATCAAAACAACTTGGCTCGGATCTGAAGCGCTTGTTTGTTTCAAGTTATCAGCCTTTTCAAGGGACATATTTACTTTTTCTTTAATACGCTTTATTTTTTCGGTTGAAGCTTTCAGCCTATTCTCCATATCTACATAAATATTGCACGTTTTGTTAAGTAAATTTTATAAAAGACAATTTTTTAGAAAAGTGCACGTTTTAGATGTAATCATTTTCTTTTAAAATAAAAGAGTTTTCCAAAATATTTATTGTGAACAAGGTTTTAGAGGTATGTTTATCTATTTGTCATTTCACCAACAAAACTGTTTGAGCTTGCATTTTTAATATGAATTTCTATTACGCTACCTGTAGAGGCTTCTGTATCTACGACAACAGGTAAAAGCCAAGGGGAACGTCCTACCATTTGCCCTGAGTGACGTCCAGGTTTTTCGATGAGAACGTTAGTTTTTTGACCAATTTTAGAACGCAAAAACGCATTTTGTTGTTCAAGGAGAAGGACTTGTAACTGTTGAAGGCGGGCATCTTTTACAGATTCATCAACATAATTTTTCATTGTGGCTCCCACTGTTCCAGGACGGGGAGAATATTTAAAAGAATAAGCTGAACTGTACTGTACTTGTTGAATAAGTTTAATGGTTTCTTCAAAGTCTTCATCTGTTTCTCCTGGAAATCCTACAATGAAATCGCCTGAAAAGGCAATGTCTGGCCGTGCGGTTCGAATTTTTTCGATAAGATGAAGATAATGAGAGCTTTTGTGTTGGCGGTTCATAGCTTTTAAGATGCGATCTGAACCTGATTGAACAGGAAGATGGAGGTAAGGCATTAACATATCAAGATCTCGATGCGCGGCAATAAGGCTATCATCCATATCACGTGGGTGGCTGGTTGTGTAACGCAAACGCTTTAAACCATCGAGTTTTGCAAGATGATAAAGAAGATCGCCAAGACGCCAAGTTTTGCCATCAGCACTTTGTCCATGCCAACCATTGACATTTTGTCCAAGCAGTGTAATTTCTTTGACACCCGCTTCGATGAGTTGAAGGGCTTCTTCAGTAATTTGCTCAACGGATCGTGATATTTCGGCACCGCGTGTATAGGGCACAACACAAAAAGTGCAAAATTTATCGCAACCTTCCTGTACTGTTAAAAATGCGCTAACACCTCGTTTTCTTACTGCATGTTTATTATGGGGTGGCAAATGAGCAAATTTATCTTCAACAGCATAGTCTGTTTCGATAATTTTTTTTCCTTGTTTGGCCTTCTCTAACAATTCTGGCAAGCGATGATACATTTGCGGACCAATAACAAGATCCACTGTTGGAGCACGGCGCAAGATCTCACTTCCCTCAGCTTGTGCAACGCAACCCGTTACACCAACCATCAGGGGTTTATCAGGTGTGCGCTCTTGACGCATAACGCGCAAACGACCGAGATCAGAATAAAGTTTTTCTGCTGCTTTTTCACGAATATGACAGGTATTAACAAGAATAAGATCGGCATCATTGGGAAATTGTGTTGTTACATAGCCTTGCGAACTGAGGCTATCAGTCATCCGTTGGCTATCATAAACATTCATTTGACATCCATAGGTTTTGATAAAAACCTTTTTCGGAGCAACAGGAGGTGTATTTTTAGGATTTACTTTATTCATGGTGCATGTGTAAATGTTTTTTACACAAATCTCAATCTATTTACTTAAAAGTTTTTTGCATGATAATTGCATCACCACGACCATTTTTTGACGGGTAGTAGGCAAGACGTTCAGAAATTTTTTGAAATTCAAAGCGTTGATAAAGGTTCAAAGCAGAAAGGTTTGTGGCTTCTACTTCCAAGAATAATTTTATAGCGCCTTTGTCGTGAAGATGGTGAACTGTTCTTTCGATCAGAAAGGTACCAATTCCTTGTTGACGATAATGAGGGTGAACAGCAATCGTGATAATTTCTGCTTCATCAAGGATGAGACGGCATAGGCAAAAGCCTAAAATTTGATCAGAGCGATCGATGAGAAAAACTTTGTATCCGAAGATAGAGTGATCTGTTAAGAAATTATCAAAAGCTTCTTTTCCCCAAGACGGGGTAAAACAATGTTGATGAATTTGATGAAGAGGAGCACTATCATTAACTTGTAGCGGAGCAATTCCAAAAATCTTTTTTGTCAATGAAAATTTGGGCATTATTTTTTTTGTGGTAAAGCAAAATTGGTTTGTTGTTTTGCATCAGCGCTGCGTAGATAGAGTGGGCGAGGCGAATTTTTTGATTGTTTGTTTGCAGCAAGATAAGCATAGTTTACAATATCAGCCGCTTCGCAGGGGATTTTTTCTAGGACAATTTTTTCGTTTATTTTATGGCTTTTAATATGCTCCACAACGGCATCAGCAGCTGGGCCAGTCAGTCGGGTTTTTTTTGGCAAATCTTCGAGGATATTTTCAATTGTTTTTAATCCCGGCGCTCCTAAAGGTGTGAGATCATTATGAAAATTTTGATGGTAGAACATCTCTCTCCCTGCTTCAATGACAACAGTAATTGCTGATGCTGTACTTTTACTGTTTATTACTTGTGCTGCTAACGCTTCAAGAGCACTCACTCCAACAGCAGGTATTTCAAGTGCTAATGCCAAAGCGCGCGCTGTTGCAACACCGACACGTACACCAGTAAATGATCCAGGTCCAATATTGACAGCAATACGCTCAACTTGATCAAGCGTCATATTGGCTTGTGTCATTATTTGTGTAATCTGCCCAATAAGTTTTTCAGCATGTCCTTTGTTCATGCGCTCATTGATACGCGCAATAACAGATTTATGATGAATGAGCGCAACAGCACAATAAATTGAAGCAGTATCTATAGCAAGGATAAGCATAAAAATATTTTAGTCGAATAAAATGATAAACAAAAGTCCTGCTGTATTTTTAATCTTTTTATTATCGTATATTTCATTTATAATAGAGTTACTAGTGCCAATAAGCAACAATATCTTTTTATGGGATAGAACGAGATGTTGATTTAATCCCTATTTGTTATCACTTTTTGAATGAGTACCTTGAATATTGTAAGATTCTCTTATCTCAAATATACTTATGGCAAAACAATTAAAGTTATTAGCTTGTAAATTACAAGCGAAATTAGGGTGTGAATAAAAACTCCTTTTACGAATCGTTTAAATGTAAGGATTGTCACAACATTTTAAGCTATCAAATAGTACGACGATGCCACTTATATTACATAGTAAGTAAAAGTAATTTAAAAGGGGGAAAGCCATGACCCCATATTTTTTCCAAACAAGAGCATATTTTATCAGTCTTTGTATAAAAACTTCAGCGTAATGAGAAGATGAAAGAAATGGCATTGTTTTACATGAGTTACGTATTTGATACTACGTCATTGCAAATCATTATGGACTGAAAAGCTAATTGAAAAAGTAATTCTGACAGTCTTCACTTAACATAACAGCTCTTTCAATTTTTTGTATAGAATAATGAGCAGTTTTTTAGAACTTTTGCTGGTTTTATAAAAAACTGCTTTTAATACTTAGTGAGCCTTTGAATTGATTGCATGCTCTGTTGAAAAAAATAATAAATGCATATTTCAAAATGTTATATGGTTCAGATCAATTAATCCTATCATGATAAGGCTACAAGCGCCAAGAAGGAGTATGGAGGAAGTTGAAGCTAAAATAACGCGCCATCCTGCTTTTTTTAATGAGCGGATATCAACACCTAATCCTAAAGCTGCCATTGAAATGACCGTGAACAGTTGAGCAATAAGTTTGATTGGATTGATAGCCTTTTCAGGGATAAGACCACTTGAGCGAACAAGCATCATGATAATAAAGCCAATGATAAACCATGGGACGAGAGTGTGTAGACGAAAATGTGTTTGTGCTGATCGACGATAGATGATGGATAGGATAAAAATAACAGGGCCCAACATTAAAACCCGCACCAATTTGACAATTGTTGCAATTTGAACGCTTACGAAAGATATTGGCGCTGTTGCTGCTAAGACTTGTGGTACAGCATAAACAACCATTCCTGCAAGCACACCATATTGGTTAAATGATAAATTCAAAAGTGGGTGTAAAAAAGGGAGAAATAAAATAATAAGAACCCCTAAAAGAGCGGTAAAAGCAATTGCTGCCGCTACATCTTCATGTTTAGCATGGATGACAGGGGCAGTTGCAACGATAGCTGAATTGCCACAAATGGCATTACCACAAGCGACTAGCATTGCTAAATTGGCAGAAAGTCCAAAAAGTCTGCCTATAACAAAACTAATGAGGATGGTTATAAATATAACGAATACGATGCTTGCAAGCAAATTCCAACCGGCTGAAAGAACAGCATGGATGCTAATGCTTGCCCCTAAAAGAACAATAGCAATTTCAAGAAGCGTTTTTGCACAAAAGGTTATACCTTTTTGGAAATATTTTGGCAGATTAAAACAGCTACGAGTAATGGATCCTAAGAGAATTGCCAAAACAAGGCTTTCAAGCCATGCTTCTGCGGAAAACAGTTTTTCTATCACTTCTAAACCATAAGCTAAGGCAGATATGAGCAGGCATAATAGAATACCTGGACCAAAATTATTCACAAGGGAAAGTTTTTTCTTTGACATTTTAATATTCCCTCATAAAAAGAAAAAAATAGCAAGTAAGAAGAGACAATGGGCATTAGAAGCGAGTTTTAAAGATTTGTTCGTGCTTGTACAGCTGCTGCTAAAGTTCCATCATCAAGATAATCAAGCTCGCCTCCTACAGGAACACCATGAGCAAGTCGCGTAATTTTAACTGAAAAATTGGAAAGCTGGTCGATGATATAGTGAGCAGTTGTTTGACCTTCGACAGTCGCATTGACAGCAAGAATAATCTCCCTAATAGGGTTTTGTACAACACGTTGTATTAAGGTGGCAATGTTGAGTTCGTCAGGACCTATTCCATCTAAGGGGGAGAGTCGTCCACCCAATACATGGTAACGTGCGGCCAAAGTTTTTGCGCGCTCAAGAGCCCACAGATCAGCAATATCTTCAACAACGATAATTGTTGTATCATCGCGGCGAGGATCTGTACAAATTGAACAAGGATCAATGGTATCGACATTTCCACAAACAGAACAAATGCCAACTTTTTCTATAGCTGCTTGTATAGCTGCTCCTAAAGGCTCCAGCAATGTCTCTTTTTTTTTGATAAGATGAAGCGCAGCACGACGCGCTGAACGTGGACCAAGACCTGGTATACGTGATAAAATCTGAATGAGACGTTCAATCTCAGGTCCTGCAATGTATTTAGACATATTTTTGTCCCAAGAAAAAGATCCGTTTCATTAAAATGGAAGCTTTAAACCTGAAGGGAGCGGTAACCCTGCCGTTATACTTTTGGTTTTTTCTTCTATTGCAATTTCGATTTTTGTTCTTGCTTCATTATAAGCTGCCATAATGAGATCTTCGAGAATTTCAGCTTCCTCAGGGTTGAGTAATGAAGGATCAATTTGAATTGCTGTTATAATATTTTTGCCATTTAAAGTGATATTGACGAGCCCCCCCCCTGCAGTGCCGGTAGCTTGCAGATTAGCTATTTCTTCCTGAATCTTCTGCATTTTTTCTTGCATTTCTTTGGCTTTTTTCATCATGCTCATCATTTCACGCATAGGAATAGGTATCCTTATTCATCATTGATATCATTTTTATTTTTAAAAATATCAGCATTTTTAAAGGTCTTGGGGAGTAAATCAAGGTCATTTTCTTCTTTATTGAGTCGAATATCGACAATTTTTGCTTCTGGGAAATGGTTAAGGATTTTTGCGATATCAGGATCTGTTTCTGCATTGGAAAAAAGAGTCTTTTGTATCGCTATACTTTCCTCCTGTAAAGTTGGGCCACCTCCTTCATTAACAAAAGTTACAGTCCAGCGTTTTTCAGTCCATTGAGATATCTTTTTTTCTATATCATGAGCAAGAAATTGTGGGGTATTTTCAGAAAGTCTTAAGGTAATATGCCCAGCCTCAAAAGAAACAGGATGAACAAATTCTTTAACAAGGAGTTTGAAAGGAGCGTCATTATGCTGTTCGGCTAATTGAACAATATCGTGCAAAGAATTAATCACTAGAGTTTTAGGTTGAGTAATCTTTTCTGTTGTTTGCGTGACAGAATGCGATAAATTTGCACTCTTTTCAGAAAGATCAATAGATTGAGAAGTTTCAAGACTTTCTGTTACTTCTTGGGCTTTTGTGTTGTCAGGCGTTTTATTTTTAACTAAATTTTCCGGTTGTAAGGAATGATCTAATTGGTTTTTCAAATCTGATTGATCGGGTAATATATTTGAAACGCTCGAGGAAGCATAGGCTTCGACCATTGTTTCTTTTGTTATATTATTTGTATTTGTAGATTCTTGATGAGAAGAGTTTTTAACCAATGTGAGAGATGTTTTTTCTTGCGTAAGCTTTTTTAAAGCTTCATCAAGAGTTGGTAACTCAGCCGTGTGAGCAAGACGAATTAAAAGCATTTCAGCGGCTTGAAGCGGACGTGCAGTTTGATTAACTTCCTGCAAACCTTTGAGTAACATTTGCCAGTTTCGGGATAAAACAGGAACGGAAAGTTTTTTTGAAAAGTTTAAGCTTCTTAAACGTTGTTCTTCAGTCAGTGAGAAATCTTCCACTATTTCTGGTGTAAAACGTAAACGTGTAACCAGATGATTAAAATCGGCTAGTTCTGTCAATACAGTAAGAGGATCAGCACCTGCCTCATATTGACTGCGTAATTCATGTAATGCATTAACAACATCGCCCTTCATGATAAATTCAAAAAGATCAATAATACGTGCTTGATCCGCTAATCCTAACATTGTACGCACCGCAATGGCATTAACATTGCCATTGCTATGGGCAATCGCTTGATCAAAAATGGATAATGCATCACGTGCAGATCCTTCTGCAGCACGGGCAATCATAGAGAGTGCTTGATCTTCTACTTCTACCTTTTCATATTTCGCAATTTGGCGCAAATGTGCACTCAAAGCTTTTGATTCAATACGCCGCAAATCAAAACGTTGGCAACGCGAAAGGATTGTAATAGGAACTTTGCGAATTTCTGTTGTGGCAAAAATAAATTTCACATGGGACGGTGGTTCTTCAAGAGTTTTCAATAAACCATTAAAGGCTTGTGTTGAGAGCATATGTACTTCATCGATAATATAAACCTTATAACGTGCAGAAACAGGACGATAGCGTATTTGTTCAATAATTTCACGAATATCATCAATGCCCGTATGAGAAGCGGCATCCATTTCTATAACATCAATATGGCGTCCTTCGATAATTTGTGTGCAATGTTCACCAAGAGAGTCTAATACGGTTGTCGGTTGGTCAATATCTTTTGTTTTATAATTAAGCGCACGTGCCAAAATACGTGCTGTTGTGGTTTTACCTACGCCACGAATCCCTGTTAACATCCACGCTTGTGCAATACGACCTTTTTCAAAGGCGTTGGTGAGAGTACGCACCATAGCTTCCTGACCAATAAGGTCAGAGAAGTTTTGGGGTCGATATTTACGAGCAAGAACACGATAGGCTGTTTCTACCGGTACATTTTCCATGAATATTTCCAACTTCGAAGTTCTTTATGCGTACATCTTGATAACACAAAAGCATAGATCAATACTGTAGTTTCATATAAAAGGATTTTTTCTTAATCAAATTATTTATGGGACAATTTGTTAAAAAATAACCAAACCCCTTTATTTGCTGCATACAAATGCCGCTCTGAAGATTAAAAATACCTCGCTAAAAGACAGCATAAAAAATAATTTCTTCAGAAAAATAGGAGGTTGGCACGATGACCCGTACCAGAACTCGTTGGGGCTGCTTCTTTCCAGACCTGACCCAGTTGGCGAGCAGTTCGTCCACCACCAACCTCCCAAGTTCATATTGTCGATTTGGAATGAAAAATCAAGCTCAGAAACGAAAAATATCCTAAGAACGACGAAGAATTTTCCTTTGCGTTTAATTTATTGACATATAAACAACAAAGAGATTATGGATTTATCAGTTTTCATAGCAGTAGCTCTTCATATTTATTTGGTATGAAAATATTTTTCGCTTAAGATAATCTGAATGTATAATTATTCTCATTCGCTGAAATATGTAAGAGTTTTAGGATAGATATGTCTGTTCTAAAACTACGAAATTGAATCATCAAAAATTTACAACAGTCAAAGAAGCAAATAAAGTAGATAGATCATGTAATTGGCTAACATTCGAAAGTTAGGGGGAAGAGTGCTATTTAAATAATTAGCAAATATTGCTTTAATGATGTTGCTCCTCTCACACAAAACAGAACATCTCAAACAGAACAACTTAATGTTGTTCATTTACATGCTTTTTAAAGAGCTATTGCTCAGTACTCTTAACGATATTTCAAACCCCGCTCGTAAATAGTATACATATTTCCCTTGAGGTGTAAATCCATTGTGCACTATCCTCTTTATGCTTAATAAAAGTCTAAATTTGAGCTCTCATACTATTAACAATTCCCAATATTGCGATCCCTTGCACTTGAGAGGCTTTATAAGAAGCTTTTTTATTCTTTTTTAATCGTTTTTACTCACACACCACCTCCATTTGTAACTTTCAAGGAAACGATTTTAATTGATTTAATATGAAGATTTAAGATGGGAGGATCTTACTTTATTCGTGGTTGTAATTCAGTATAAAAAAATCAAAGTCTTATAATGATAAGTCAATATCTTAAATAGCTTATAAGACCACCACCTGATTTCTATAGTGAATGAGAATATCAAATACGTAATATTTTTTCTTTTAACATATACGAATATAAATACTGAGTAGATGTTATCGCTCTTTGCGTGCTTGTTCTTTTAATTAAAAAACATCGATGTTTATCACAAGATGGATCAATATATGAATTTTCATCATTTGAGAAAAGGTTTCATATATTTTTTAAGTGACTGTGCTCATACAAGAGAAGATGCAACATTCAGCGCTATAGAAATAAGGGGGTACTGGTTTTATAAGCGTAAAAATGGTTCTTATTCGATATAAGCGACATTTTATAGTTTCAAATCTGTTTATCTAAGTGATTTGGGTAAGATGTGCTTCATAGCACTTAAAATGAAGCAGCTACGAAGATAGAAGTCATATTCTTATTAAAAAATAGCTCTGATAGTAGAAAATCCAGAACAATTTAAGTTTAGTCTTTTAGGTTTTGCAAAAGTCCTTCAATATCTAATGTTCTGAGCAGCTTAAGGTTTTTCCATATTAGTATAAAAATACCTCTTCAGCGATTAGTTTTAACAGCTTATCATGTCGTATTTTGAAAAAAATACCTGAAAAAAGAATAACTCTACTCAAATTTAGATGTTATAGAAATATTATTAATCATAATCTCCTGTGTCACAATTTGTTCCAACAACTTTTTTCTTCGTAATATTTTTAAAAATATAATGTCCTGACGAAGGAAAACTTATATGAAGAGATTTTATATTTTTTAGTGTAAAGACCTTTTTTTCTTTATCATGGGTTATTTTTTTTTCATCATCAACAACAATTCTCAATTTGTTTAGATCAGAAGGGGTAGAGTATGATAAAGTGAAGGATACTTTATTCGGTTTAAAGATACTACAAGAGTATTCAACTCCTTGATGGACAATATCGGATGGGGTGATCACAACACTTTCATCCAGCGCAAAATTCCATTTTTTCTCACCAAAGCCAGCAAATGCAACACTAGAGTAGGCGAGAATATTTGCGGCTAATAATCCTTGCGCGAAGATTTTTTTCATTATCCTTTCCTTTTTTCTAAAGTGAGATGAATCATAAATCAGTTTTTATAAAGATGAAAGTTCAAACTTAATGCTAAAAGCAGGTTTGAGTTGTATTTTCTAGCTTTAAACCATGTTCAGACTAATATCATTCTAATAAATTTGAATGTTCTATCATGTATAATAATTTGAATTGTTTTGAGAGTTAATTAGAAGTTCGTTATCTTTATTGGCATAAACTATCAGAAGAAATGACTTGTTTCAAGAACCTCTCTATAATATATAAAGGGAAATATATGGTACAAGTGTTTTTATTTTTGGTTACTGTGTTTTTTACATTGGTTTTTATACAAGTTGAATTGCTTTTTATCATGATATAATTTGTGAAAAAGTATTATGGAAATAATTTATATATTCTTTTATGAACCGTTTTTTCTTCTTCAGTTTTTATGAAGGGTGTTGAGTAGAAAAAAACGAGCTCTTCCAAGATGCGTCGCATCATGAAATTTTTACGATGCTCTTTGATATCAGCAAAGAATGATGGCAGTTTAATTGCTTTTATATATACGATGTTCGATCGTTTTGTGCTGGATAAGTACCGATAATACGCAGTTCTGCAGAAAAGAAAGATAATTCTTCTAAGGCAAGTTTCATCATCGGGTCTTCAGGATGTCCTTCAATATCAACAAAGAATTGTGTTGCATTGAAATTTCCACCAATTTGATAGCTTTCTAATTTTGTCATATTGATACCATTCGTTGCAAATCCTCCCATAGCTTTATAGAGAGCAGCTGGGACATTGCGCACTCGAAAAAGAAGACTGGTGATGATTTTTTCGCCATTTTTAGGTTTGGGGACATGTCGTTTGGAGCGTGAAAGGATGACAAAACGGGTAATATTATGAGGGTTATCTTCAACATCTCTTTCAAGAATATCAAGTCCATAGAGTTCTGCTGCGATTAAAGGTGCTAAGGCAGCCTGTGAGCGTTTAGCATTTTTTTTAATAAATTTTGCAGCTCCAGCAGTGTCTGTAGAAACAACAGGTTTCCAACCGTTGTTTCGTATGATTTTTCGGCATTGTGCAAGGGCATGCGTATGGCTGTGGACGGTTTTAATTTCGTCATATGTAACGCCGGGCAAAACCATTAATTGAAAATGGATAGGTAAAAAATATTCATCAATAATATAAAGAGATGATTGCGGTAAAAGATGATGAATATCTGCAACGCGTCCTGCAAGAGTATTTTCAATAGGGATCATAGCAAGATCAGCTTTCCCACTTTCCACTAAATTAAGCGCGTCTTCAAAAGTAGCAGAGGGAACAGCATCCATATTGGGGAACATATTGGAGCAAGCAATATGGGAATTAGCGCCGTATTCTCCTTGGAAAGAAATTTTATTGGTTTTTTTAAGTATTTTCATGCTAAAATCTCACAAACTCTATCGAGATCATGTTGTGTGTCTACACCTAAGGGAATTGTATCGACTATTTCCACATCGATACGCATATTGTTTTCTAATGCACGTAATTGTTCAAGTTTTTCACGTTGCTCAAGTGTAGAGGGTTTGAATGATACAAATTTCTCAAGTGCTTCGCGCCGATAAGCGTATATTCCAATATGATGATAAAGAGGACCATCTCCATAAGGTGCTGTGGTACGCGTAAAATAAAGAGCACGAAGGCGATTTTGAGAAAGAGGTGTACCAATGATTTTGACGACATTGGGATCTCTTTTTTCATTTTCTTCAATGATTCGAGCACCCAAGGTTGCAATATCAGTAAAGCTATTTTCTAAAGGGCGTAGTGCATGAATGATTTCACGAGGCATTATTGTTGGTAAGTCACCTTGTATATTTAAAATGGTATTGTAACGTTGTTCAGGATCAATACGCATTAAAGCTTCATAAATACGATCAGATCCAGACTTATGATCACCTTGTGTTATGATACATTCATGCCCATAATCTGCAACAGCTTTAGCAATATCATTATGATCTGTTGCAACGATCGTACGTCCTATTGCAGCTTTTTTGGCTTGTTCTGCGACATGAACAATCATCGGCTTTCCGCCAATTTCAGCGAGAGCTTTTCGAGGAAGACGGGTTGAGCCTATACGAGCAGGAATAAGAATAATTGGTTCAAGAGCCATTGTAAGATTCCAAATGTCATCTGTGATGCATTTATGATGTTGTGTGTTATAAAGAAAAAGCTTAAACTAAAAATGGTAATGAAACCGTGAACATTTGAGTTTTTATGAATCGCCCGAGATTTATTTATTTTATTTGTGCTTGTTTATGTGTTCTGGTTATTATTGTGGGGATTTCCACACTCAGTAATATAATTTACGATCATCCTACATCAGTCCAATACTATTATACAGTTGCCAAGAATGATACATTTCAAGAAAAACAAAAAGCACCTGATGTTTCCCTATCACTAAATAGCCGTCTTCAACAAGGCAATTTTGAAAATGGCCGTAAACTTTTTCGCCAATGTGCCATATGCCATACTTCTGGACGCAATGAAGCAGGGCGTGTTGGTCCAGTTCTTTGGGAGATTGTTAACCGCCCTTTGGCATCAGCAGCAGGTTTTGCTTATTCACGGGCATTGCGTGCTCATTCTGATCAAAAATGGGATTTTGTAACGTTAGATCGTTATCTACATTCTCCACGTGAAGCTTTTCCTGGGACCATTATGTCTTTTCGTGGAATTAAAAATGACCAAGATCGTGCCGATCTTTTGCTTTATTTACGCAGTTTATCCGATCATCCTGTTCCTTTACCAATGGATAATAATAAAGCAAAAGAGCTAAATTAACTTATACCATAGATGTTAATTTTAGAAAGAAGTCTGATTTTTTTTGTAATTTTAGTTTCACAGTTTTATAAAAAGAGCTCTTATTGATGTTTTGTTAGGGGGAACGCCCCTCACGCAAAACAGAATACATTTAACGTTGCATATTGACTCGCTTATTTTAAAGAGATCTTTTATAAAAATGCACTCTTTACGCTGTCATCTGTAGATTGGTTTTCAAGATTTGTGTGCTTCACTTTTTCTACATATACTTGTCTGTGAAATTATTGCTGAAGGATTATCAATTCATGAGCTGCAGCTTTCTGCTTCTGAATGCAATAATTATGTAATTAAAGCTCTCCACGAGGTTTATCTCAATCCTTCTATACACATCAATCCCTATGTACTTTTCTTGCGAACAGAGACAATTGATTATTCTTATTACGTGCAATAATCCTAAGCTGCGTTTTATGATGCTTGATGAATAGACGTTTTCTCTTGAGGTTAGAGGTGTAGGGACAGATCATTGACCTTTTATAGTATCGATAACTAAAATATGATTTAGATTATTTGTTTATAGGTTATGGTATGAAGTAAGCACTTTCATGTGAAGCAAATTGGAAGCAATTTTTATGTGTGAATAGTAAAATAGTTGAATAGAGTTCTGCTGATTATATTTTTATCTACTTCGAAAATTTTTTACACAAGAATACTGATGGCAGCTAAGTTTGCACGAGTCTCTGTTCATTTATAGACGATGACATGAAATTATGCTGATAAGCTATTATAGAGAATTATTTTTTCACAAAAGGTCTTCCATATTTGTGATAAATTTAATAGTTTCCATTGGTTACAGTGTTTCGATGACTTACGATAAAACATCAGTATTTCAATACATATTGCGACATATTGCGAGAGTGCTAAAAATTAATGCGGGAGGAGACATAATCATGATTCCCCAAGCTTCTTAATAACTATGGCATTTTTCTTATAATTTGAGCGTTTATAAGTAATAATATTAAATTGCGCTAATAATCCATTGTAGAGAAGAATTTTTCCCACTAAGGGTTCACCAATATTTGTGATCATTTTAATAACTTCCATTGCTTGTAGGGTCCCAATAACGCCAGGTAAAACACCGATGATTCCAGTTTCAGCGCATGTTGGGATAGTTCCGTGAGCCGGAGGCGTGGGAAATAAATCGCGATAGTGAGGATTATTGTCTTTATATGGCATAAGGACGGTTAATGAGCCATTAAAACGTTCTACAGAACCACTTATTAAAGGTTTTTTGCATTGGGCAGCGTGATCAGCAAGAAGATAGCGTGTCGTAAAATTATCACTTCCATCAACAATGATGTGGTAAGCATTGAGCAGTTTATCCACATTACTTTTATCTAAGCGTAGGGTGTGTTTTTCAACTACAACATGAGGATTTATTGCTTTTATAGTGGTTTCAGCACTGTCTGTTTTTCTTTTGTTTATTGCATTTGTTTTATGAATAACTTGGCGTTGTAAATTGGAAAGTGAAACGATGTCGTTATCGACAATTCCAATGGTTCCAACACCTGCGGCAGCCAAATAGGTTAAGACAGGAGCACCAAGACCACCAGCGCCCACAACAAGAACACGTGCTTTTTTTAGCTTTTGTTGCCCTGCACCACCAATCTCAGGCAAAATGATGTGGCGTGCATAGCGTTCGATTTCTTTGTTGTTTAATTTTGTATCTGTTTCTTGTGTCATAAATTTTCTCTTGTCATAGTTCTTTTATTGTTTACTAAGTTTATGGTGCATAGACCAGTCTGCTTTTAGGATAGGGAGGATTTATTTATGAAAATTGCCATTCAGATGGATCATATTTCAACAGTTCGGATTCAAGGAGATACGACATTTGCACTCGCTTTAGCAGCACAAGAACGTGGACATTCTCTCTTCCATTATACACCAGATCGTTTATCTCTGTGTGATGGTTGTGTGATTGCACGACTAGAGCCATTGATTGTGCGTGATAAAGAGGGAAGCCACTATCAATTAGAAAAGCCTGCTCGCACGGAATTAACAGATATGGATGTGGTTCTTTTACGCCAAGATCCACCTTTTGATCTCAATTATATCACGACGACTCATTTGTTAGAACGTATTCATCCTAAAACACTCGTTGTGAATGATCCAGCATGGGTACGCAATAGCCCAGAAAAAATTTTTGTTACTGAATTTTCTGATCTGATGCCAGAAACATTAATTACCAAAGATATTGAAGAAATAACAGCTTTTAG
The DNA here is from genome assembly GCF_042193585.1 of Bartonella sp. PS7NMGDW. Lineage (NCBI taxonomy): Bacteria > Pseudomonadati > Pseudomonadota > Alphaproteobacteria > Hyphomicrobiales > Bartonellaceae > Bartonella > Bartonella sp. PS7NMGDW. Next base: position 102,347 of record NZ_JBHILX010000004.1, read on the forward strand.
AGAGACATTTGGCGATATTATTGTTAAACCACTTTATGGAAATGGGGGCGCTGGTGTTTTTTATTTAAAACAAGATGATCGCAATTTAGCATCATTGTTGGAAATGTTTGCAGAAATTTATCATGAACCTTTTATTGTTCAGCGCTATTTAGAGGCAGTACGAAAAGGAGATAAAAGGATTATTTTGCTTGATGGTACACCCGTTGGAGCTATTAATCGAATTCCGACAAAAACAGATGTGCGCTCTAATATGCATGTTGGAGGTCGCGCGGAAAATGTTGAGTTAACAAAACGTGATTATGAGATTTGTGAACGTATTGCTCCAGCCTTAAAGGAACGTGGTCTTCTTTTTGTGGGGATTGATGTGATCGGAGATTATATAACAGAAATTAATGTGACGTCTCCTACAGGAATTCGTGAAATTAAACGCTTCTGCGGTACAGATGTTGCTCATTTGTTTTGGGATGTTATTGAGTTCAAGCGTTCAAATTAATTTATTTGACAGAGGACAAAAACATGGTTTTAAAAAAATGATCCATGTTGTTTTTTATATTTGTTATGTTGCAAATGTGAACTAGAATGACCGTATGATATAAATTAAGAGGCTGTGTCCTCAATTTTTAGGGAGTTTATAGATGAGCAGAGTATTATCAATTGGAGTGGGATTGATTTTTGCGCTACTGCTGTCAGCAAATGGAGGCAATGCGCGCGATCAAATACAGATTACTGGTTCATCTACAGTTTTACCTTATCAAAAGATTGTTGCTGAGACATTTGGAGAAATTTATCCCCATTTTAAGGTTCCTGTTATCGAATCAGGTGGAACAGGAGCTGGTATTAAGGAATTCTGCCGTGGTATTGGGGAGAACACCGTTGATATTGTCAATGCTTCGCGAGCAATGAAGCCGAGTGAATTACAGTCTTGTTTTGATGCTGGTGTAAAAGATGTTGAGGAAATACGTATTGGGTATGATGGTATTGTTTTTGCAACAGATATTAAGGGTCCTGATTGGAAGTTAAAGCCAGTAGATGTTTATAAAGCTCTTGCTGCTCGAATTATTATAGACGGAAAGTTGCAACCGAATAATGTTTTGAAATGGAGTGCAGTTAATAGTGCTCTTCCTGATTGGACGATAGCAGCGTATATTCCTGGAGAGAAGCATGGGACGCGTGAAGTTTTTGAGGAAAAATTACTTACTGAGGGGTGTAAAGAGAGTGGGGCAGTTGAGGTGATGAAGTCTTTAGGAATGGATGATAAGGAGATACACACTGCTTGTATTGCGATACGTAAGGATGGAAAAGCGGTTGATATTGATGGTGATTATTCTGAAACATTTGCGCGTCTAACTTCTAATAAAACAGGGGTTGGTATTTTTGGTTTGTCTTTTTATCAAAATAATGCTGATAGGCTAAAGGTTGCCGATATTAACGGTTTTGCGCCAACAGTTGAGACGATTTCTAGCGGACAATATCCAGTTTCTCGTCCGCTTTTTTTCTATATTAAGAAAGCACATTTAGGTATTATTTCAGGTTTGCGAGAGTATGTTGACTTTTTTCTTTCTGATCAGATGATTGGCCCAGAGGGTCCTTTGGCTGAATATGGTTTGATTGTTTCTCCTGAAAAGGAGCGTCAAGCGCAGCGTTCTGATTTTTCTGCTGGTCGAGTAATGACATTGAAATAATTTGCAGGGAAAATTTGTTGGATTTCTGGAATAGGAAACTTGGGTGCTATTTTTTATAAAAACTGAAAGATAAAATGCGCATTTCCTTTATTATTTTGCTGTTATTGATTTTTGGATTTTGTGGCTTTTGTATTTCTTATATGCGAGCACGCATTCTTGAATACAGACAACATAAGATGCATTCTCGTGCGTATTATTATGGCTGGTGGACATTTTTGATTACTGTTATTCCAGCTTTTATTTTTTTAATTGTTTGGGATGCTGGGAGTACAATTTATTTAGAATATAATGCCTCTCGAGAGCTTGGGGCGTATAGTGCGCATGTAACAGAGTCTGTAAATCATGATCTACTTTGGGAGACACTTCGAAGTCTCGTCAAAATGATTCATCGCTTTGAGGGGAATCTTTCTACCGCTTCCTATAAGGAAGTGCAGGCACAATTACTCGCGAAGGGATTGATTGTATCTCATGAAGCATCAGATGATGTGTTCAAAATAGCCCGGTCGTGGGTATTCTCTTCTGAAAAGCTTAAGTTTATAGGTTATGGTTTCCTTTTTGCTATTGCATTCTTTGGTTTTATCTTTGGAATGATGCAAATTGCGCCTCATCAGCGTGCGCGCAATAAGGTTGAATCTTTTATTATTATTGGATTAATTTGTGCATCTATTGTTGCAGTTTTGACAACAATAGCCATTGCGCTTTCTATGCTTTTTCAGACAGTGAGCTTTTTTCAGTCTGTATCCTTTTCAAATTTCTTTTTAGGAACTGTTTGGGATCCGCGTTTTTCCGCGAGTGGCTCAAGCGATGAAGTAGGACAATTTGGTTTAATACCGCTTCTTGCTGGTACGCTTTATATTGCATTTGTCGCCATGCTTTTTGCTGTACCTATAGGACTATTTTCAGCTCTTTATATGGCTGAGTATGCTTCTGCGCGATTGCGAGCAATTGTAAAACCATTGTTGGAAGTTCTTGCTGGCATCCCAACCATTGTTTATGGTTTTTTTGCTTTGAAGGTTGTAGGACCATTTTTACGTGATCTCTCTGCGTCTCTCTCAGATGGGGGTGGTTTTATTATGGCACAAAGTGTTTTGACTGCTGGAGTTGTGATGGGAATTATGTTGATACCTTTTGTTTCCTCTTTATCGGATGATGTTATTACGGCTGTTCCACGCATTTTACGTGAAGGTTCTTATGGTTTAGGCGCAACGCAATCTGAAACAATTAAAAAAGTTGTTATACCAGCAGCGCTTCCAGGGATTATGGGGGCCATTTTGTTGACGGCATCGCGTGCAATTGGAGAAACAATGATTGTGGTTTTGGCGGCAGGTGTTGCAGCAAACTTAACACTCAATCCTTTCGAAGCAATGACTACGATGACTGTAAAGATTGTTAATCAATTGACCGGTGACTTTGAGTTTAATTCTCCACAAACTCTGGTGGCTTTTGCCTTAGGAATGACGCTCTTTGTTATGACACTTTTGATGAACATTCTGGCTCTTTATATTGTGCGTAAATATCGGGAACAATATGAATGAATGAAGATTTTTTCCCTCGTCGCAATATTAGCCTCAAGCGTCGGTATTGGGCTGAACGTCGTTTTCGTGCCTATGGTTTGATTGCCATTTCTATTGGTTTGTTTTTTTTATTTACGCTTTTATGGTCTATCATTGGTCAGGGTTATACAGCTTTTTTTCAAAGTGAAATGACATTATCGATTTATTTGGATGAAAAGATCATTGATCCAAGTGGTCAACATAAAACAAAACCGCGAGTACTCATGACGGCGAATTATCCACTTCTTGTACGCAATGCTTTAGCAAAGAAACTTAATATAGATCAAAATGATCGAGCCTCTCTTCGGGAAGTTAATCGTATGTTTTCAAATAGTGTTCGCGTTCAACTGCGTGAAATGGTGACAAAGAATCCAAAACTGATTGGCACGATGCAAAAAGTTAAAGTTTTGGCATCTGCGGATATTGATTCTGCTTATAAGGGACAGATTGATCTGCGTGTAGCAGAAAAAAACCGTAAAGTTTCTAATCGACAAGTAGAATGGATAAAGCGTTTAGCGCATGATGGTACGCTTTATAAAACATTTAATATTGGTTTTTTTACATTTGGCGCTTCAAGTCGTCCTGAGACTGCGGGATTAGGTGTTGCGATCATTGGTTCTCTTTATATGATAGGCATCGTTTTATTAGTTTCACTCCCGATAGGCATAGCAACGGCTCTTTATTTGGAAGAATATGCACGCAAAAATAAATTTACAGATTTTATAGAGGTTAATATCAATAATCTTGCAGCTGTTCCTTCAATTGTGTTTGGTCTTTTAGGACTCTCTTTTTTTGTTAATTTTTTAGGATTACCACGTTCAGCTTCTTTTGTTGGTGGTCTTGTTTTAGCGCTCATGACTCTTCCTACGATCATTATTGCAACACGTTCTGCTCTGCGTGCTGTTCCTCTCTCTATTCGTGCAGCAGCTTTAGGACTGGGAGCATCAAAAACACAAATGATTTTTCATCATGTTGTTCCTTTAGCTGCGCCTGGTATTTTGACAGGCACAATTATTGGAGTCGCTCAGGCTTTGGGTGAAACAGCTCCTTTGCTTTTGATTGGAATGGTTGCTTTTGTTGTTAATATTCCTACGACCCCTATGGATCCAGCAACAGCTTTACCTGTTCAAATTTTTATGTGGGCGGGTGAAGCAGAGCGTGCTTTTGTTGAAAAGACATCAGGTGCTATTATTGTATTAATGATTTTTCTTGCGATCATGAATATTTCTGCGGTTTTTTTACGTCGACGATTTGAACGCCGCCAGTAATTTTAATAAAACAACAGCTTTGATAAGATTTTTGTAAGGTGAACTTTTGTAATGAAGATTAAAATGCGAGGTCAGGATGTGAAGGTTTCTTATGGAGACAAAGAAGCACTCCACGGTATTACACTTGATATTCCTGAACATCAAGTAACAGCTTTGATTGGTCCATCAGGATGCGGAAAGTCGACTTTTTTGCGTTGTTTTAACCGTATGAATGATACGATTGAAGGCGCTAAAACAACCGGTCTTATTACCTTAGATGGGGAGAATATTTATGACCAGAGGATTGATGTTGTAGAATTGCGCGCTCGTGTTGGAATGGTTTTTCAAAAGCCCAGTCCTTTTCCAAAATCCATATTTGAGAATGTTGCGTATGGTCCACGCATTCATGGTTTAGTTAAAACGCGCTCTGAATTGCATGATGTAGTTGAAAAGAGTTTGAGGCAGGCAGGTTTGTTTGAAGAAGTAAAAGATCGTCTTCATGATCTTGGAACAAGTTTGTCAGGGGGACAACAACAGCGTTTGTGTATTGCACGTGCTATTGCGGTTAGTCCTGAAGTTATTTTGATGGATGAGCCCTGTTCAGCTCTTGATCCCATTGCGACGGCACGGATTGAAGAGCTTATCGATGCGTTACGGCAAAATTATACAATTGTTATTGTAACGCATTCCATGCAACAGGCCGCACGTGTTTCTCAATATACGGCTATGTTTCATTTAGGGCATTTGGTAGAAGTTGGTGCGACTGAAATGATCTTTACCTCACCAAAAGAGCAACGGACGCAAGATTATATTACGGGGCGTTTTGGATAGGTGAATTGAGGAGTGTAAGATATGTCTATGAACCATACTGTCCGTTCTTATGATGCAGAACTAAAATATTTAAAAGCAAGGATTACAGAAATGGGGAGCCATGCAGAAAGAATGATTGAACGTTCTGTAGCATCGGTTGTGTGTAGTGATCTTCAACTTGCAACGACAGTGATTGCCGATGATGTGTTTTTAGATGAAGCAGAACGTGACATTGATGAAAAAGCGGTTGCTATTATTTGCAAACGCCAACCGATGGCTGTCGATTTGCGTGAAATTATTGGAGCCATTCGTATTTCTTCTGATCTTGAGCGGATTGGGGATATGGCCAAAAACATTGCTAAAAGGACTGTTGCACTTTCAGAAATACGTCAATCTGCTTCTGTTTATCATGGGCTTGAAACAATTACAGCTTTAGCACTCAATCAATTAAAAGAAGTCTTAAATGCTTATACGAGTCGCCTATTAGAGCGTGTTGACGCGGTGCGTGAGCGTGATGAGAAGATTGATGCTTTGTATACTTCTCTTTTTCGTGAACTTTTGACATATATGATGGAAGATATGCGTAATATTACGGTTTGTACGCACTTACTGTTTTGTTTAAAGAATATTGAACGGATTGGTGACCATGTTACTAATATTGCTGAGATGCTGCATTATATCATAACGGGTTACCATATGTCCTCTGATCGTCCTCGCGATGACCTTACTTATAAAGTTGGGGTAGGTGAGAAGAAAATAGATTAAGATTTTTCTTATATGTATAAAATCAGTTTGTAGATATATGAGTATTTTCTTACAGAGAAGCTATAGAAAGAATAAGATAACTATCTTATGGAAAAGCATAAAGAGGCAACAAAGAGTTTTTTCAGAGAAGCATAGCAGATTGCTAACTCTTGGTTTGACATATTTGTATATTGGATGATATCATCACTCGTATTGTGGCAGGAGGGGAGTTTTCTAGGGGAATTTCCTTTCAGATCATTTTGTTAAAATTTTTATATTAAAAGGGGATATCTGTATTATTTTTTTAATATCGATGCAAAGAGTTTTGGTATCCAAATTTTTTGTATGTAGGAGAAGTGGATAGTGTTACTTCATTGTAATTGGAACGTGTGGGCTATTATGGCCTATATTGGACCATGAAGGATAACAATATTGATCTGTAAATTAAGAGTTTTTTATTTTTTATTTTGCATAGATACTTTTTGATTACCTCTTGTATTAAAATTTTACTGAGTGGTAACAGTTAGCTATGTACTTTATTGAGAGATACATTTAAAGCTCATTTCAAGACTTGAATAGCTCAGAGATTATAGGAATGTGTTGCATAAGATGAAAAAAAATCGTTGGAATGTATTTGTTACCTGTTGTGTAGCGCCGTTAGTTGTTGTGGGGTGTGCTTCAAATCATTTAGAGACTGGAAAAATAAATAATAATAAGACAAAAACAGTTACGTATCCATTGACAGAGCGTCAATGTCTTATGCGAGCGATGTATTTTGAATCAAATCGCACAAGCCGTGAAGGAATGATTGCCGTTGGAACGGTTGTTATGAATCGTGTTAATTCGACCGCCTATCCTAAGACGATTTGTGGTGTTGTTGGTCAATATAGGCAGTTTGCTCCTGGTGTTTTAACGCGTCCTATGACGGAGAAAGCATCTGTTGCTCGTGTAAGAGAGGCGGCTGATGCTGTTTTACGGGGTGAGCGAGATAAGAAAGTTAGACACGCTAAGTTTTTTCATACCGCTGGTTTGTCTTTTCCGTATAAAAACATGCATTATGTTCAGGTTGCAGGGGGAAATGCTTTTTATGAAAAACGATCACGTGATGGGGAACTTCAAGTTCCTACAAATAATCGCCCTTATGATGTTGCTTATGCTTTTGCTCAAGAACGTTCTGGTCATGCGCCAAGCTTTATAGATGAAGGCTTAGAAAGTGGGGGAGTAAAGGTAGAAAAAAGAGCATCTCCTTCGATAGAAATAGCACAGTCCAAGACGGCACATCTTGCATCTTTTGCTTTGGTACAGCTTGATAAAGTTCCTATTCCTGCCTATGCACCTCAACATCTAGCTAGGAAAGAGGAAAATAAAACGATTATGACTTTGCCTTCATCAGATCAGTTAAATGCAATTGTTGCAATGTTAGAAAAACGACATAGAAACTGGTAAGTTTTTCACGACAAAAGAAGGGTTATATACCCATTGCGGTTTATGAATTAAGTGAACCTTTTAGCGATAATGACACGCATAAATATACGTAGAGAAAATGAACTCGAAGGATCTAAAAAAATTTATAAGATGACGACATAAAGAACGCATTTTATTTAAAGAAGGGTATTGCTAATGTACTTTGATATTCATGAGACAATTTCGCCTGAAATGCTTAATCGTCTTGCAGAAATTACAGTAAAAGTGGGGTTGAATTTACAAGAGGGGCAGGATCTTGTTTTGACCGCTCCAGTTTCAGCATTACCTTTTGTTCGGCGTATTGCGTATCATGCTTATAAGGTTGGTGCTGGTGTCATTATACCAATTTTTAGTGATGATATGTTATCGCTTACACGTTTTGAAAATGCTCATACAGCTAGTTTTGATTGTGCCCCTTCTTGGCTTTATGAGGGAATGGCGAAGGCTTTTGAAAAGGGGGCAGCGCGGTTAGCAATTGTTGGTGATAATCCTTTGCTCCTTTCCAATCAAGATTTCGATAAGGTTGCGCGTTTGAATAAGGCGACTTCACTAGCTTACCAGCCTGCTCTCAAAAAAATATCGAATTTTTCTATAAATTGGTCAATTGTTGCTTATCCAACAGCAGGATGGGCTGAGGCAATGTTTCCTTCTTTACCACTGAATGAGGCGATTAAAAAATTAGCCGATGCAATTTTTTCTGCTTCACGTGTTACAGAAGAAGATCCGGTACATGCGTGGGTTGTCCATAACGAGAATTTAAAGAAACGGTCATCTTGGCTTAATGAGCAGCGTTTTTCTGCTTTACACTTTACAGGGCCAGGGACTGATTTAACTGTTGGTTTGGCAGATGATCATGAATGGCATGGTGGTGCATCTGTTGCTCAAAATGGTGTTATTTGCAATCCGAATATTCCGACAGAAGAAGTTTTCACGACTCCTCATGCTCATAAGGTTGAAGGTTTTGTTCGCTCAACAAAGCCACTTTCCTATCAAGGAACACTGATTGATAATATTGAAGTACGTTTTGAAGCAGGGCGTATTGTTGAATCCCGTGCATCAACGGGGCAGGAAGTTTTGCAGCAGGTTTTGCAAAGTGATGAGGGCGCAAGCCGATTGGGCGAAGTTGCTCTTGTTCCTCATTCTTCACCAATTTCTAAGAGTGACCTCCTTTTTTATAATACCTTATTTGATGAAAATGCTGCATGTCATATTGCTTTAGGACAGTGTTATTCCAAATGCTTTTTAGATGGGGCATCATTGACATCAGAAGAGATTGCAGCGCGTGGTGGTAATAAAAGTGTCATTCATATTGATTGGATGATTGGTTCTGGCGAAATTGATATCGATGGCATTACCCAAGATGGTGTAAGAGTTCCTGTATTTCGTAAAGGTGAGTGGGCTTAATCCTGCTATGTCCTCAAATATTGTCATTTGAGGTAGGGTGGGGTGTAAGCCTCATTGATACGTTAAGTATTTTAGAGTGCCAGGTGAATATTCAAGGCAGGGTTTGGTCATAAAGCCTTTAGTTAAGTGACTCACATGAGTAGGAAGCTAAGTGAAATCCACTCATCAAGAATTTGAGTCGTTTATAGAGCAGATGTAGAGGAAACCTTTGTTCTTTGAGGAGGGAAAAGAAGCCAATTTATTGGTGATACAATTGAAAAGTGTATAATTATTAAAGAAGAGAGATGCCTGAACTTCCTGAAGTAGAGACAGTTCGTCGTGGACTTGAGTCTGTTGTAACTGATGCAAAGATAGTATCTGTCAGACTTAATCGTAGAGATTTGCGCTTTCCTTTTCCTGAGGCTTTTTCTGAGCGCCTTATTGGCAGAACAATTATAGAACTTGGTCGGCGTGCAAAATATTTATTATTCCATCTTTCTCAGAATGAAACGATTTTAAGCCATTTAGGAATGTCTGGTTCATGGCGTATAGAGAATGATCTTTTAAGAACGACAAGTAAATTGGTTAAACATGATCATTTTGTCATGGATATTCAAACAAGGAATGGTGAAGTTTATCATCTTATTTATAATGATGTGCGTCGCTTTGGATTTATGCTTTTAGTCAATACGGACAAGCTTTATGAACATCCACTTTTAAATAAGCTAGGGCTTGAACCTATGAGTAATTCGTTTTCTGGTCGTTATTTACAAAAGGCTTTTGTTAATAAAAAAATGTCTCTCAAGAGCGTTTTACTTGATCAGTCTATTGTTGCAGGTCTTGGGAATATTTATGTTTGTGAAGCACTTTGGCGGAGTCGTTTGTCTCCACAACGTGGTGCATTTACATTGGCATCAAAAACGGCACGTGCATGTGAATTTGCAGATTCTTTAGCAAAAAATATACGCAATGTGATTTCTGAAGCCATTTTGTCTGGTGGCTCTTCTTTACGTGATTATATGCATATAGATGGTTCACTTGGTTATTTCCAACATGCTTTTTCAGTTTATGGACGAGAAGGCAAGCAATGTTTGGAATGTGGAACGCCTATAGTGCGTATTTTACAGGCTGGACGTTCAAGTTTTTACTGCTCACAATGCCAAAAATGAATAAGGTGTCTTGCAAAATCTTACAAGAGGCTTAAAGTCGTCGTATCTATAGTATAATTACACAAGGCTTGAGAGGTTTTTTTTATGCTGAATAAAGTACTAACACATCTTGATGGAAATATAGAAAAGAGCCTTGAACGCCTTTTTTCTCTTTTACGTTTTCAATCGATTTCTACAGACTCGGCTTACAAGGATGCATGTCGTAAAGCAGCTGATTGGTTAGTAGAGGATTTAAAAAGCATCGGTTTTGAGGCTTCACGCCGTGATACACCGGGTCATCCAATGGTTGTTGGGCATCATCCAGGACCTTCGGATGATTGTTTGCATGTTTTGTTTTACGGACATTATGATGTTCAACCTGTTGATCCTTTGAGTTTATGGGAGGATGATCCATTTACACCTTCTTTAAAAGAGAGAGATGGAGAGAAAGTTATTTGTGCTCGTGGAGCTTCGGATGACAAAGGTCAGTTGATGACTTTTATTGAAGCATGTCGTGCATTTAAGAAAGAAACAGGGCATCTTCCTGTTAAAGTTACTATTTTATGTGAAGGTGAGGAAGAATGTGCTTCTCCTTCCCTTATTCCTTTTTTAAAAGAAAATAAAGATGAACTTAAGGCAGATTATGCATTGGTTTGTGACACGTCAATGTGGGATGCGGATACACCATCTATTGCTCTTTCTCTTCGGGGAATTATGGCAGAAGAGATAATTATTACAGCAGCGAATCGTGATTTGCATTCTGGTTATTTTGGAGGAGTAGCAGTTAATCCCATTCGTATTCTAACGAAAATCTTAGCAGGACTTCACGATGAAAATAATAGGGTAACACTTCCTAGTTTTTATGATGGCGTAGAAGAAACACCTCCACAGATTTTGCAGTTATGGAATGAACTTAATTGTACTGCTGAAAATTTTCTTGGTCCTATAGGGCTTTCCATTCCTGCTGGTGAAAAAGGGCGGAGCATTTTAGAGCTTGTATGGGCACGTCCTACCATGGAAATTAATGGTATTAGTGGCGGCTATGAAGGGGAAGGGATGAAAACGGTTATTGCTTCTCAAGCGAGTGCAAAAGTATCGTGTCGTTTGGTGCATAAGCAAGATCCAGAGAAAATACGCCAAGCGTTGCGTGATTATGTACGTAGCTCAATTCCGGCTGATTGTAAGGTTGAATTTAAGAATCACGGTTCTTCTCCTGCACTTCAGATTTCTGATGATTCATCTTTTATCAAGGAGGCGAAGGATGCCTTATCACAAGAGTGGGAAGTGCCTGCTGTTTTGACAGCTATGGGGGGCTCGATCCCAATTGTAGCAGATTTTCGGTCAATTCTTGGTATGGAAACTCTTTTGGTTGGTTTTGGACTGGCTGATGACCGTATTCATTCGCCTAATGAAAAGTATAATTTAAAATCGTTTCATAAGGGGCAGCGGTCTTGGGCGCGTATTCTTGCTGCTTTCGCAAATAGGAGGGTAAATGGCTGAGATTCGCGTTCATCAAGGTGATTTACCAAACTTAGATAATTATAAAACTGACGCCATTGCGATTGATACTGAAACTTTAGGGTTACAACCCCATCGTGATCGTTTATGTGTTGTTCAGCTTTCTTCTGGAGATGGTACTGCCGATATTATACAAATTGCTAAAGGACAAAAGAGTGCACCTAATTTGGTCAAGCTTCTTGGAGATAACGCAGTCATCAAAATATTCCATTTTGGGCGTTTTGATCTTGCGATTTTAGCGCATACATTTGGTGTTATGCCAGAGGCTATTTTTTGTACAAAGATTGCTTCGAAACTCACGCGTACTTATACGGATCGTCATGGCTTGAAAGAAATTTGTAATGAATTGCTGAATGTGAATATTTCTAAACAGCAACAATCTTCGGATTGGGCGGCAGAAACGTTATCACAGGCACAAATTGAATATGCTGCGTCGGATGTGTTATATTTGCATCGTTTAAAGGTTATATTTGAAGAACGTTTAAGACGTGAAGAGCGAGAAAATGTTGCCAAGGCATGCTTTCAATTTTTGCCTATGAGAGCTAGGCTTGATCTTTTAGGATGGGCGGAAGTTGATATTTTTGCGCATAGCTAACTTTAAAATTGGCTTTTAATGGAGTTAATTATTGATGTGAGAGGATGAAATGCTTGTACATTATGGGCATTTTATCCTCTCATCTTTTCTGATAAGAGTTATAATAAATTCTTAAGTGCTATTTCATTTGAAGTTTAGGTAATCAAAGTACTTTTGCGAATTCATATTTTTTACTTTTGTAACAGCTTTTATTTGAAAAAAGCAATTTTGAGGAGAGTTTTGAAACATATGGTAGGTTCGAAGACCTAAATCTCTGAAACCAGTACACAGCCTAATTGGGAAAAAATATGAAGGCGTAAATATAAAAACCAAATCTTATCTTTACCATCATTTTTAATTCTGCTTTACGACTTTCAAAAGTATCTAAAGCAATGTCTGTTAAATAATAGAGATTACGCATTGCCTCACGCTTTTGTTTCTCACGTTTTTAATGGATTTACGTTCTTCATGTAAAACAGAACGCCCTAAACGGAATATATTTGTGTTGCTAATTCATGTGCTTTTTTTAAAATAAACCGGCACCCAAGCTCATTTCACGGCGGCGCTTATGAGTGGTATAACGATAAAGCCCCAAAATATGATATAAAATTCGTTGAGCACTCCCATCTTTACGCTTATGGAGTAACAAGCCGCTACCATCTTTACGCTTATGGAGTAACAAGCCGCTACCATCACACAATTTGCCAACTCCCAATGTTGTGTAGCTCTTGGCACTTGGGATGGTTTATAAGAGGCATTTTTAGTCTTTTTTATTTTTGTCTACACAGCTCTCCCCACTTGTAACATGCAATCAAATGGTTTTGATGGATTCAACATGAAAAAGATTTGGATGAGAGAATCTTACGGTATTCAGGGTTTTTACTCAATATGAATAACGCTAAACTATCATTATAAATCAATATATTATATGATTAATGTATACAGATAACTACGATTGCACTGAACAATGCAAAGAGCAACTCCTAGAAAAGTGTGCTAGAAACAAGTCAGCAAGAGCGCTTTTTACTAAGTCAAAACGTTGCAATAGCTTTTGCATTTAAATAGATTCGTAAGAATCCCCCTGTTTTCAAGAGTTTTATCTCTATACAAACTTCATTTATGATGTGGAAGCGAATAAATTTGCTTAATGTATAATGAACAAGTTTGGAATGAGAGAATATTCTGATATTCTAGGGGCTCATTTTGTGTGAGGAAATGTACATTATATTTATAAATCAATTGTTTATGTGAGGCTCGTATAGTTTATTATTTTCAGACGATACTTCGTGCCTTTAATTTATTACTCAATAAGTGATTTCTATGTTGGTAGAGCAGGGCAATTTGCTTTTATTTTAAAATCAAAAGGGCTCCAAAGCTTTATTTGTAAGGATTTTCACTTTTTATCTATAAACATATTATTTTTCTCTAGAAATTTGCAATGAAGGCACTAGGTAAAATCCATTATGGATATTTAATGAGGTTAATTTATGAACATAAAATATTTTATTACAGCTTTTGCTACTTTTGCTTCAATCTCTATCGCTCAGGGTGCGAGTTTTTTAGCGTCTCAAAACCTTATACAGAGAGCATCTTCGGCTGTTCCTCCAATAGGTCTTTTTTCTGGTGAACAGCTTCGCAAGGTATTATCTGAAGTTTTTCAAATAGAACTTTCTTGCACAAATAACAGTGAATACATAACAGCAGTTAAGTTAGTACCTGTGTCACATTCTGGTAAAAAAAGAGGATATAATCCTAAAAAAGGACTAGGGAAAAGAGGACGACCAAACCTATTTACACGAAGTCCAATGAGTTTTTAAAAAGTGAGAAAACAACATTGAGAGCTGTAACGTATGCTCGAAAAATGAAGAAAAGAGATATTATCACCTGAAAACAGGAGGGGAGCTATTTTTTTAAATGGTGTTATAATTGTATACGGTGAGAATGAAGAGTACTGTTCGGAAAAGATACGAGCAGGGAGATTTTAGTGAACGAATAGTACTGTATAATAGCAACCAGTCGTTACAAAATTCATGGGTTTAGATGAATATAGCCTAGAGATTTCGGGTTATTTTGTTATGCCGATCGTCATTTTAAGTGTGGTTATATAAGGCATGTAAAACGCCTTGATAAGTGCTTTTAGAGTATGGGGTGGGATTAGTGAAGGACTTGTCTATAGGGAATCTTTGGTTAAGTGAATTACATGAATGGGAAGCTAAATGAAACCCACTCGACAAAAATCTGGACTATTTGCAGACAGGGTCTGATAGGACGCTTCATCCAAATCGAGAAGAAAGCCAAGTATTTATTTTAATGTTAAACTTTTGATCTTGGTGTGTTTCAAGGAATAAAACGCCATTGAGTTGCATACTTACGTGAGCTTGTTTTAAAGAAACATTTCTCAATGCTCACAAGCCTATTTCGCGACGCCATTTATGAAAGGTATAATGGTAAATCCATTGAGTACTACCGCCTTTACGCTTATGAAGGTGAAAAGCCAGCATTCATCACACACTTTGCTAGTTCTCAATATTGTGACAGCCTTTGGTATGTGAGACGATTCATAAGGAGGCGTTTTTAATCCTTTCTTGTACAGTTTTTATCGACACGGCTTTTCTTGCTTGTAATGTGCAAGCGAATGATTTTGATTGATTGCGATATGCAACCAGTTTGGAATGAGAGAATCTTACGATATGTGACTACAGAATTTTATAAAATATTCTTTATTTGTCTATGATTCAAAATATCAGATATTTGCTCTACCAAATTAATGACTTTCAAAGCAAAGTTTGGTGTGAACACTTTAAGAAAGATCTCTCATCTTTTTTGCTTTAGGGAGAGTTTTAATATAGATGTCAGCATTTATCATACCAGTTTCTTGTCTTTAGGCATTTTTTTCAATTTAGTCTTGTAATGGAGTATGAAATGATAGCCTAGAAATAAGGCTGAAGCTCTGAAAAAGACTTTACTATAAGGTTGAAAGAAGAAAAAAATGGTAAATATTTAAAAACAATAAATGCCTAAAGTAAAAATAAAGAGCAGGCAAGTTGCATGTGATCTTGTTTCAATCCATGGATTATTGGAAGTCTTATTTTGTGCGATACAAGTTTATGTTTGAAATAAGCATCCTTTTTATGAAAAAAACGAATACATAGTTTTCATATTTGGTTATGCGAAGGATGAAGGTAAAAACGTTATTTGTATAAATTTAAATAGAACGGTTGCATTTGACAGTTCTTGCTATTGAAAACATTCATAAGTGACATTTTTAGTTTTTTAACGGTTTCACATACTTGCTCGTTTGTAATGTATAGAGGGATGATTTTTGTTGCTTGAATATACAATGGTTTAAGATGAGAGCATTTGAATTTAATATAAAAGGATAATTTTTCATTAGACAAGAGCACATGCTTTCCACGGTGATAACGCAGATATTTTTGAAAAATTTATAAAGAAGAGCAAATGTGACAAGAGACAATCATTTGTACATTGGCATAGTTCAATTCTCATTTATTACAGATCAAGCAATCAAAGGTGATTTGATTGGCTTTTTGTTTTTTTTATGAGTGTATCATTTTTGCTACAGATATCTGAAGTTTGGGCTCTATATGAAACGATGTGTTCAAATAAATATTCAGCTATGGAGAGAAAATATGAATATGAAATGGTTAATAACAGCTTCTGCTTTCGCTTTTGTTTCAGCTTCAGCAGCACAAGCAGCAGATGTTATTGTTCCCCCAAGTCCAACACCTGTTGCTCCCGTTATTGTTGCTCCAACTTTTTCTTGGACAGGTTTTTATGTTGGAGGCCAGATTGGTGGTTTTTCGGGTAAAACGAAAATGGATATTCTCAGTAACGGAAAAAAGATTCCAGCGCCTGATGACCTTTTGCCTAAACTATCTGGTTTCATGGGTGGTCTTTACGCAGGTTCCAACGTTGATCTCGGCAATGGCCTTATTTTAGGTGTTGATACAGATATCGTGTGGTCTAATAAAGATGACACGAAGACAGGAAACACATATGTTATTCTTCCAAATCACATAAATTATATTAAGAAGATATTAACAGAATCTGGAATTAGTATTGGTAAAGATGCGCTTGAAGCTGGTGCTAAACGGACCCACAGTTTCACTTTTAAAGAAAAGTGGGCTGGTGCGACACGTGTACGTATTGGTTTTGCAGCTGAACGCATTATGCCTTATGTTGCTGGTGGTATCGCCTATACACAGCTTCAAGATACTGCATCGATTTCAATAACAGGCAAAGATTCAGATAAAGTAATAGCTTCTGGTATCTTGTCTGATGAAACAAAGACCCTTGTTGGTTACACTCTGGGTGCTGGTGTTGATTTAGCTATGACCAATAACGTTATTGTCCGTGCGGAATATCGTTACTCTGATTTTGGTAAAAAGAAATTCTCAAATGATAAATATGAGACATCTTACAAAACCAATGATTTCCGAGTTGGTGTTGCTTACAAATTTTAATAGATGATAAGTTAAACAACAGAGGCGCTGTCGAAGGCAGCACCTCTGTTATTCTCTGTTGCTATATTATCACACAATACATAATTTATTGTGGATGTGGAGAAATATTATTCATATTTTCTTAAAAAAATCATAGACAATAAACAATAATTACATTTAAAAATCAATAAGTTATTTATATATATTTTTTAAGTTTCTCGTACAAAATCGAGCTATGAATTGGTTTTGTCTGGGATGTGCCCTCCATTTTCTGTGACTGTATCATTTTTACTACAGCTTTTCTTTCTGTAATCTTGTAGCACTGTGCTCATAAATAAATTAGGAGCAAAGTTTATGAATATAAAATCTTTAGTAACAACTTCTGTTATCGCTATAGCGGCAGCTTCTGCAGCACAAGCTGCTGATGTTATCATCCCTCGTGAAACAGCCCCAGCAGTCATCTCAGCCCCTTCATTTTCTTGGACAGGCTTTTATATCGGTGGTCAGATTGGTGGTTTTTCAAGTAAAATTGACTTAAAAGATAAAGATAAAGAGACTTCAGTTTTTAAAGACTTATCACCTAAACTTTCAGGTATGATTGGTGGTTTTTATGCAGGATCTAACTTTGATCTTGGAAACGGCATTATATTAGGTGTTGAAACAGATATGATCTGGTCTGGCAAAAAGGATGTGCGAGTAGCTTCTGAAACTGTAACTCCTCCAGCTGGTGGAACTGTAACTCCTCCAGCTGGTGGAACTGTAACTCCTCCAGCTGGTGGAACTGAAACTCCTCAAGGTGGTGGAACTGAAACTCCTCAAGGTGGTGGAACTGAAACTCCTCAAGGTGGTGGAACTGTAAAGAGTTTAAGTATTAGAAGTGCAGGTGCACAAGAAGCTGTGGATGTATCAGAAGCTGTTGGTTTTAAACAGAAATGGGCTGGTGCTACGCGAGTACGTATTGGTTTTGCTGCTGCTGACCGCATTATGCCTTATGTTGCTGGAGGTGTTGCCTATACACAGCTAGAGGCTGCTCATGGAGAAGTGAAGGTAGGTGATAAAACTTTTGTTTCAGGTTCATCTGCTGAAACAGCAACAATGGTTGGTTTCACTATTGGTGGCGGTCTTGATTTTGCTGTGACTGATAATGTCCTGTTGCGTGCAGAATACCGTTACTCGGACTATGGTAAAAAGAAATTTTTTGCAAAAGAAAAAGAATATAATTTCAGAACCAATGATTTCCGTGTTGGCGTTGCATACAAATTCTAATTTTGTAAAAAACGAAATAAACTTCCAAGAGGCTCTGTCTTTGACAGAGCCTCTATTATTTTCTGTTGTTATATTATTACTCACTCCATATTTATTGGAGATATAAAAATATTTTCATAAACGACAGACAAGAATTACATTCAAAATCGATAAGTTAACTTACGAATTCTCGTACGGAGTGAAGTTAATAACGTTGTAAAGTCATGCAGCGATTTTGTTTTGAGTGCATCCTCCATTTTCTATAACTGTATTATTTTTTACTACAGCTTTTCTTTCTGTAATCTTGTAGCATTATCCTCTAAATAAATGAGGCGCAAAGTTTACGAATATAAAATCTTTAGTAACAACTTTTTGTTATCGCTATGGCAGCAGCTTTTACGACATAAGCTGCAGACATTATTCTTCTTCGTGAAACAATCCCAGCAGTTATCACAGCTCTTTCGTTTTCTTGGATAAATTTTTATCTTGGTGGTCAAGTTAGCAACTTTTTAAGTCAAAATTGATGTATTTGATTTAGAGACAAAAGAAAAAACTTCAGATAAAGATGGACTACCTAAACCTTCAGGTTTCATGGGTGGTATTTATGTAGGTTCCAATTAGGTTCTAATGTAGATCTTGGAAATGTCCTCATTCTAGGTGTTGAAACCGATGCAGTCTGGGCAGACCGAGGAGAGACGAAGACGGTCTCAAAGATTCTTGCGATTGACGAATTTAATGATTTTAATGATGAATTTGAAGATGCTGGTGTTGCATTGCTGGTGTTACATTGGATGAAAATAAAAAGTTTCAAAAAGGTGACACAGCAGTGTATCGTATTGGTTTCAAAGAAAAATAGTCTGGTGCAACACGGGTTTGTGTTGGTTTTTCCGTCGCTGACCGCATTATGCCTTATGTTGCCAATGGTATTGCCTATGCGCAAATACAAGGTGTCGATAAAGTTTCAGAAACAAAAAAGTCGGCAAATGGTAAGTCAAGTAAAGAAGTTGCTGCTACGGTATTTGATAAATCAAAAACGTTGGTGGGTTTTACCCTTGGTGGTGGTATAGATTTCACGATGACAGATCATATTCTTCTTCGTGCGGAATATCGCTACTCAGACTTTGGTAAGAAGGAATTTAAAAAAGATTACCTTAAACTAGGCTACAAAACAATGACTTTTATGTAGGTGTCGCTTACAAGGTCTAATTTCATCAAAAGCGCAATTATGAATACAAAGTATTAATAAAAAATTAAATTTTAAAGAGATCTTGACTTTTATAAAACCGCTGTTTTCTAGGCTTTTATTTGTATGACTGTGACATTTTTACTACAGCTTTTCTATCTATAATCTTGTAAGGTCATCTTATAGTTAATTTAGGAGCAAAATTATGAATACAAAATCTTTAATAGCAACTTCTGCTGCTGCTTTAATTTCAGCTTCTGCAGCACAGGCTGCTGATGTGATGATCCCTCATGAAGTCGCACCAGCAGTTATCGCAGCAGCCCCTTCGTTTTCTTGGACGGGTTTTTATCTTGGTGGTCAAGTTGGCAACTTTTCGAGTAAAACTAAAGTAACTATTCCAGGAGCGGATAAAGAACTTTTCAAAAAAGATAACACACCTAGTCCTTCTGGTTTCATGGGTGGTATTTATGCCGGATCTAACGTAGACCTCGGAAATGGTCTCATTCTCGGGGTTGAAACCGATGCAGTTTGGGCAGGCCGTGAAGAATCAAAAAAAGCCCGTGAATTGACTCTTACTGAAAAAGATGCAGAAAATTTTAATGCTGCCCTTGAAAAAGCTAAGGTTGAACTAAAAGATCAGCAGCAGTTTGCAGAAGGTGACAAGGTAACAGAAACGCACAGTTACAAAGAAAAATGGTCTGGTGCGACACGCGTCCGTATCGGTTTTGCTGCTGTTGACCGTATTATGCCTTATGTTGCTGGTGGTATTGCCTATGCGCAGGTACAGGGCATTCAATCCGTTGCAGGAAAAGGAGAGAGAGCTAAAGTTGAGCAGAAAGCTGACGGGGATGAAAAAGTGCCAGACGCAGAGGCTAAGCAAGCCATAGATTTGACTGGTGGTACTTGGGCTGATGACACGAAGACAATGCTTGGTTTCACTATTGGTGGTGGAGTTGACTTTGCAATGACAGACAACGTTCTTTTACGTGCAGAATACCGTTACTCCGATTTTGGTAAAAAGAAGTTCGCAAACGATACACGTGAATTCAATTACAAAACCAATGACTTCCGTGTAGGTGTCGCTTACAAATTCTAATTTCGTAAAAATGAAATTAGAAGCATAAAAAATACTAAGGCCTCGTTTAACGGGGCCTTTATTTTATTAGCTCTCTATTCTATATCTCTTAATCCCTTCTATTTTTATTTGTATCATTTTGTGCTATAAGACTTTAAAGAAAAAAGTTTTATATTATAGAGGGCGAATTGGTGGTATATATGGATTTTATAGCTACTGATTACATAAAATCTTATATCATGGCTATCATTTTACGCCTAAGTGAAAAGTATTCAATTAATCTCAGAAATAGGAAAAGATCATAACCAGTGATTAAATTTATTCTGTATATACCAGATTAGAGTGAGCGTATTACATATATCTGTTGGAGTAAGCTTTGGGAAATACAGTCTCATTGGGGAAGCATATGAAGTAACAAAGAGAAAAACTAGTTTTCAACTTTATCCTCTTCTTTTAATTTAGCTTTACGTTTTTGTTTATTGCATTCTTTTTATGGGATCACACTCCTCATGCAAAACAGAACGCCCCAAACGGAATACACTTGTTGTTGTGTATTCACACATTTGTTTTAAAGAAATATTTTTCAAAGTACATCAAGCCCACTTCATGTCAGTATCCGTGAGTGATATAAGACGGTAAAACCTCCCAATGAAATAATATAAAATCTATAGGCCACCACTATCGTTACACGCTTAATAAAAAGAGCAAGCTAGCATCATCATACAACTTTGCCAGCCACCAATGTTGGTGGACAGACCTTGGCTGTTAAAAGCGTTCATAAGAGGCATTTAAAATTCTTTTAATGTTTTTTGTCCACAGACTGTTTCCGCTATCGAGAGACATGGTTTTGATTAATACAACATAGAACAGGTTTTTAATGATAAAATCCTACAGTATTAGTTTTTTCATTCAACATAAAAACAATAAATTATCCTTATAAATTAAACCGATGTGTCATGATGAAGATATTTACGCAAAGAATCTAAAAGTTTTTTTGCGAGTGTTTGAATAAGTCTTTTGTTTCTCTTAATTTTAGATACAAAATACTATCGCTAAAGCACCAAAAGTAGATCATGTTGATAAATAGATGAAACTTTGATGGCGCTTGGTTTTAAAAAAAAGGCAATATTTGATTTCACTGTTTTCGTTGGCATTGATTTTGCAATGACAGATGATAGTTTATTGCATGCAGAATACTGTTATTCAAATTTCGGTAAAAAGAAATTTATAAAGAATATTATCATTAACAGTTATGCGAAAATTTAATGAAAATGAATCCAACTTTAAGACACATAATTCTGGTGTGATTTAGTTTACAAATTCTCATTGAATGCAAAATTGAAAGTTTAAGAAGCCTTATTTTCAAAAAATTTTTATTTTTTTGTGAGTGTGTCATTTTTGCTACAGATCTTTCAAAAAAGATGCTCTATATACATTTCATTTTGGATATTTGGAGAGATTTTATGAATACAAAACGTTTAATAACAGCATCTATTTTTTCTTTAATTTCAGCGTCTACAGCGCTAGCTGCTGATGTTATGATTCCTCATCAACCAGCACCATCGACATCTTCTACCATTGTTGCGCCTACTTTTTCATGGACAGGTCTTTATTTAGGTGTCCAAGCTGGTGGTTTTTCGAGCAAATCTGACATAGCTCTTGTTGATCAAGAAAAGAATTTGCCACTAGATAAAGAGATCTCTCCTAAACTTTCGGGTTTTGTAGGTGGTTTTTATGCAGGTTCTAATATTGATCTCGGTGATAACTTTATTTTTGGTGTCGATACGGATTTAATGATATCTGGTAAAAAACACACAAAGACAATTACCATAGGTGCGGCTGATAACACTACAATAGAAAATGCAGTCGTAAGATCCCGCAGATCCGCAAAGCCACAAACGCCTCCAGCCCCACCAGCAGTACCAGGAACACAAGCACAAAAAAACGTTTCAGAAACACCTGCTAGTGCAGGAGCTACAGCAGTAGGGACTCCAGTAGCAGGATCCACGTCAAAAACATCTGCTGCAACGCAATCCGGTTCATCACCAGATAGACCAGTAAATGCAGTTCAATCATCACAAGCAGGAGCGGTACAATCAAATCAAGCAGCAGCAACTGGAAAGTCTAGCAGTCCTAATACAATAGCAGGAAAAACAGTGACGAAGGTACAAAGTCCAGAAGTTTCGACTTCACTGTCAAACGCACCATCTGTATTGCCAGTAGCACAATCAGACTCCTCCAAACAGGTGTTGAGGACAGAGCAATCTTCACGGACATCATTGGCAAGAACAGATGTAGGGCGGACATCGGTAAATGAATTGCAGTCGCCTGCACCTAAATCGGCATCTTCCAGCACAGGAGTGGGAATTTCAGAGCGGTCAGGATCACTCTCATTGGCAAGATCAGCTTCGGGAGACCAATCATCAGGAGTAGGGTTAAATGGAACACGTGAGTCTGCACCAGTAAAATCTGCCGTAACCGTATCAGCATCACAACCATCATCATCAGAAAGAACAGTACCGAGCGGAGGGACACCTGTACTCGCGAGATCAGGTTCAACCTCTGAGTCAGCAAAAGCTTCCAATGGAACAAGCGGAGCCCAACACGGAGGTCATCATGGCGCCCATGGTAGTGGAAATAATGCTAATCCGCATGGTGCTTCTCATGGAGGTGGGCATGGCTCTGGCGCTCATGCGCATGGTACTAATTCACATGCTTCTCGTTCTCATGGTGGACAGAATGTGGCTGGACATGGTGCACAAAGTACACAAGTGGTGGATAAGAACAATTCCAGTGCATATGGTATAGAACAAATGAAAAAGCTGGCTTCTGAACTTGGTCTTGATCAAGAGGATGAAGTTGAAACTTTAAGTCATACTTTCAAACAAAATTGGGGTGGTGCTACACGGGTACGTATTGGTTTTGCTGCTGATCGCTTTATGCCTTATCTTGCTGGTGGTATTGCTTATGGGCAGTTCCAAGACACTGTATCAATATCCGTTAAGGATGAGGATGGAAGAGTCGTTTCTTCTAAGAACTTAGCTGATGAAACAAAAACCATGATTGGTTACACACTTGGTGGTGGCGTTGATTTCTCGCTTCTGGATAATGTGATTGTACGTGCAGAATATCGTTACTCTGATTTTGGTAAAAAGAAATTTGCAAAGGAAAAACTTGAAGTTAACTACAAAACCAATGATTTCCGCGTTGGTGTAGCTTATAAATTCTAATTTTTTAAAGAGTAAATTTCTAAGAGGCTCCACTATTAGTGGAGCCTTTATTTTTTAAAAGATCACTTTTTGGTTTCTTTTCTTGTGAATTTCATGATAAAGCCCATAGAGTGTGATGATATATTTTCCTGATCGCTGCTTAATACGAATGATAAGCTCGGCTTTCCCTATAGATAAAAACCAGAGTTGCAGGGTTCAGGGAAGTTATGCAAAAATGAAATCGTAAAAGTGGACAGGAATATTTCACAATGACTGTGAAAAATGAAACAATAGATTATTCAAAAACTCTTTATCTCCCACAGACAAATTTTCCTATGCGTGCAGGGCTTCCGCAAAAAGAGCTTGAATTGATGGCGCGTTGGGAAAATATGGGGCTTTATGCGCAATTGCGCCAACAAGCAAAAGATCGTCCATTTTATATTCTTCATGATGGTCCACCTTATGCAAATGGACATATTCATATTGGGCATGCTTTAAACAAAGTTTTAAAGGATGTGGTTGTCCGTTCATTCCAAATGCGCGGTTTTAATGCAAATTATGTACCTGGTTGGGATTGCCATGGGCTTCCAATTGAATGGAAAATTGAAGAAAAATATCGAGCACAAGGAAAAAATAAGGATGAGGTACCGCTTAACGAGTTTCGTCAAGAATGCCGTGAATTTGCACAGCATTGGGTAACCGTTCAAAGTGAAGAATTTAAACGCCTTGGTGTCATGGGAGATTTTAACACGCCTTATACTACAATGGCTTTCCATGCAGAAGCACGCATTGCCAGTGAATTGATAAAATTTGCTATGTCAGATCAGATCTATCGTGGTTCCAAGCCGGTGATGTGGTCTGTTGTAGAGCGTACGGCTTTGGCAGAGGCTGAGATTGAATATCATGATCATGAATCAGAGGTGCTTTGGGTTAAGTTTCCTGTTTTTGAAGCAAATTCTGATGATTTATATGGTGCTTATGTCGTCATTTGGACAACAACGCCGTGGACAATTCCAAGCAATCGTGCAGTGAGTTATTCTTCACAGATTTCTTATGGTATTTACGAAGTTGAAAGTGCTGAAAATGATTTTGGTCCTCAAGTGGGAGAAAAGCTTCTCTTTGCAGACGCTTTAGCAATGATTTGTGCAGAAAAAGCCAAACTTGTTTTGAAGCGTTTGCGTGTTATTTCTGCTGAAGAATTGAAAGCTCTTGTTCTTTCTCATCCACTCAAAGGTTTGGCTGGGGGGTATAACTTTAAAATTCCATTGCTTGATGGTTCGCACGTAACAGAGAGTGCTGGTACAGGTTTTGTCCATACAGCACCAAGCCATGGGCGTGAGGACTTTGAAATTTGGAATGATTATAAGTCCTTACTGGAGCAAACGGGGATTGATACGTCTATACCGTTTCCTGTTGATGATGCAGGGTTCTATACGAAAGATGTTCCAGGTTTAGGACCAGATCGTGAAGGAGGACCTGCGCGTGTTATTGATGATAATGGAAAAATGGGTGATGCCAATAAAGAGGTCATTAACGCTTTAATTAAAGCAGATCGATTGTTTGCACGGGGGCGTTTAAAGCATTCCTATCCCCATAGTTGGCGTTCAAAAAAACCCGTTATTTTTCGCAATACACCACAATGGTTTATTTCAATGGATAAAGATTTTGGGGATGGTTCAACTTTACGTAGTCGGGCTTTGGAAGCTGTTTCAAAAACGCGTTTTGTGCCGTCTTCTGGTCAAAACCGCCTAGCTTCTATGATAGAAGATCGTCCTGATTGGGTTCTTTCTCGTCAGCGTTCTTGGGGTGTTCCTATTTGTATTTTTGCGAATGAGGATGGTGTTATTCTAAAAGATGAAGGTGTGAACGAGCGTATTTTACGGGCTTTTGAAGCAGAAGGGGCAGATGCATGGTTTGCTGAAGGAGCACGTGAACGTTTTTTAGGTGAGCGTGCACATGAGCCTTGGGTACAGGTTTATGATATTTTGGATGTTTGGTTTGATTCTGGAGCAAGCCATAGCTTTGTGTTGGAAGATAGGGCGGATTTGAAATGGCCTGCTGATGTTTATTTTGAAGGTTCAGATCAACATCGCGGATGGTTCCAATCTTCTCTTTTGGAAAGCTGTGGTACGCGTGCTTGCTCTCCCTATAAGGCAGTGATCACACACGGTTTTACTTTGGATGAGAATGGTAAGAAAATGTCTAAATCTTTAGGCAATACGGTTGTTCCGCAAGAGATCATTAAAACATCTGGAGCTGATATTTTTCGTCTCTGGGTTATGACAACTGATTATTGGGAAGATCAGCGTTTAGGCAAAAAAATTCTTCAAACAAATGTGGATTCGTATCGTAAACTACGCAATGCAATTCGTTGGATGCTTGGAACTTTAGCATATGATGATGGAGAAGAAATATCTTATGGCGCACTGCCGGATCTTGAAAAATTTATATTGCATAGGCTTTTTGAACTTGATCAGTTGATTAATCGCGCTTACGATGAATTTGATTTTAAAAAGATTATGCGTGCATTATTGGATTTTTCAATCATTGAGTTATCGGCATTTTATTTTGATATCCGCAAGGATTCTCTTTATTGTGATGCGCCTTCATCAAAAAAACGCAAGGCCTCCTTGCAGGTTGTCCGTGAGATTTTTGAGCGTATGGTAACATGGCTTGCTCCAATGTTACCTTTTACTATGGAGGAAGCTTGGTTAGAGCGTTACCCAGAAAGCCAATCGGTGCATTTGGAACAATTTCGCTCTGTACCAGAAGAATGGCAAAACCAATCTTTGTCTGAGCGTTGGAAAAAAATTCGGCAGGTCCGTAAAGTTGTCACAGGTGCTTTAGAGCTTGAGCGCGTTGATAAGCGTATTGGATCCTCGTTAGAAGCCGCTCCTATTGTTTTTATTTCCAATCCGGCTTTACGGGAAGCATTAGAAAATGTGGATATGGCGGAGATCTGTATTACCAGTGCACTCACAATTACGCAGGATACAATACCTTCTGATGCTTTTACTTTGAGTGATGTTGAAGGTGTTGGTGTATATCCAGAGAAGGCATTAGGAAAAAAATGTGCTCGATCATGGCGTTATACACAAGATGTTGGGAGTGATCCTGCCTATCCGGATGTATCTGCTCGTGATGCAGCTGCTTTGCGGGAATTGCAGATTCTTGGCAAGATTTAAAATTTTAGATTAAAGGAAAGAAATGCAAGTAAATTTCTCATATTGATGAATATAGTTTTTTGTGGTACGAGAAAAATTCCGTTGTTTTATCTGCAGGGGGGAAATTTGTGTATGGACCGTTCTCTCATAAATAACGGGAATATTAATCAGCCATACACCTAGGGAATGGAATAGGCAGTGAGAAAACGTGAAATAAAAATATTTCCAATAGGAATTTTAGGGATGTGCTTTGTTTTGACGGGATGCAATTTATCCGCTCCTACCTATGGTACCGATAAACCAGTTTCGATACAGTTTTTTGAAGATGTTGCTAATATTACTTCATTAACACCAACAAATAACAGCAGCCAGATTGTTATGAAACCTCATCCAAAACTTGTAATACCAAGCCCTAGTTCGCGCGGATTTTTGCCGGTGCCGCAACAAGATAGATCTGTCAATGAAATGGCAGCATCGAAGAAGCATCAAGGAAATACTCCTTTTCCTCACAAAGGATCGTCAGTTAATGGTGCTGGTTCAGAAAATCCTTCACAGTTGAATGCAAAGCAACGACAGGAATATTTACGTCGTCAGAGAGCACAAGTTGGAAGTTCAAAATACCGTCGCTACCTCACTGAACCACCTTTAAGTTATCGCCAACCGGCGAAAACTGCACCTATTGGTCGATAGGGAAAAGACAAAATATTTAAAGTAAAGTATTTTTCCAATTACTTATGATACCAAGCTTTTATTCACTCACAGTTATAATGCTGCTGTAGGAGGGGCGTTATTCTCATGAAATAGCAATATGACAACAGCATCGAGAGAGTCATTATGCGTTTCCTAACACGAAGAATTTCTCAAGCTCATTTTACAACATCGCTTATGTGGATAGTATAACGTAAAATCTATTGAGCTTCACCATCTTTATGCTTAGGAAGGAGAAATCTGATACCATCATTTTATTTTCCAGACTCCAATGTTGCGACAATTCTTGCATTTGAGAGCCTTCATAAGAGACATTTTTAATCTTTTCTAAAACGTTCTTTATCTAGACGATAATCCCGCTTATGATATGCAAGAAAGTGATTTTTATTGCTTCAATGTAATTTGAAATGAGAGTATATCTACGATATGTTGGACTTTATATTTTATTATATAAAATAATGAATTATTCTTATGAATGAATGTATCATCTAGTAGAAGCAATATGCAGGATTAAAAGAGAGAAAAAATGCTTTGAAGTAGCTTTTGCTATATATATCAGAAGTATTAATAGTCTTGTTTGAGAAATAGGATAGTTTTTAAAGAGTGAAAGTTATGGAAGAAGAATTTTTTTTAGTATCGCTTTTGTACAAAAAAATCTTTAAGTAATTGAGCAGCTTCTTTTTCTTTAAAACCAGAATAAATGTCAGGTTTGTGATGACAGGTTGGTTGCTGATAAAAACGTGGACCATTTTCTATAGCACCCCCTTTGGGATCATTTGTTGCATAATAGAGACGTCGTATGCGTGCAAATGAAATGGCAGCAGCACACATAGCACAAGGCTCAAGTGTTACATAAAGATCGCAATCAGGAAGCCTTTCGCTTTGCAATGTTTTGCAAGCCATACGGATTGCGCGCATTTCTGCGTGTCCTGTAGGGTCATATGCAGATTTTATAAAGTTACCAGCGCGTGCAATGATAGCTTTTCCACGTGTAATGACAGCACCTACGGGAACTTCATCTTTTTTTGCAGCCCCTTGCGCTTCTAAAAGGGCTATTTCCATGGGCGTCAAAGTCATAATATTCTTTCTACTGAAGGTATAGAAAATCTAAAGGTTATCTCGATAAGGAATGCTATGGAATGAATAATTTATTACGCTTTTATAATGAAAGGAATACCTCTATTTTAAAAGAGTTTAAAACAAACTTGCAAGTCGACAGATACATTATTGTCGTTAAAGGATAGAAAATGATAAATGATTATGCTACTTCCTTTTTCAGGATAAGCGGTATGGTGCATGTGAATAATTTTCTGAACATACTGGCAAAGATTGGTTTGAAACGCAAATGAATGAAAATAATGAGAGTGAACGAATTGCTAAAAGGTTAGCGCGTGCTGGTATTGCTTCGCGTCGAGATGCAGAAATGATGATTGTTGCAGGTCGTATTTCTGTGAATGGTACAGTCGTGACAACGCCTGCTTTTAATGTTAGCCGCTCTGATGTTATTAAAGTTGATGGCAAACCTTTACCTCCTATAGAACGAACGCGTTTATGGCTTTACCATAAGCCAGCAGGCCTTGTCACCACGAACCGTGATCCTGAAGGCAGACCTACAGTATTTAGTAACTTACCAAAAGGAATGCCGCGTGTTCTTTCTGTTGGAAGGCTTGACATTAACACGGAAGGTCTTTTGCTTTTAACCAATGATGGTGGCTTAGCGCGTGTATTAGAGCTTCCTGTAACAGGATGGGTCCGCAAATATCGCGTCCGTGCTCATGGAAGAGTAAAACAGAGTGCGCTGGATAACCTTAAAAATGGTATTGCGATTAATGGTATTTTTTATGGTTCGATTGAAGCATCAATTGAACGTGAACAAGGGTCGAATGTATGGCTTTCTGTCGCTTTGCGTGAAGGAAAAAATCGTGAAATAAAGAATGTTTTAGGGGCATTGGGATTATCAGTTAATCGATTAATCCGTGTATCCTATGGTCCATTTCATCTCTCTGATTTAGAAGAAGGAGCCGTGCAAGAGTTAAAAGGGCGGATGTTACGAGATCAGTTGGGGGAGCGTTTGATTATGCAAGCCAATGCAGATTTTGATGCTCCTATTCTGAAACCCTTTTCAAATTCTGCAGTTGTTGCAGAAAAGCAAAGCCAGAAAGATCTTTCTGTTGCAAATGATGGTTGGGTTTTCTCAAGTGAAAGGGCGATACGGCGCCGACCAAGAGATGGTTCTGTTGAACATAGTCGCGCGCAATTAAGTACAAAGTCTCATGAGAATGTAAAGAAGGAGAAAAGTGAGGAAGGAAAAGCAGAGCGTTTTCTACCGCGTTCTCGCCGTGCTAATGTTTGGATGGCTCCTGGTGCGCGTCCCCAGAGTACACGTAGAAAGCCTTCCTATAGTGAGGAGAAATCGCATGATCATAAGAGCGGTTTGGATGGTAAAAAATCCTTTCATCGAGGCAAGGAAAAACTAAAAGAAAGTCCGTCACACAAAGAGAAGAGGGGAAGTTTTGTTCAAAAACGTGGCAAAACATCTTATGACGAGACGCATCCCTTTGGTAAGAAAGATCGCTTTTTCAAGGATAAAGAGAACATGATAAAAAGTGGACATGAGGAGCATTCTTTTGACAGAAAGAAAAAGGTAAAATCGTTTGGTGGTGCTATGAAAAAATCTAAACCACATAGGGATGGTGCAAAAACTTCGAAGCGATTTGGAGGCTCACTTGCGGATCATAGGCGGTAAATTTGCTGGTCGTGTTTTGTTTTCGCCTGTTAATCAGTCGATTCGCCCAACGAGTGATCGTACACGTGAAAGCCTTTTTAATATTCTTTCTAGCCGTGAAGAACAATTTTGGACCAATAAACGTATTCTTGATCTTTTTGCTGGTACTGGTGCTTTAGGCATCGAAGCACTTTCACGTGGAGCAAAGGCGGCTGTTTTTGTTGAAAACTCGGTTGAGGGGCGGGCGTTGCTTCAAAAAAATATAGAAGCCTTTGAATTACAGTCGATAGGACGGATTTTGCGTCGCGATGCGACCAAACTTGGCAATATTGGCACTATGCTTCCATTTGATGTTATCTGCGCTGATCCTCCCTATAGCCGTTGTTTAGGGGAACGTGCTTTCGTAGAAGCTTTGCGAGGGGGGTGGGCAAAAGCTGATACACTTTTCATACTTGAAGAAAAGAAAGATACAATGATTCATTTACCTGACGTCTTTTATCTAGATGATGAGCGTTTTTATGGTGAGACAGCAATCCGTCTCTATAAATTACGATCGCTTACATCTTGAGAAAGTTCTTGTTTTTATCCGGTAGGATGAAAAAATGCTTCTTTACAGTTTTCTTCATTTTATATGGTTTTTAAAAGGTTAAGCAGAAAGTAAATAAAAGATTTTGATGTTAAAGAAATTGATGAATTTTTATTTCATTATGTTTTTTGTCTCAATCTCTTATTTTTTTTGAAGTTTTTTATAGCCTCAAGAGCGAGTTTTTACAATATACGCCCTTTAATATAGAGGGGCCATCTGTTCTTTTGTCTAGCCAAAAATTGCTTTGAGGTATAATGCTATTAGACCTAAATTAGCAGTATGTATTGCTGCTAATTTTTGTAAGTTATATGCTGATTTGTTAATTTCATCTACATTAAAAGTGTAACACATTGTCAAAGCTTTAGTGTATTATTAGCTTTACTACCGATGAATGTTTTTTCTCCAATAGGATATATATTTCACGACAACAGTTATGATACCTTTTTGTCTCATTTCTTTCGGCTGCACATTAATCATCAACATCTCATTAGCAGCTGAAAGCTTTCAACTATGCAGTCTGCATTTATATCCTAAATAGTGCGTAACTTTTATCTTTGTTATTGTATGAACTTAAAACAGATATTTTCTATTTAAGGTAGACAATAGTGTTCATTTATACTGAACATTTGTGTGTTTATTTTATTAATATCGCTTAGTGAGTTAATCATTATATTAAGTAAATCTGAAAGTATTAAGTGTGTTATCGTTATTACATTTTTAAGAATAATTTTTATATTATTCTTAAGCAATAAAACTAAATGATTTCTAAAACAGGGAAGATTATCATGTTTAAATGGATATATAGCGAAGAAATTAACA
Organism: Bartonella sp. PS7NMGDW; assembly: GCF_042193585.1. Lineage (NCBI taxonomy): Bacteria > Pseudomonadati > Pseudomonadota > Alphaproteobacteria > Hyphomicrobiales > Bartonellaceae > Bartonella > Bartonella sp. PS7NMGDW. The sequence goes on from NZ_JBHILX010000004.1 coordinate 133,647, forward strand.
CAGAAGCGAGTGCTGAGCAAATTTGGGCTATATGGGAAGATGTGTCATCATGGCCTTGTTGGGATAGTGAACTTGAGTGGGTAGAACTTTCTGGTCCTTTCAAAGAAGGGGCTACAGGACGCATGAAACCTAGAAAGGGACCTACAGTAACTTTTACACTTGATAAAGTTATAAAAAATGTTTTCTTTTCTGATTATGCTAAACTTCCTTTTACACGTATGAGTTTTGATCATGAATATATTTGTTCAACAAAATCGGGTTCTTCAAATAACAAAATTCGTCATACTGTAACCATGTCTGGTTTATTTTCTCCTTTCTTTGGAATGATTATTGGGTCAAAAATTAAGTTACATCTTCGGGATGCAATGATTGAAATGAGCAGACGTGCTCTTACTGAAAACAAAATCATCTCGTAAGGGGGTGCATTTATAAAGAAGTTAATACCTTTACAAAGGCGCAGAAACCTTAGTCTTGTTAGAATAAAATTTGTTATGAGTACATAGCAAATCGATGAGCTATGATTTGTTTTTTCATTAGTCGTTGAAATCGAGTCAAATCATCTGAGAAAATTAATTTTGCACCAAAGATCTTATAAAAGTCATTGAATTTTATTCAATATATAAAAGCTTATAAGGTGCGCATTTTTACTGAAAATAAAGAAAGTTGTAGAAGCTTATTTCTGCTCTTGTGAATCTGAGGTCGATATTGTCATGATATTTGCCAGTTTCTAGTATTGCGATAGTTTTTGATTTGGGAGCATTCATAAAAGGCATTTTGACTTCTTCTTAAATAGGTTTTATCAATATTACCTCTATTCATGATGTGAGAGCAAATAGTTGTGATTTCCTCAACATAAATAAGTTTAAAATGGAGAAAATTTAATGATATTTGATTCTTTTATGCAAATTACAAAACGATCAATTATGATTATAAATCAAAGTGTTTTTTTGATTAAAAGATGATCACTTTTCTAGAGAGTGGAAGTTCTAAAAGGCTCTAGATGATAAAATAAAACCTCCCTTAATTTTCGTAAAAATTAATCTCGTATCGTTGTATGTATTTGGTTTAAATGTTTAAAAAAGCGATTTTTTAAAATGCGCACAGATATCCCAGTTTCTGCAAATATTTTTGTATCTATTAAAACAATTATGAGCGATAAACTTGCCAAAATTAATTGGAAGAATACGCTTATTGCAGATTGAATTGAAAGATAGATACAACGTTGAGTTTCATATAAAAGTTTTATTAATTATCATTTTATGACAATACTACGCTTCTTTATTTTTTAATGGAAGGGAAAGAGTATAGTTCTTAAATCAAAATCTATCCTGTATTTTGGAACTTTTATTTTAGGAAAAAGAAGTCAGTCAAATTATGCCTGTTTAATAACAAAATAACCGATTAAGGATGCCGCATGAAAAAATGAGATGCTCTCGATTAGACGTATTAGAAACGAGAGAGAATGTTATGATTATAACTTATTTCTGATAAATATAAAAAATGAGTTCTTTGTGATACCACGTCCATGAGGGTAAAGAAGTTTATGACTGCTCATTTTGTTGAAACCATAATGAAAGGAAAAATTTTTTATTCCGTTTATGTCTTTTTGTTTACAAGATTGCCATCTTATTGTGAGAGAGTTTATAGAAGCAAAGAAGTATACACAAATATAAGGCATTTTCTTGATTCTTGCTTGGAAATTAAAGAGTGCTATAGGAATGAAGGAAGTTATTTCACTATCCAGAGGACATAAGGCTTGTGACTTAAGTCGTTTTATGCTTTTCGAATTTTTGAGGATTTTGACTTAAATTCAAGTGTTATTGCTAGGTCTTTTGTTGATTGCCAAGTTTTCGGTTGATTTGATTATCAGTACAGATTGGGTTTTCTAAAATGATAAGGGGCAATGAGAAATCTTGAAACTAAAGAAATTTTACGACATACTGCGTCTTTTCATAAAGAAGCTAAAAGGGAAATTATTCGATGCATTAAAAGAAAAAAATGCATGAAATATGCGTAATCTTATGAATAAACATACAAGAGTATATTCTGATTTATATAAATTTGTCAGAGTGCTTATCAATGTAAATAATAAAATATTTCAGGGAGTCTATAATGACTGACAAAAACCAGATTGAGAAAGCTGTTTCATTGGTTGAAGCAGCAAGGCGTTCTGGGGCAGATGCTGCTGATGCCGTTATTGTTCATGCTCATTCTACCAGTGTATCAGTGCGTTTTGGGAAAGTCGAATCAACAGAAGCAGCAGAGAGCAATGATTTTACTCTAAGGGTTTTTGTTGGAAAAAAAGTAGCAAGTGTTTCTGCTAATTTAGCGTCTTATCCGCAAGAACTTGCGGAACGTGCTGTTGCGATGGCTAAAGCTTCTCCCGATAGTTTATTTGAAGGTTTGGCAGATAAAGAGTGTCTGGTTAAGTCTCCTAAAGATCTTGATCTTTTTGATGATTTTGTGCCAAGTAGTCATTTTTTAACAGAAGATGCTTTAAAAACAGAGGCAGCAGCTCTTGATGTTAAAGGTGTAAGTAATTCTGGTGGCGCTGCAACAGCTTATGGCCGTAGTGGGTTTATTCTTGTGACCAGCGATGGTTTTTGTGGAGCCTATCGCTCCAGTTGTTTTTCACGTTCTTGTAGTGCTCTTGCAGGTGAAGGAACACAAATGGAGCGGGATTATGATTATACAACAGCCTTACATTTTTCTGATTTAGAGGCAGCAGAAACTGTTGGAAAGAATGCAGGGTTTGGTGCTGTTCGACGTTTGGGTGCAGTTCGTGCGGCGACTGGGGGTGTTGATGTTATTTTTAATCCGCGTACGGCTCGCGGAATTGCAGGGCATATCGCATCTATGGTCAATGGAGCCTCTGTGGCTCGTAAAACAAGTCTTTTACAGAATTTCCTAGGCAAGGAAGTGATGAAGCCTAATGTTAATGTAACCGATCAACCTTTGCGATTACGTGGAAATGCTTCTCATCCTTTTGATGGAGAAGGGGTAGAGGGGCAAGCACTCAATATTATTGAAAATGGTATTTTAAAAAATTGGCTTCTTTCATCAGCTACAGCACGTGAATTGGGACTTAAAACAAATGGACGCGGTGTGCGTTCGGCATCATTAGTGCAGCCGACAAGTACAAATTTTGCTATTGAACCAGGTTTAGTATCGCCTTGTGATATGATAAAAGATTTGCGAAATGGATTTTATGTGACCGAATTATTCGGTCATGGCATTGATTTTATTACTGGTCAGTATAGTCGTGGGGCTTCCGGTTTTTGGATTGAAAATGGTGAAATTGCTTATCCAGTGAGTGAAGTAACGCTAGGTTCTGATTTGCTTCATATGTTAGCACATTTAACACCTGCCAATGATATTGATCGGCGTTATGGTACGGCGGCTCCAACATTGTTAATTGAAGGGATGACACTTGCAGGAAAATAACACGCATCATTCTTCTGATTTAAATCTTTTGCGTGATGTTTGTCGAGAGGCAGGAGATTTAGCAATGCGGTATTTTGGATGCACGTTGGATGTTTGGATTAAAGAAGGTAATTCACCGGTCAGTGAGGCAGATTTTGCTGTTGATCATTTTTTGAAAGAGAAGCTTCTTGGAGCGCGTCCAAATTATGGATGGATTTCAGAAGAAACAAAAGATAATCGAGAACAACAAGATTATGAACGCTCCTTTGTGGTTGATCCTATTGATGGAACACGAGGTTTTCTTTCTGGCAGTCCTTATTGGTGTATTTCGGTTGCCATTATTGAGAATGGGCGTCCTATTGTGGGCGTTCTACAATGTCCGGCTCAAGGAGACATTTATGCAGCTGTAACGGGTGGAGGGGCAACATTAAATGGGGTAAAACTTCCTCGTTTAACTTCGGGGGGGCATCGAAAATATAAAATTTCGCTTGATAAATCGCTCGCACAAAAATTACCAGATGATTTTCTCAATCGAGTTAGTCTTTACCATTATCTTCCTTCTCTTGCTTATCGTATTGTCCTTGTTGCTCAAGATGAAATTGATATCGTATTAGTTCGTCCGAATTGTCATGAATGGGATATTGCCGCTGCTGACCTTATTTTGCAGGAGTGTGGAGGGTGTTTTTTATCGCTTGATGCCCCTTTACTATCTTATGGAATTGAACCTTACCAATATGGACTTTTAATTGCTGGTAAAAATAATTGCTGTCAAGATATGATAGGTGTTGTTCGTCAAACAAAGTTAGTTTAATCACGTAAAAGCACGCTAAAATAATCTAAATGATATAGAGGCACATATGACTGAAACCAAAGAAAAAAAACAATATTTACATCTTGTATTTGGTGGGGAATTAAAAAATCTTAACAGTAATCAATTTAAGAATCCTGATGATTTAGATGTGGTTGGTATTTTCTCAGATTATCAATCGGCTAAAGAAGCATGGCAGGCAAAAGCACAAAGCAGTGTAGATAATGCATTACAACGTTATTACATTGTAGATTTGCATCAGTGTCTTGATGCTGAGTTAGGCGATGTAGAATAAAGCTTGAATATTTGGTCATCATAGCTTGTAGATTGTTTCACGCTTTTGTTTAGTCGTCCTTTTCATAGGTACGTTCTTTGGGTAAAATAGAATGCCGTAAAAAAATATGCTTGTTATTTAAAATTCATATGTTTTCTTAAGGAAACATCTTTCAAGGCACCCAAGCACATTTCATAATGGTGTCCGTGCAAGGTATAAAATCCATTGTTATACCACCATCTTTACGCTTAATAAAAATTCAAGACAGTTCTATTAACCTATTTACAACAGCAATATTATCATGACGAGCGATCACTCGAAGTTTATGATTATATTGTGAATAGTCACTCTGCTTTTGAATGGAGTATGAAACATTAATGCGTTCAGATTAATAAAAAGAGTAGCATTATTAATGATACCAATTACTACTTCGTTGAGATTATTAGCACTCCCTACTTATCCATTGGAATTTTTCCAACAAGTTATCACTATAAGCTTAGAAACCATGAAAGTCGTTAGAAACTTACCAAAATTAGAAACTTAGAAAAACTGAATAGATTGATGAAGTTAATTTACCTCATAAGGATTTCTTGAGTACTCGTTTAAAACTACAATCTATAAATTAATCATTTTGCGTTGATTATATACAACCTTAAAAGGAATAATATACCATGCGATTTCCTGAAAAGAGAGGATTTAAAATTTTGAAAACTCTTATTTAAATTGCTTTAAGACTTTTAAGAAATTTTCTATTAAACAAGATTAGATTTTTCTGGATTACCTTTAAGAGATTATATCACAATTTAAAATGAGAACTTTATACCGCTCAAAAGTTTTTTTAAGATTAGTTTTACATATTCATTTTATTGAAATGAAATTATAGAGATTGGGCTTTCTTTTAAACATATTTTATTTGTTGTATTTATATAGGTTGTAATATTTATATGGATTATTTTTTGAAAAATTGATAATACCTAACATATGTAAAAATAAGTTTTTTCTCTAAAATATCAACGTGCAAAATTCAAATTTTTACTAAAATCATAAGAAGTATTTATTCAGTGAGCTGAAAAAAATTGATATAATCTATGTTATAGGTTGTATGATATTTATCATTTATATTCTCAAAATTATAATCGACTGAAATGTAGCTTTGTTATTTTTTGAGTAAGACTTTTCATAGGGTGCAGAATGAAGTGATACAAAATTTCATTAAAAGAGATTTAAATAATCTGTATATGTTATCTTTATAGGAAAATTTAAAAAAAATATGGCGATAAAATTACGTTTTTTGTCCTTTATGTATTGAATTTTCTCATGGGTGAAGCGTTTTTTATTCAAGATATGGATGATATTAAAAAAATATGGATGTAACTAATAGTGTTGATGAATTTTTTAACAAAATAAGCATATAGATATCTTAAAGTAGCTGGATGAGGTGATTTAAATGGTAGAATTAAAGGCACATACGGCTCTTTTAAGCTATCGGATGATTGGTTTTTTCTTATGTCCTGTTATTCCTTTTTATTTGTTCTTTCGTGCTATTCGTGGAAAAGAAGAGTGGTGTCGCAAAAAAGAGCGTTTAGGTAAAAGTTCTCATGTACGTCCCCAAGGTTCGTTAGTTTGGTTGCATGCAGCAAGTGTTGGAGAAACACTTGCACTTGTTCCACTTGTAAACTATATTTTATCATTAAAAATCAATGTATTAATGACAACTGGGACTGTAACATCTTCTACTCTTGTGAAAAAACATTTTGGTAATAGGTTGATTCATCAATATGCTCCTTTGGATTTAGATTTTGCAGTGCGCCGTTTTATTAGTCATTGGAAGCCTGATCTCGTCTTGATTTGTGAATCAGAAATTTGGCCCCTTCGTATTAAAGAACTTGCAAAAATGCGTATTCCGCAGATTTTGGTTAATGCCCATATGTCTGAACGTTCTTTTAAAGCTTGGCAAAAACGACGCGTTCTTGCCAAACATATTTTTAAGGATATTGATTTGGCGATTGGTCAAAACGAAAGAGATGTAGCTTATTACCATACACTTGGCGTAAAATCTGTTACGTTTTCTGGTAATCTCAAGGCTGATGTTTTTCTGGTTGAAAATCAAGCATTGCTTGCACGTTATCGTAATGCTATCGGCAATCGCCCAGTTTGGGCAGCTGTTTCAACGCATGAAGGGGAAGAGGAAATTGCTTTTGAGGTCCATAAGATTGTTAAAAATTATTTGCCAGATTTATTAACAATTATTGTGCCTCGTCATCCTGAACGTTCAGAAGATCTTATCAGAAAATGCGACAATAAGGGATTACGTTTTATTCGTAGGAGTAGAGATGCTGTTCCAAACATGAATACCGATATTTTATGGGGAGATACAATTGGAGAAATGGGTCTTTTTCTTCGCTTATCGAAAGTTTCTTTCGTTGGTAAGTCGTTATGTGGAAATGGTGGACACAATCCATTGGAATTGGCTTTGCTTGGTTCCGCTATTTTGACAGGGCCCCATGTTTCAAATTTTCAAGAGATGTTCGAACAATTTTTAACGCATGATGCAGCATATATGGTTCAAGATACAAAACAGCTTGCTATTCAGGTGTATAAGCTTTTAACAAATGAAACATTGCGACAAGAAATGGTTGATAAGGCTCATGAAGTGGCGACAAATATGGCAGGTGCACTTGAGCGCACATTAAAGATTTTAGATCCATTTTTACAACCCCTTGTAATACAAACAGGTTTACGTCAGCGTCAGGGTAGATATGCATATTAGCGCCCCCCATTTTTGGTGGAAAAATAAAAGCTTTTTGCGTTTTGTATTAGCTCCAGTTTCATGGGGGTATGGTTATTTTTCAAGTCGTTTTATGGCAAGACAGCCTCCCGTGATTGATTTGCCAGTTTTGTGTATTGGAAATTTTACATGTGGCGGTGCGGGTAAAACGCCGGTTGTTATTGCTTTTACCAAAGTGGCTAAAGAACTTGGTTTCGTACCTGGTGTTGTATCACGTGGTTATGGTGGATCAGTTAAAGGGGTACATCTTGTAAATGAGAAATATGATACTCCACACAATGTTGGAGATGAGGCACTTTTACTTGCACGGCATGCTTTGGTAGCTGTATCACCTAATCGTTATGCAGCGGCACAACGGCTGAAAAAAGAGGGATGTAATCTTATTTTAATGGATGACGGATTTCAAAGTCGCCGTCTTTATATGGATTATACGTTACTCGTTGTTGATGCGATGCGCGGTTTTGGTAATGGAGCTGTCTTTCCAGCAGGACCTTTGCGCGTACCATTAAAAACGCAATTTTCTTTTATGGATAGTGTTTTATTGGTTGGTCACTCCGATGCGCCTGATAATGTTGCTTTTCTTGTGTCTCGTACTGGAAAGCCTTTATATCGTGCTCATCTTAAAGCCAGTGCCTCTGATGAGGTTTCAGGAAAATCATTTTTGGCATTTGCTGGGATTGGCAATCCAGATAAATTTTTTAAATCTATTAAAGAATTGTCTGGTCATGTGGTGCAAACTTACATATATCCAGACCACTATTTTTTCACAGATGAAAATTTAAAAATCCTTATACAAAAGGCTAAAATGCACAATTTATGGCTAGCAACAACAGCTAAAGATTATACCCGTATACAGACAATTCACACGCAAAAAGATTTGAAAAATCTTATTGTCTTTGATGTGAATGTCGATTTTGTTCAAAAAGACTTCTGTCGCATAGTCCTTGAGGAGGTCATGACCCGCTTTAGAAAACGTTCCCTTGAGTTTTCTTGTCTAAGAGGCAAAGGCTAAATTTATAGCTTTCGAGGGTTTATTTTTCTTTTGTTTTTAACAATTGCTTGAGATATGGGTTGCACTCAAGTTCGCGCTTATAGGAGATTTCACAACTAGCATATGCTTCTTGGCGGTGATGATTCCAATATTTTAAATCATCTATAGGGATCTTTTGTCCGCTAACAGCACAAATGGTATAGGAACCATATTCTATAATGTCATATCCATTATTAGAATAATGAATTTTTGCTTCGCGTTCACTATCGGAAAACATTATAACTCCTTTTTACTGATACAAGAGATTCAGGAAAAGTGCCATAAGATATATTATAAAGTCGAGAGTTAATTTAAAAATATTTTTCTTGTCAAAATGGTTAAGAGTTTATTTTCTGCCAAAAAGCCGTTCTATATCTGCCAATTTGAGTTCAATATAAGTAGGGCGTCCATGATTACATGTACTTGTATTGGGTATTGCCTCCATTTGTCGCAACAGTGTGTTCATTTCTTCGGGGTGTAAAAGGCGCCCAGACCGTATTGAACCGTGACAAGCCATCGTTGCTGCAACATAATCAAGCATTGCTTTTAAATTGTTTGTTGTATCATATTCAGCGGCTTCATCTGCGAGATCTTTAATAAGGGCTTGGACGTTGATCTCTCCTAACATGGAAGGTGTTTCACGCACAACAATTGCTCCTGGTCCAAATGGTTCTATTCCTAATCCAAATTTTTGCAAAGCATCTTTGTGGGTTAAAAGGCATGTTGCATCCTCTTCAGAGAGTTCTACAATTTCAGGAATAAGTAATAACTGTGAAGGAAGCGGTTTGGAATAAAGTGCATTTTTGAGTGCTTCATAAACCAATCGTTCGTGAGCTGCATGCTGATCGACAATGATCAAACTATCTTGTGTTTGGGCGATAATATAGTTTTTATGGATTTGTGCTCTGGCCGCTCCTAATGGATAAGATAACTCTTCTGATGAAGATGTAGTGTTTGGAATGTATGCATCTCCACTTGGTATATTTAAGCCCTCCATAATAGGAGTAGCATCTTCTTTTAAACCAGAAGAACTAGTAATATCCAATGGTTTGTGAACCATTGAAGCGGTGGCAAAATGATGAGGCTGTGGGCTATAAGAAGAGGACTGGTACGTGTTCTTAAAATTGCCTAACGGTTGTTGTGCCAATGGTTTTTGTATTTGAAATGCAGCTAGCGTTGCTTCAGAACGGGTTGAAGTAGGACGAATACCAGATTGCTGTAATGCTTCACGAATAGCTCCAACGATCAAACCACGAATTAATCCTGGATCACGGAATCGTACATCAGCTTTGGCTGGATGTACATTAACATCTACCTCAGCAGGTGGGAGATCAATAAAGAGAATAGCGACAGGATAACGATCTCGTGTCATGACATCAGCATAAGCGCCTCGGATAGCGCCCCATAGAAATTTATCACGCACGGGACGCCCATTAACATAAGCAAATTGATGAAGGCTGTTATTTCGGTTGAAGGATGGCAAACAGGCAAAACCCGTTAAGCGCACTGCTTCGCGTTTAGCATTCAGTGCGATGCTATTAGGGGCGAATTCTTTTCCCATAATTTGCGTAATACGTTGCAATTGTCCTTGAATATTATTTTCTGTAGCGGACAGTTCCATAGATGTTCTGTCTAGTCCTGAAAGAGAAAAGCGGATATGTGGAAATGCGATAGCAATTCGCTTAATCATATCGCTAATAGCATTTGTTTCAGCCCGATCGGTTTTCATAAATTTTAATCGTGCCGGCGTGACAAAGAAAAGATCACGAACTTCAACAATTGTTCCAAGGTTTGCAGCAGCTGGTTTGGGTCCTACAATTTTTCCTGCAGTAACGGAAATTTCAGCAGCGCTCTCAGCATCTTTTGTTCGTGAAATGAGTTTAAGTTTAGCAACAGAACCAATAGAGGGGAGGGCTTCTCCTCTAAACCCAAGGAAGCAGATATTGTGTACGTCATCGGTAATCTTTGAGGTACAATGGCGAGAAACTGCTAAAGTTAACTGATCTGCAGGAATTCCATAACCATTATCACTCACCTTTATAAAATTTTTTCCACCATTTGCTGTAATAATTTCGATGCGTGTTGCACCAGCATCAATAGCGTTTTCAACAAGTTCTTTGACAACATTTGCTGGTCGTTCAATAACTTCACCAGCGGCGATTTGATTAATAATATTTTCGCTAAGATGGCGTATAATCATAATAAATTCTAACAGGAATCTTAAGGCTTCTATAAAAAATTATGATAACATCATTTGCGCGACATTCAAGAATAAGAGAGTATGGAAGGTATTATTTTTACAATACCTCCTATTTTATTTTATGTTAACAAATTGGTTGGAAAAAACAGAAAAAATAGTTTTTATCACCTTAAAATAGCTTGCACCAATTTATCATCTAGGTCAAAAAAGAAACAATGTAAAAAGGGAAGGCAATATATATGGCGCGTATAAGCGGTATTTTAGCAGATAGTGATATACAAGCTCTGATTGAGAATAACTTTCTCAAGGCTCAGTATCCATTTGATAGATCTCAAATACAACCAGCAAGCCTTGATCTTCGTTTAGGGGAGAAAGCTTATCGTATACGTGCTTCTTTTATGCCGGGTCCTAATACAAAAGTTTTGGATAAGCTTGAACGGTTAAAGTTGCATGAGTTTGACTTACGAGACGGAGCCGTTTTGGAAACGGGGTGTGTTTATATTGTTCCTCTTTTGGAAAGTTTAGCTTTACCAGAATTTTTATCTGCTGTTGCCAATCCCAAAAGTTCTACAGGCCGATTAGATATTTTTACGCGTGTCATTACGGATAACGCTCAGGAGTTTGATAAAATTTGTGCTGGTTATCATGGTCCACTTTATTTGGAAATTAGTCCACGCACATTTCCAATTTTGGTGCATAAAGGCTCACATTTATCACAGCTTCGGTTTAGAAAAGGGCAAAGTTATTTAAATGAAGTTGAGTTACACACTTTGCAAAAGCAAGAAACACTGATATCGGAGGATCTTCCTAATATTAGCGCTGGTGGTATTGGTCTTTCCATTAATTTAAAGGGAGACGAAAACGGGCTTATAGGTTATCGTGGTAAACATCATACAAGTGTTATTGATATTGATAAACGTGCTGTTGCCCACGTTTTAGATTTTTGGGAACCTCTTTTTGATCGTGGTCAAAGGGAGTTGGTTCTTGATCCTGATGAATTTTATATTTTAGTTTCACGAGAGTCTGTTCATGTGCCTCCGCTTTATGCCGCAGAAATGACTCCTTTTGATCCTTTAGTTGGTGAGTTTAGGGTGCATTATGCAGGCTTTTTTGATCCAGGATTTGGGCATGTGGAAGCGGGTGGAAAAGGAGCAAGAGCGGTTTTAGAAGTGCGGAGCCATGAAGTTCCTTTTATCTTAGAGCATGGTCAAATGATTGGCCGTTTGGTCTATGAGCATATGCTTAATCGACCATCAACCCTTTATGGACATGATGTTGGATCACATTATCAAGCACAGGGTTTAAAGTTGTCCAAGCATTTTAAATGAGTTGGAAACTACGAATTTTGATAACATGTATGCAGAAAGTGTATTTTGGATAAAAGAAAATTTTGTTCTTCGCAAAACCGGCGCCATTCATTCTATTTTTAGTTTCCAAAGTTATTGCATCCCTTGCATTTGAGAGGCATTTTTATTTCTTTTTTTCAAGAGGTTGTATCTATAGGAACTTCGTTTATGATGTGCAAAAGAATAGTTTTGATTATTTCATCATGAAAAAATCTAAAATGAAAGAATTTTACTATATTCAATATGTTATTCGTATTTATTGATTATAATAAATCAATAAATTACTAAAATTCAATATAACAGTAACGTATTTGCTTTTCAAAGTAAACATGCGAGATTGGATGCTGCTATTGCTCCATTTTTCTAGAGCTTGAATGACCAGTATATTTTATTTCGTATAAAAATTATCCTTAAGAGCCAATAAAGAAGTTTTGCACTACAGTTTATTAACAATTTTTTTAATAAAAATTGTTCTACTTTTAGTAACTCATTTATAGCTTCAAGATATAAAATATTGCTAGAAAATTATTCAATTCAATATGGAGAGCTTCTACTCGTATGAACGTTAAAATTTTTTTTATGCTTTATGTGAATTAGGCACTATATATTTTTATAAACTTTCATGAAGTAAGTAACAAGTCTCAGTTTTGAGTATTGATATAAGAAGATTTCTGGATATATGCGACAGCTTTATTTCCAGTATTAATAAAGGATTTTTTTATCTTTTAGGGGAGATTATGGTTTATACTTAATGACTACAGGCTCTATATTATCTATATTCTTATAACCTATAATGTAAGGACCTGTGGAGGGAGAAACGACTTTAAATTATAACTAATTAAGCTGCGGAGCAATCGCTTTCGAAGAGGTGTTCGTTTAAAGAAAATATAACATTTCAATTGCACATGAACAATATATGAGTGGATACGTTATTAATGATACCCCATACTGTGAGATTTTAAATTTGGATAGGAGAAATAAAGACATTGTTTTTATCAATTAGTTTTTTTAGAAAGTTGCAATCTCTGTTGCTTCTATCTATTCAATAGAGCGTTTTGGGAGAATATCGAGTAGGAAGGTACACGGATTCGCTTTTATGCGTTTTAGGATATCTTCTCTTTTCATTTAGGAACAATGGTGCCATCAATGATTATTTCTTCAACACTTGATTATCGTAAGGCAGCAAAGCGTCATCTTCCTCCCTTTCTTTTTCACTATATTGATGGTGGGGCTTATGCTGAAGAAACGATGCGACGTAACTGTAAAGATCTTCAAGCTCTTGCACTGCGTCAAAGGATTCTAAGGCAAGTTGGTGAAGTTGATCTTTCAATCAAGCTTTTTGATCAGACACTTGATTTACCGATTGTACTTGCACCTGTTGGGCTAACGGGCATGTATACACGTCGTGGAGAGGTAAAAGCAGCGCGTGCCGCAGCGGCAAAAGGGATTCCTTTTACTCTATCCTCTGTTTCAGTTTGTCCCATTGCGGAAGTGCAAGAAGCGGTTGGAGGTGCATTTTGGTTTCAACTTTATGTTCTCAAAGATCGCGGTTTCATGCGTGATGCACTAGAACGGGCTTGGTTAGCTGGTGTACGCACGTTGGTTTTTACAGTTGATATGCCAGTTCCTGGTGCGCGTTATCGTGATGCGCATTCGGGGATGTCTGGTCCTTATGCTGGATTACGTCGTTTTTTACAAGCGTTTACTCATCCATATTGGGCTTGGAACGTTGGTGTTATGGGGCGCCCCCATGATCTTGGAAATGTCTCCACTTATCTCAAAAAGAAAATTGCATTAGATGATTACGTTGGTTGGCTTGGTGCAAATTTTGATCCATCAATTGGTTGGCATGATTTACAATGGATTCGCGATTTTTGGAAAGGAAAAATGATTTTGAAAGGTATTCTTGATCCAGAAGATGCACGAGAAGCAGTAAAATTTGGTGCGGATGGTATTGTTGTTTCTAATCACGGCGGACGTCAGCTTGATGGTGTATTATCAACAACACGAGCGTTGCCTGCAATTGCGGATGCTGTAAAGGATCATTTGACTATTTTAGCGGACTCAGGTGTTCGTTCTGGTCTTGATGTTGTCCGCATGATAGCACAAGGTGCGGATGCTGTTATGATTGGCCGTGCTTTTGTTTATGCGCTTGCAGCAGCAGGTAAGAAAGGTGTTATGCATCTCCTTGATCTTTTTGCCAATGAAATGCGGGTAGCTATGACACTGACCGGTACTCAGACAATTAAAGATATTACACGCAAGAGTTTAGTAAATATAGATGTTTTTAAGCAATGAAAGCAATATTTTTATTGCTTTCAGAAAAAGAAAGTCTCTTTATAGAGGAGCATAATTATATATTTTACAAATATGTTGACAGTTAAAGTTAAATAGAAAAGATCAAGAAGCTCCTCTATAAAATCACAGAAAATACTCAGTAACTAAAATAATACTCCGTAAATACAATAATATTTAACGCAAAAATCTTAATAATAATAAACACAAAAAAAACACTAATAACATTGCATACATCTTTTACTTATTTTATTAAAAGCTCATTCTATGGATAAAAAGGAAAAAGCGCTGATATTAAAGGTAAAACAATTGTTGATATAGAAAAAATAGATATAAATAATGCTGCGAGCATTTTTCTCTCCTATATATAAAAATATAACATGTTAATTACTTCTTTCCCACATTATCATAAAACGTAAATTTATAAACTTCATTTAGTTTTATTTTAATATAGAACAATATTAATTATGGCATATAAATAAAATTATTAAAAATGTCAATATGTGTTTATTGTAATCTATAATTATAATAAAAAATAGATCTAATAAATAATATTTCTATAATCTATATATTATTTATATTAATTTTATTGGGTAATTATTATATGGATATGATATTGTTTTTATGGAGTACATTTTTAAGCAATGAAAAAAATACCCATACAATCTTTAAAAAAGCTCGTTTACTGAGAGCAAGACTGCGTGAATTAATGTTTTTCTTTCTTATTTTCTCGCATCCTCAATGAGTTATGATGTCTTTGAACTGGCGAACATATTAGGAAGCAGTTAAATATTTTTTGTATAGTATGTCATTGCTAACACTGTTTATGCTTTCTCTATTGATTTCATAATTTGTTAAAAAAATCGAGTTTGTTTTTATTACAGATGGGGTCGTTAGGTATTCCTAATGATACAAATTGGCATAGAACGTTTTGTTCTATAAGGGATTTAACAATTGCATCTCTAGGCTTCTCCATTGATACTATGCTCTTCATAGACAACAACAGATTGGTGAGATTGGCATAACTCTAGCACAGATATATTATCTCAAAGTTGAATTGTTGGCACACTTGTAAACGTTGGGATAACTTTATGTTTTTTGAAGCTCTACAGCAATATCAAGACAAATCTGAACAGGTTCTTCAGTAGCAAGTAAGAGAACATCTTTCCCTTTTTTAAACAGAAGTTTTTCTGATATCAATTTTTGCAGCATTTTTGTGAATATTCATAACAGCGCGCTTTCCTAAACTTATATAAACGGGTACAGGATTACTCAGAGTGGAAAAAATTACAGTTTCCATTTGATCGAATTACTCTCATAAGTAATTGGATAATATTTACTTTATCGCTGAATAAAAAAGAAAATTTTTTCTTTCTTTAAATAGAGGATGTGTTGTCATCTAGCCAATAGGGATAGTTTGAGAGCAATTTGTTCGATGCAAGACAACTTAACATTGCAGTTACTTTTTATCACTTGAAGCTGTGAAAAGAAGGCTAAGATAGATAAAAGAATGTAAAAAATGAGGGATACATTTTAAAATAAAAAATTATAATTATGTTAATTCCACACCAGTTGCTGCTGATATTGGTAACAAAAGAAATTTGACTAAAAAAATTATCAAAATTATTGAGGACATTTCTAATAGCATGTAGACTAAATCTTTTTGTTGGTATGGGTGGGATTTTCTTTGAGCAGAAATTGATTCTATCCCCTGAAATTAGCAATAATCTCTCCGGTGATGTCGTAAACTTTTGGGGGATGTTACAACGTCACTATCGTCCTTTTATGAAAAATCTAGCATTTCAGATGAGTAGCTGTGAGGAGTTTCAACGTTTAATACAGTAAGACCCAACAACTCTCACGGATTTAGAATGGGCTTCAAGATTTTTATATTTACAGCGATTAAGTTTTGGAGGGAAGGTAAATCGTACGATGAGAGTTGGAATCCGTCGTAGCGCGTGGGTTTAAGTCTTTCCAATTTGAAGGCGTGCTAAAACTTATTTGCCTCTGTTTAGCAGGTGTTAGCATTGAATATTTAAACTGGTCTATTTTTATTATGCATTATGATCGTCTAAAAATCTTGTTCTATCTTTTACCACTTTAAATTGTGGTTCTGAAGGTTATAAAGAAAGGATTTTTATAAGCGAGAGGATTATCAGCCGATGTCTAAGCTGTTTGCATAAATAAAGGGGAGTTTTTTGTCTTTAAACAATATGCTAGAAATTCAAAAAACTTTAGTTAATTTCATAAAAGAGGTTACACCATCTTATACAGATTGCTCTGCAAATAACACAATTGCTGGTAAGGAATGGGGCATCACCAATTTTGATTTCTAAAAAAGAAACAATACGTATTAAATAGTCTTTAACTTTACAGACTTTTAAAGAATCCTTTCAGAACCTTTTGAAAAAAGTGAATTGATAGAAGATTTTCTATCAAAATATAGCAACTTTTCTAACAAGTTACGAATAAATCTAAAAATATATATTAAATATAAAAACAGTGCGATATGCAGGCTGTCTGGGCTTTAGAAATAAGAATCAAAGCGTATAAAGATGTATAGAGGTGAGATTGAGGCATATCATTTTTATGATTCAATAAAAAAAATTAAAGAAAAAATTCTATATCAAAAATTTAAGGTGGTTTAAAAGGTGGACGGGCAATGCATAGAAGGATGAACGAGAAGGTGAATTAGGTGAGGGAGATTTATAGATTATCAGCATCTTTTGTATAAAGTGTCTCCTCAAGGTAAATATTGTGATGAAGTAAGACAGTGGTTGAATGTTCAAAAAGATAATACACGCTCTTAATTTTTCCGTTATACACATCACAATAAACGCCGTGAAAGGCACGGTTCTGTTACAAACTTTCTCTAAAAGCAGCATATGAGTTTGCAAGATATTAGAGTGATGTTTTAAAAGAAGGTAATGGTCCCATTTTATTTCAGGAACAAGTTATCTTAAAACAGCAAAGCAATATTTTTCAAGAAACTGCAAAAGCGACTTTTGAAAGCAAAAAAGCAGAGTTAAAAAATGAAGGTAAAAACGGTTTCTGGTTTTCTCCACTAGAGTTGCATGTTATTTCCCACATAGGGAATTTACTGCAGAAAAATTAACAGCCAAGATCACTCACAATGTTTTTGCGCCACTTTAGCATGAAAAAGCAGATACCGTGCGGAACTATTTGTCTTATCTTCAACATCATTATTACAATTAGAAAGCTGAAACAACGTCATTCACAAATCACATAAAAGCTGTCCATTGTTCATTATACAATCCCGTGGATTGTTTTTCTTAAGCATGCCAAATCCTATTTTGTTGAAGACAGAACGTTGAGTATTATTAGTTCTTTGAACGACGACAGCAGTGCAATCCGTAAAATCTTTTCTCATCTTCTTTTGGTAGGATAACAAAGATGCTCTTGGAATACATCAATAGACTCAATCACTTTATACAAATATAACCTTGTTGAATCCTTTCGCTTCAACTCAGACATCTCCGTCACTCTAATTAAATCCAATCGACCACCAGAGCGTTTTTATCCTTTAAGTTCTTTTACTTTTAATCTGAATATATCGACCTCTTTCAAATCTTTTCATTGATTAATCTTTCAGAGGAATTGTATCCTTAGCACTTTATTTTCCGTTTATGTCTCCAACCACATAGACCAGCACCTTGTTCATTATGTTTTAAATATTTCTCGCCAAATTTGGACTAATCACATTGATATCTTGTCGATTCAAATAAATTGGCAGCCATCCAATACAAGAAGTTTATTCATTCGTCGCGCAGCCAGTTAGAAAGCTTAGTACGCATAGCAGCATCAGTTTTCTTATTAATCTTCATTTTCTACCTTAAGCCGTGTTGTCCTATTTTGAAAGCTTCCTTTGTTTGCTTTTGCTTCTCAACTTGTTTCCCAAGAAAAAAGGCTTTCACTAAAGCTATAAGAAAAGCTGCTATGGTCACTGATGTCATTGTTAGATATTTTTTTATCCATAAGATCATAGGCGGTGTTCTTGAAAGCGTTTAGCAATGTATACCATAGCTGTACAAGCAGCTAAAACCATAATGCCTGCTAAAACCCATTGAACAGGACCATTTCCTGAAAAAAGCCCTCCAAGCCCTGAAAAAGAACCTATGATTGGTGCAAGAGCTTCTACTTTGCAAATACCTGTTACACCTTCTGATTCTACTACATGATAATTTGGAGCAACATGAGATCCTTTCGCCCATAATCCTGCTTCGGCTGCTCGGCGATTGACAAGACCTTGGATACGTTTTCCTCCTACTCTTGTCCATTTTTGTAATTCAGTTGGTACCACTTCATATGCACCTTTATTGAGCTTTTTTAAAAGTGTAGAATTGCAAAAGGCTGTTATTCCTACGTTATAGCAAAATGATACTAATGCCGCGAATTGTTCATTGTTTAAAGGAACGGTAACGGCTTTTTCAACAACGAGTTCACACTCTCTCAAATCCTGACAAAGGATTTTTTCAGCTTCTTTTTCCGTAATTTGCATGTCTTTGTGGACGCTTGGAGCACCAGCAGCATTTGTATGTCCATAACCAATTGTCCATACACCACCAGAATATTCATAAGCCGATAAACGTAAGCCTTCCAATTGCTTAATCAATGCAAGCCCTTCTTTTGATATTTTTCGCATTATTCTTACCTATAAAAAAACCTACACAAAGCAGGATATGAATCGAAAACTTACATCTACTCATTTTTAAGAACAGAACAGCGAAAGGGCATAATAAATTCAAAATCTCCATAGTGAGTTATGTTAAAATCCATATCGTTTTTTGAACAAATATTATGCTAAACACCATTCATTTTGCAGCAATTGATCTCCATCTCAAGATAATAACTTTATAATAGATCCATTTATAATCAGATAGATTTTACTCATAAATTCTTACAGTTGATCCAGAATGATTTAGAAGAACTTTACTTAAAAAACTTCAATAATCCTGATGAAAAAAAGCATTTTTTAACAAAAAAATAAGAGATATAATAAGTAATGAAATAATAGGTATTGATTTTCAAGTAATTGCATAACCCATAAATTACACCATAGAATTATTTTCATAAAAACAAAAAAACATTACAGTTGAATATTATAGATCTACAAATTATCTTAGAATCAACACGATATACACGTAACGTATTATACATATTTAATAAAAAAATCTATAGTGAATTTAACTATTATTTATTTTTTCCTCTAATTGCTTAATTTTCTTAAAAATATCTTTATGAAGGATTTTAAATAAAATGTTATATAAAACATAATCGATATTTTCTCCCTCTCTAGTAGTCTGTTTCCAACTAAAACAATATAGTAATGGACCAATGATATTGGATAGTGTTGTAAAGAATATTGTATTGTAATAAACTTGAACGATGATTTCGGTTTCATATATTTTTTCCATATGAATAACGCTTTCGTCTTTTTCATATGAAGCGTTTTATGGGGCATTTGAGGCCAATGGTATCATCTTTGTCTAGTGATGTATTGGCTACGTTTCCAGAAGCGTCTTAAACAAATCAATCAAGCTATTGAAATCTTTTTAGAGGCAATAATACAAGAGATACAAAAGATTTTAACAAAAAGCCGCTTGAAGATATGGGAGGTTCTCTCCTCCTAGCATCTCCGCCCATTTACATAACATAAAAAAGAGAAAGGTAATGAGATGATATTTGATGATGGCGATAGATATGTAACAACCCGTGAATGTGTACAGCTTTTTAGTGTATCCACAACAACGATTCGCAATTGGGTGCTTCAGGGGTTGTTTCCGGAGCCATATAAGCTAGGGAGAGCGGTGAGGTGGAGAAAGAAAGAGATCTTAGCCTTTACTCCAGAGAAAAATACGGAGCAAATAACAACAGATTAGGTAAAATTGTATAAACGGTAGAAGGTGGTCTAAAAGGTGGTTTTCAAACAGATAATTAAATAAAAAATCTGGATGTTCTAATATGATAAAGAGAAAATGCGGTGCCGCATGCCGGATTCGAACCAGCGACCCCATCATTACGAATGATGTGCTCTACCAACTGAGCTAATGCGGCATAGGTTTGTAAATCAATGAGACAAAACTAATTTGAGGGTAATAGCTAAAAGTACGTATAAAAGCAAGAATGCATTTTTTCAATAATTTATAAAATATGATAATAATTTGCAGGAGAAGTATGTAAAAGTCAGAGGACAGTATTCTTTGATCTTAATACTATAAATGCTTTCCAATTTACGATAGCACTCAAATTAAGAAGCTAGGAATGTAGATCTTGAGGATGGAAAAAGGTGTCAAGATAACTTAGTAAAGATAAAAACATTTTCTGATTCTTAAGAAAGAAATTTGTTGAATAAGTGATTAGGAAAATAAAGATCATTATAAACCCTTTATAATGTGAAAATAAGATGAGTAGAATTAGTTGAAAAGTTACTTCTTATTTTTATGGGAAGAAAAAGGGGGAGGATTAATAAAATTAATCACGTTTTTTTATTTAAGATGGAGTAAGAATCATGTCGGATGAAGATCGGCTGATAGAACTAGAAATGAAGCTAGCTTACCAAGAAAAATTCATTGAGGAGCTTTCTCTAGTAGTAACTAATCAATGGAAAATTTTGGATGAGATATCTAAAAAAGTTGATGTTTTAGCGAGGCGATTTTCAGATTTAAAAGAACAGAGTGTTACTGAAGCTGTTGTTTTACCATTTTCTCAATAGGGAGAAGGTGCTTAAAAATTCTTCTGCTAATAGTCTCTTGGATTTTTTTAGATGTAATAGGGTGGATATCACAATGGGAGGAAGCTGCGAAATATTCTTTATTACAATTGCAATTATTTACAGATTAGTTTTTATTTAACGCATTTAGTTAGACTTGTAGAATAATTTTTATAAGCTTCTTCCTTAATTTCAAGAAGTTCTAATTTTATAAAGAGTGCTGATATTAGAAGACGTTTTTTATATGTGATTTCTAGTATTAAAATTAAGAAAAGTTTTTGTGGAGTATAGAGAAGTATCCATAAAAATATATGAACTTCAATATGTTAAGTTTTTTCTGTACAGAGTTTTCTATAGATGGAAGTTAGATTTATTCGCTACTTTTTTAAATTGATACAAATGAAGTGATGTTATCGTTATCTATAGAAATTATAAGTGAGCGCATATGTTTATAATAAAGCGTTTTAATCCATTTTGATGATCAAGTGATTTGCAGTTGTTTTAATAGGGTGAGGTGCTCTAAGCGATATCGGTTGTGTATAGTATAAAGAGCTCTAGAAGTCTTTTTCAAGATTAAATGTATTCTTCGTTATATGTACATGACATTTTGTGAAAAGGTTTTTGTTTTTCGTAATTTAAGATATAAAATACTATTGCTAAAGCACCAAAGATAGACCATGCTGGTAAATAAGTGAGAGTAATGCAAATTGAAGATAGAAAATCAGGCATTACCTTGCATAGAGATTGGTTAAGGTGATAGACATCTGTTTGCAGAAGGTTTGTTAAAATTTTATTAAAGGGGGTTGTTGTCCAATGTGATGTGATTATAGAGTGTGCGTTATCAATGACCAATGCTATAATAGTTAGTGTAACGAAAATGAAGGACATTAATTTAAATAAATGGTGGAGCATATTTTTTCTTAAAACGTCAACGGGGCATATATATAATGCACAAAAAAATAAGGGGTTGCATTATGATAAGAAAATAATTTTACGTTTGTTTTGTGTTTTTTGAAAAAGGTGCCTGATTTTTCGATAAAAGTTGAAGTTAGGTTCAACAAAAGTAATGAGGCATGATGTCTGAAAAAAAGCACAATGAATTGAAGCGTAGCCTTCAAAATCGCCATATTCAAATGATTGCTTTGGGTGGCGTTATTGGGACAGGACTTTTTTATGGGTCAACCGAGGCAATTCAATTAGCTGGTCCCTCAGTCATTTTATCTTATCTTGTCGGCGGGCTTATTATGTATTTCATTATGCGAATGCTTGGTGAAATGTCAGTAGAAGAGCCGTCTTCAGGAGCATTTAGTTTTTTTGCTTATAAATATTGGGGGAGATTAGCTGGTTTCATAACAGGTTGGAATTATTGGTTTCTTTATATTCTTGTGAGCATGGCTGAACTTACAGTGATAGGTTTTTATCTTGATCATTGGATTTTGATTGATCATTGGAAAGCATCTTTCATTGTTCTTTTATTTGTTACATTCATTAACTTGTTTAATGTTCGTTTTTATGGAGAATTTGAATTTGCTTGCGCTTTGATCAAAGTGGCTGCTGTTATTGGTATGATTATTTTGGGAATTTTTCTCATTGTCACTGAACTAGGGGAAAATCAAGCGAATATTCATTATCTTTGGGACCATGGCGGTTTTTTCCCTTATGGAGCAGTAGGGGTTGTTTTAGCGACTTCTGTAGTAATGTTTTCCTTTGGAGGAACAGAGCTTATTGGTATTGCTGCTGGAGAGGCATCTGATCCACAAAAAACAATTCCAGCGGCTATCCGTCAAGTTATGTGGAGGATTATAATTTTTTATATTGGTTCTATCAGCGTTATTATGATAATCAGCCCTTGGAATATGATTGGAAAAAATGGCAGTCCTTTTGTTACAATTTTCGAGACTATAGGAATTCCTGCTGCTGGTCATATTTTGAATTTTGTGGTGATTATGGCTGCTATTTCTGTTTACAATAGTGGCATTTATTCTAATGGACGTATGCTTTATAGTTTAGCTGTACAAAAAAATGCACCACATATTTTTAGTAAACTGAGTGCTGCTCGTGTTCCTTATATTGCTATCCTTTTTTCATCATTCTGTACGGTGTTGATTGTCGTTTTTAATGCTCTTGTTCCTGATAATAGTTTCATGCGGATCATGGCTCTTGCAACTGCAGCAGCAGTGATTACTTGGGCTATTATTGTTATTGTTCATTTGAAATTTCGCAATGCACATAAGAACAGAAAAGGCAACTTTACTTATGCGTTTGGTTTATATCCTTACGCTAACTATCTTTGTCTCTGCTTTCTTGCTTTATTATTTTGCATTATGTTTATCAGTGGTTTTGGGCAAAATGGATTGATGACTCGACTTTTTGATATGATAGGAATAAGCGTGCCTTTTCTTGAAACATATATTCCTGTACAGATGCCTGATATGAGTTTGGCAGTCATTATTATTCCTCTATGGTGCTTATTATTACTTTTAGGTTATAAACTGAGACGATAGAGAAAGAAGAGCTAATAAAACGGATTGATTGGAATAAATCTTGGGGACTATAAAATTTGATGAGGTAACACAAGTTTTTGGTGATTTGTGTGTTTTAAGGAATATTACTGTACAGCTTACCGAAAAACGAATTGCTGTTATAGGTGCGAATGGTTCTGGAAAAAGTACATTTGTTCGTCTTATTAATGGACTCCAATTACCATCTCACGGTTTTGTAAGCGTTGATGGGCTTGATACCAAGCGCGATGCAAAAGCAGTAAAGCGTAAAGTTGGATTTGTATTTCAGAATCCCGATAATCAGATTGTTTTACCATTAGTTGAAGAGGACTTATCATTTGGTCTCAAAAATTTAAAGCTTAGTAAAGATGAAATTAAGGAGCGTGTAGATGAAATTTTACAGCGCTACGAACTTCAAGACTTCAGAAATCACGCTGTCCATTTATTAAGTGGTGGGCAAAAACAACTCGTTGCTATTTCCGGTGTAGTTGCAATGAAACCAGACTACATTATTTTTGATGAGCCGACGACATTACTTGATTTGCGAAATAAGCATCGCGTTACGCAAGTGATAGAAGAATTACCACAAACGGCAATAGTTGTATCGCATGATTTGGAGTTTTTGAAAAAGTTTGATAGAGTGCTGGTTTTTGATAAGGGGGAGATAGCAATTGATGATGTACCTTTTGTTGCTATCAAGGAGTATATAAGAAGAATGTCATGATCGGTTTATATATTCCAAGGGATACGTTTATTCATAGGTTAAGTCCTGGAGTTAAGTTATTATTTCTTGCGGCGTGTGGAACTTTTATAATAATGGTTTCTTCCATAGCGCTTCTTGGGTTATTTTTGTTGTTGGTCATCTTATTCTATAGAGTCGCCAAGGTCCCTCTCAAAACTGCGATAAAGCAATTTAAATCGATGGGATTGCTTTTGGTTCTTCTATTTGTATTTCAAACTATTTTTAGCGGTTGGCTTACGGGGGTTGAGGTCATATTACGTCTTGTTATCCTCTTTTCTTTATCATCACTTGTTTCATTCACAACAAAAGTTTCAGATATGGTGGATGCAATTGAAGTCTGGCTTCAGCCTTTTTGCTGTTTTGGTATAAATCCATCAAAAGTGAGTATGGTTATTTCTATGGCGATCAGGTTTATTCCTCTTTTGAGTGAAAAGTTTAATGAGGTACATGAAGCACAGCAAGCACGGGGACTTAATACTAACATTGTCGCTCTTGCGATACCTTTAATTATACGAACCATAAGAATGGCTTCAGAAGTGGCTGAAGCATTGGAAGCGCGTTCTTATGATGCTGATACCATTGATACAGCATTTCATAATAATCAAAGTTTTTTATAGTGAAAGAAGAATCAAATGAATACAAAAGATTTAGTTTATATTGCTTTATTTGCCGCTATTTATGCTATTTTAGGACTTTTCCCTTCTATTTATCTTCCTTTTCTTCTAGGGGTACCTATTACAGCTCAATCGATGGGACCGATGCTAGCAGGGTCTATTCTTGGGGCAAAAAGGGGTGCTTTAGCATCACTCCTTTTTCTTGTTCTTGTTGCGATTGGATTACCTCTGTTGCCTGGTGGTCGTGGTGGAATCAGTGTCTTTTCAGGGATTGCAAGTGGTTACTTAATAGGTTTTCCATTTGCTGCATTTTTTATTGGTTTAATGGTAGAATTGTTTTGGCAGCGGTTAAATTTTATAACATTATTTGTGATAAATACTGTTGGTGGCATTGGGATAGTTTATTCTTTTGGTGTTCCATGGACAGCGTATATGACCAAAGTCTCTTTACTGAAGGTTTTAATGGCTTCATCAGGTTTTTTGATAGGCGATTGTTTAAAAGTGCTGATTGCATCCTTTGTTGCACTCGCGATTAAAAGATCTGTTCCTCTCATTCATTCAAAGCATAATAAGAACAAGCTAAAATGAATGTATTATTTTATTATATAATATTCATGTATCACAATAAGTTTACTGAATTTAACCATAGTAATCTATGATGTAATTAAACATTGTAGAATCTAATATGATTTATATAAGTGATATTATTAAAATAAATTATTATAATATTTTTCTCTATATCTAAGGCATTTAAAGTGTACTTTTATAAATCTGATACTTTTTATTAATTATAGAACATTAACGAAATATTTTCCATAGTGAAGGAATAATTCAGTGAATACAAAAGACTTAGTTTATATTGCTTTATTTGCCGCTATTTACGCTGTTTTGAGTCTTTTCCCTCCTATTTATCTTCCTTTTTTACTGGGTGTCCCTATTACAGCTCAGTCTATGGCTCCGATGTTAGCAGGCTCTATACTTGGAGCGAAAAGGGGAGCTTTAGCATCACTTCTTTTCCTTATTCTTGTTGCGATTGGATTACCTCTATTGCCTGGTGGTCGTGGTGGAATTAGTGTTTTTTCAGGAGTTACGAGTGGTTATCTGATTAGTTTTCCATTTGCTGCATTTTTTATTGGCTTTATGGTAGAATTGTTTTGGCAGCGGTTAAATTTCATAATATTATTTGTGATAAATACTGTGTGCGGTATTGGGATAGTCTATTCTTTTGGAATACCATGGGTAGCTTATATGACTCAGGTTCCTTTGCTAACAGTTTTAATAAGTTCATTAGGTTTTTTGGCTGGTGGTTTCTTGAAAGTGCTGATTGCATCCTTTGTAGCGTTGACTATTAAGAAAATCGTTCCTCTCATTCATCCGGAAAAGGGGTAGTTCTGTACTGAAGAATAATTTTTGCCAAATGTATGTGGATTAAAAATCACCACAGAATACCATTCTGTTTTGTCTACTTTATGTCATGTTTCCATTGGGCGATTCTGAATATTACGCTAGCAATTTTTATGAATTCCTTTGCAAAAGAATTAAAGAGCACGCACGGTAATGACGATGCAAACCAAAGATGTCACGGAGATTTTAAAAAGACTGGGCTGGGAGCCTTATCGTGATAACGTGGGTGATACTTTCGCGCATTATCATCTTCCTGACTGCATTGTGGGCATAGGCTATGGTGTAAAAAATTATGGAGAGAGAGGCAAAGAGTTTTTGCTTTCGGCTGATCTCACCACCGCTGCTTATTGTCTTGGCTGGGAATATTCTAGAGGTGAAAAATCACAGCGTAAATATGGAGACGTGCTGTTTTACGCGAAGGAGGATTTTAATGTTAAAGCTCCAGATCTTTTGGAAAGCCATATCACAACCGCTTTAAACAAAGTGGTTGCATGGGCGCAAGCACAGGATATTGAAAAAAAGTTGTGCGAGGAAGCTGCTGATCATTCTGCCGTTGCACAAGCATTACTTGGTGATATGGAGGCTTTAAGGAGTGATAGATCTACTCCAAAACTATCTGTGCCAGAATTTGCAGATTATAAAACAATGACATCGGATGATCGCCTGCTTTTTTTTGCGCAAGCCTATAAAAATGGGGAGTTGGATGATATTCTAACGCGCAAAAAAACCAAACAGCGCTCGATAAGCCTCACAGCAGCAATGCGCGTTCTCAAAACACAAGGGTGGTTTTCTACGGAGCCTGGAAAAATGTGGTTGATTTTGCCCGACCGCTTCATTCAATTTGATTTTGGTTTTATACGTCTCCATGACAATTACAATGTCCGTATTGAAGCTGAAATATCTAATGAAATGATTTCTGTCGCTTGCAATTGTATTCACTATAGTGAGGAATATTGGTGCGTTTCTCCTACGGGGCTTTATAATTCTTTTAACACGATTGGGGGGGGGATTTTTAGTGGTTTTGATAAAGGCATTGATATTTGTGTAGAGACATTAGATGAGCAAGAGCTTATCAAAATCTCTGAGCGGATAATACAGTGGGCACGTGCCCAAGATTTACAAGCATCAATAGAAAGCAAAACACGTGTTCAAAAGTATAGCTACAATATACGTATAGTCTGGCATTTGGCTTGTTTAGCATTGACAGGTCAAATTGATGTTCTGAAATCTTATCAAAATTTTTTAGAAGCAGGTACGATTTCTGAAATTTTGGATGACCGTGAAGTAGAGAGATATATTAACCAGGCCGTTCAATTTGCTGAAGAATATCTGAAAATCCTTAATGAGCGAAAAGCTATAGATGATCGTCTTAGTTTACAAGATTTGTCTTTTCTTAATACAGTTTCTGAAGACTTAAAAAGGATGGACTGGACAGTCTATCGTGATAAAAATTACAATTGCAATGCTTATTTTATAAAGAAAGATCGTATCATTAATATAGTGTACAACCTTGATAAAAACGGAGAGACACCATTTGTTACCTTCAAGGTTTCTCTTTCAACACTTGGTTTTTCTACAGCTTAT
>NZ_JBHILX010000040.1:0-3698 GCF_042193585.1 Bartonella sp. PS7NMGDW
TTCCCAATCTTGCGGGAAAACTTGACCAAAATTGATCAAGCCATTGTTGATATTGAGGAAAAGGTAGAGGGAAAAGCACCTTCAAAACACACGCATAGCATAAGCGAAATCACAGACCTTGAAGCGGCTCTCAAAGGCAAAATGTCAGCCGATAAAACCTTCTCATTTGCTGATTTAAGCGATATCGAGGGAGCACAAGATGCAGCCAACAATTATGTTCTCTATAAATCAAGCAATAATAACTTCACCTTTGGCAGTGCTGTATCTTTGCTTGGCTCTCATCAACATAAGATTGAAGATATTGTGGGGCTCGATAAATTTAGAGCCAAGCTTAATGAAGACCTCACAAGCTATGGACACCTCACAAGCCCAAATGAATGGCGAAGTTATAATAAATTTACCAGCAAAGTCACTATGAGTGGTGGCTTAGAACTGTTGGGTAATTCGTCGTTTAACCTTATCCATAACAACAAAGTCGTTAGCAGTCTAAACACAACCGGAAGCATGTTGAAGGGACCTCTTAAAGTTGATGGTGCGGAAGTTTATAGCAAAAATGAAGCTCTTGTTGCTCTTCAAGAAATACGTGATGAAATCACGAAATTAAGAAAAGCGACGTCCCCCCTTGAAATCCTCATGACAGAAAGTGGCACTATCCCGTTTCCTGAAGGTATGACCGATAACACAGAAATTGAAATATGGGCATGGGGTGGTGGCGGAGGTGGGGGAGATGGGGCCAAAGGTAAATCCAGCTACGGTGGCGGCGGCGGCAGTGGAGGCCAAAGTGTGTATGTTAAAATTAAAGCTTCACAGTTAAAATCCGCAAAAATTATTGAAATTGGTCGAGGTGGACGAGGCGCTTCTCCGGGAGGCGGTGGAGGTGGTGGTGGTTATACACGCATTGAAGGAATTATTACAGCATATGGGGGGCCAGGAGGAGGAGGTGGTGGTGGTGGCAGCGGCGGCGTATCAAGTTTCAATGGTAGTTTTGGGGGCGATGCTAGTTCTAATGGTTATAGAGGTAGTTCTTTTATTTACGCTGGTGGGAATGGCGGCAACGGTGGTAGTGGTCATGGTGGAAATTCTTTTTTTGGCGGCGGCGGCGGTGGGGGTGCTGGTGCTAATAATGGTAACGGCGGTTATGGCGGAGAGAGCCATAAAGGTGGCAGAGGTGGTAAAGGCTGCAAAGGCAGTGGACAAGGAGGTGGTGGTGGTGGTGGTTATTTCCCAGGAGAAGATGGTGGTGTTGGTAAAGGAGGAAATGGCGGTAATGGAGCAGTGTTGTTGAGATTTTTTATATAGGAGCACTTCATGGAATATGCAGTTGTTGAAAATGGTGTGGTAACAAATATTATCGTAGCGTCAGAAGATTATGTTCATGCCTTTGATGGTGAGGCAATCGCCTCAAGTGAAGCGCAGATCGGCTGGACTTATAAGGACGGAGTCTTCTCTCCTCCCGTTGTTGAGGAAAGCACAAAACAGCTCTCATCTACTGAAATGACAGAAACAGACGCACCCGTAGAGCCCATAAAAGAACCACAAGAGAAAGATAATCAAGTCTAGGCGATAAGGCTTGTATGATTTTCTTTCTTTAAAACCATTTTTGACTGACAGTGTCAGTCTTATGGAGCATGGTGATGCTTGTTACAGTCTCTTCATTGATTTGGAGAGCAAAATGACAATAGAATTTAAACTTCGTATTCACTTTATTAAGAAAAGATATAGTTATGAATGACATTCCTGCACAAAGAGATAAAAACCGTTGTCCTACTCATCCAGGAGAAGTTTTGGCAGAAATTATTCCTGAAACTGGCAAAACGAATACAGAAATCGCACAGATGCTTGGTATATCACGCCAACATCTCTATGATATTCTAAATGCCGAAAAGCCTATATCTCCTTCTCTTTCGGCTTGTCTTGGCAAAATGTTTGGGAATGGAGCTGCCATATGGTTACGTATGCAAGCGAATTATGATGCGTGGCATGCTGAACGTGAAACAGATGTTAGCAAAGTTCCAACACTCCACGCTGTTTGACTTTGTGACTCAATCTCTAGAGACTTTTCCAAGTGGTTTTATTGCTTTAACTTCTTTAATTTTAAGTGCAATTTTACGCACGAAAGCGAGGCTAAAACGCCCTTGTGGTTTTAAATCTTCAAAGTCAAACAAAGATTCGCAAGGAACAACATTAAATTCATCAACACGCACCCAAGATTGCTTTTGCAACCCCGCACGTTTACATTCTATCTCAGGTACTTTTAAGCTATATTGTAAATTAATAGGCTCTTGAGAAGTGATAGGAAACAAAAAGAAATGGCTTTCAGTTTTAACCATAACACAGGAAGGACGCGCTTTGCGCCCCGAATGTTCACCTTTTTGCGCTTGTTCGTGCCATAAATAATAATATTGAACAACATCCCCTGCTTTAAACATATTCGTCGCCATTTAAAATATCATCTAAACCACGATCTAAATCGTCTAATATATTTTGCGGTGCATCTGCATAAACAAAAGATTGTGCACCAGAACGCGCTTTTATTAATTCATGATATAAATCAACAGGAAGCATAATGATTTTTTCACGCCCTCGCTTTGTTAAAGCTACAGGTGTAGACATAGCCTCGTCTAAAATATCGCCTGCCCCGCGGTTTACATCTGTAAAACTATATTTTTTCATATGCACATCCTATCTTTAATGTATAATACGTATTATACGTACAATATGTATTATGTAAAGATATTTTATGCTGTTAACTACCTCCCCGCCTCAAAGACGAGGAGATAAAATCATGTTTTTAAAGTTAAGCAGCTTTTGTAATCGGACTTGCTAAGACCTTTTTTGCTTCTTTAATGAGGGCTTTATATTTTCTGTTTTCTTCGTCTACTCTGAAGGCATCAAGAAGACGCATATGAATTGGACCTAAAAGATACAAAACTTTTTCACCAGGTTTCATACCTTCCCAATAACTTGGCAAATCAAAACGCGTATCACGATCATAATCAACAGATTGGTTTCTCAGTTTCTTTTCACACTCAATAAAGTAACGGCGTGCTTGACGTCCTTTCTCGTTACGTTCCACCATTGAGAGCTCTTTCGCCATGTCTAAAGTGATGTGATATTCTGTACTTGGACGACCGCCTTTAGGTTTTACTAAATTTTTAGTAAAACTCGCAAAGTCCTTATTTTCTAGGAAACCATATTCTTTAATACGATTAATAATCCAATCGTTAAAACGAGATGTTACCTTCAAAAACGTATGCAAATCACGAGCGTTAACAGTTTGAACAGTTTCCTGATCAATGATTTGTTCCGATATTGGAATAAGAGTATTCATGAGAACTCCTTGTTGTTAGACGTTTTTCATTGACATTTTTTATAAAAATGCCGGGTGCTGAAAAACACGGCAACAAGCCCGTCGTTATGCCTTTCCCCCGAAAGGGTATTGTATAGCGTAACCACACCCGACAAAGCTATTATATGCGTGTAGCATATAATGAGTCAAAGTC
Organism: Bartonella sp. PS7NMGDW; assembly: GCF_042193585.1. Taxonomy (NCBI): domain Bacteria; kingdom Pseudomonadati; phylum Pseudomonadota; class Alphaproteobacteria; order Hyphomicrobiales; family Bartonellaceae; genus Bartonella; species Bartonella sp. PS7NMGDW. Next base: position 3,504 of record NZ_JBHILX010000040.1, read on the forward strand.
TTTAATGTACAGAAGACTGATTATTTCGGTAACCAATCCGCTTGTTGTTTTAAGGTGTTTTTCAAGCACCTTTGTATGAATCTAACGGTTTTGAATATTTTGTCAAGTCGTTTTCAAAAGCGGCTTTTTACCTCTCATTTTTCCCATTCATTTTCATTCACCCCTCATTTAAAGGAGCATAAAGTATGGCAATAG
>NZ_JBHILX010000041.1:0-3581 GCF_042193585.1 Bartonella sp. PS7NMGDW
GTTTCGCGTAACTTTTCCAGAGCAATCTTTTCTTTTGCTAGCGCAACTTGCATTCGCTCCAGTTTTATCTTGTATTCGTTGGCTCCATCTGTGGAGGCTTGTTTAATCTTTGTCCGCACCTTTCCATCAGGCGCTAAAAATGGGATAGGGCGCTTTGTTGGATTCTCATTCCAGATAGCTGTTGCAAGCGCTTCATTGACAGAACCATCTTCAAAAAGAGCCGCATCAAATTTACCTGTCTTTATCCGTGAAACCACCGCATTATGTGAAACACCCATCTTCTTCGCAAACGCACGAACCGATAGACCCTTACGCGTTTTCTTATTCATAGTTGCTCCATTTTGAATGGTATATACGAATTATTGTACACTTTAATTATTGACAAGGTTTTATTTTTCGTGTACATAAAATATATGAAGATAGTGTGGGATGAACCAAAAAGAGCTTTAAACATTGATAAACATAAGCTTGATTTTGCCGATGTTATTTACTTTGACTGGGAACATGCTTTTATTGATGCAACCCATTCAAACCGCATGAAGGCTATTGGACATTTTGCTGATGACACAACAGTTATTGTTTTTGCAAAGCTTGGCAATGAAGCGATATCCATTATCAGTTTTCGTCAAGCGAATAAAAAAGAAAGAGAGGTTTTCAATGACTATCAAAAAAACCTTTGAAACAGGATGTGGCTATACAAAAGAAGATTGGGACGCTGTGGATTCCCCACCACTAACAGATGAAGAACTTGCACGCTTAAAGCCAGCTAAAGACGTTTTACCAGCCTCCTTTTTTAAGTATGTAACAGAAGAACGCCGTAAACGCGGGCGTCCACCCGTTGAATCTCCCAAACAAGCGGTTACTCTCCGTCTCGACCCAAATGTTATTGCCTCTTTTAAAAAACAAGGAAAAGATTGGCGAACACGTATGGGTGAAGTCTTAAAAAAAGCAAGTGGTTGTTAAGCCAAACGATCTCGCCACTCTAAAAAATGTGCTTTATAGTTGAAATTAAACTTCAATTGTATTACATTGAAATACAGTTACAAGAGGAGAGCTCATCATGGCTGCTAGTCGTATGGTTCAGGCGCGTGTACCAGAAGAAATTCAAAATATCGCTAATCAAGTTATTCAAGCTTCAGGTTTATCAGTAAGTGATGTTGTGAGAGTATTGATGACGCGTATTGCACAAGATAAAGCTATTCCGTCCTTCTTGTTTCAACCTAATGCGGAAACTATAGCGGCTTTTGCAGAACTAGAGGAAGGTAACTTAAAAAAGTTTCATTCCGTAGATGAATTATTTGACGATCTCTATGCGGACGATTGAACGTACCACTATCTTCAAACGTGATTTCAAGCGTGAAATGAAAGGACGGTATCGGCATCTTTTAGATACTGATTTGCGCCAAATCATTGCAGCATTAGCAAATGACCAGCCTTTAGAACCTCGATATCATGACCATGCATTGACTGGGAATTGGAGCAATTATCGAGATTGCCATATTCGACCTGACTTAGTATTGATTTATCGCTTGATTGGTCAAGATCGATTGATTTTAGTGCGTCTGGGCTCCCATTCAAAACTTGATCTTTAAACCACCTCCCCATTTTGAGAACGGGGAGGGGAGATGTGTTTTACTTAAGCAACCTTTTTAATGGGAGGCTCCAAATTTGGTTCGTAAGCTTTCAATAAAGGTAACATAACTGTAGGAAACTCTGAATCGCCAAAATCTGTTAGAACTGTTAAGATTTTAAGTATATTTGGCACCTCATCTTGAAGTTTGAAAATCAAAGCTTTTTCTACCACCCCCATGATGTCAATCAGAGCTGTACACTCTTTTTCATTAATATTTTCATCATTAGAAAACTGATATAAAGCTATCCATAAATCGCATAAGAAGTCGATACTGGTGTTCATTGTACACCTCCATGGATTTGTTCTCTCAAACAAGCTAATCCTCTAGATGTGATTTTTGTTGAAGGCAGCACCTTTTCTGTACCATCCGGTCTTTGAATGGTAATAGCAGGGCAATCCATGAATCCTTTCTTGATCTTGTCCTGATAAGGTAACAGAGGCGCCCCTGGAGCCCGTCGATACACCCAATCATGTTTACGCAAGTAATCCGTTAAATCCTTTGGTCGCACCTCTAACATTTTTGCTGCTTCAATTAAGCCAAACAAACCATCAGAACGCTTTAAACCTTCCAAAGCTTTTGCTTTTGGTGCTAATTCAGCGATAACATGATCTTTCTGCTCTATTTGGCTTTGTAGATGATTTAAAAAGCCTATCATTGCTTGAGGACTCGAGTAATCAATCTGTGGTGTGACTACTTGTGTTTCCAGTGCCTGCCAACGATCTATAATTTTTGCTCGTAATGCTGTGCTGTAACCCGAAACGAGGATTAAACATTCACGTTTAGGGAGATGATAGCAAGGGCGTGTTTTTCCTTGTTCATCAATGTAACTGCTTAAAAACTTAGCCGGCTCAAATTTGAGCTCGCTAAATATTTGTTTAATGTCGCGCATAACATTCTTATGCTTCTTACTACATACCCCCGCAATTTCAATGCTAGACATAGTTTGAGTATTAGCACTATTAGTAGTGCTTTGATTAGTTTCTATAAGTGTGTTCATGATGAACTCCTTGGTAATAGAGGTTTTCTATTGACACTCTTAAAAGAGTGCCGGGTGCTAGAAAACACGGTACCAAGTCCGTCGTTACGCCTTTCCCATAAAGGGTATTGTATAGCATAACTACACCCGACAAGACCTTTATATGCCACCACATATAATGAGTCAAAATCTTTAATGTTTAGAAGACTAGTTATTTCGGCAACTAATCCGCTTGGTATTGTAAGGTGTTTTCTAGGCACCTGATTCGAAGATACCTATTACTGTAGAATTGTCAAGTAATAAAAATTACTTTTTGCTAAGAAAACTTTTCACATACTGTACAGTGTACATATTTAAATAATTATTTATCAATGAGTTAAGTGTACAATGTACAGTCAATTTGAAAATTCTGTCGCTAGCGATAGTTCGCGCTAGCCTGCCCCGCAACAGACCCAACCCGCTGGGAAGTACCTTTTGCATTGATTTTATTGATTTTTTTCTGGGAAAAACCAAAGCGCAAGTGATAATCTGCTTTAAAAATTACAATTAAAGTGAGTAGTGTGTTGACATAGCTTAAGAACATTATTTAGCTTTCATCTTGGCGGCATATTCTTGACGAGCAAGTTGGTACTGTATGTTTTCGATTAGTCTTTCATTGGCTTTTTTTACAATAGCACTTGCAATTTCTGGCTTGGACATCACCCCAGCAATGGAGGGTCCTTTTTGTTTTGCAATGGGGAATTGATCTCCATCGGCTCTTTGAAACACATTCCCATTCAGCTTTTTTAATTCAACGCGCTTTGGAAAACTCCCACCTTTGATAAAAGCATGGGGTAAGATTTCTTTCTTTCCAAACAGTGTGTAAGTTACGCCGCGTTTTGTTTCTTTTGCTTTAAAAAATTTAAGAGGTATTGGTGTTCCAGAACCAATGATATCTGTCTCAAGAAACCTTGCTGTCGCCTTTTCTTTAA
>NZ_JBHILX010000042.1:0-3545 GCF_042193585.1 Bartonella sp. PS7NMGDW
GTCACTATACGATCCAGTAGCATTACGTTTTTACGTTTGAGTATTTAGGAGCGGTAGACTCTGTACAGGCTATGCGTGCAATATGTGAAGCACACTTGTGGGAATCAGTGTGCCATTATTGCGTTGTGCATGCAACCCTCTAGCGAGTACTTCATTGGTAAGGTTGTTTTTTGAAGCTGATTAATTATCTGTGTGTTTTTTAAGAGAACGTTCGCACTGATGTATCGCGTGCCGTACCAAGAAATCTTCCAAAAAAAATTATTAAAAATACTAAAAATATATGTGCAAGATGAACAAATGCTTGCTGAGGATATTGTATCAACGACTGTAGCTGCTTAAGGGCACATAATCTTGGGGGGCATAATGTTGTACAAAAAATCATGAAGTTCAAAAAACTCGTAAAGGTGCATTGCACTTCTCCTTTGAGAATTTGGCATCTCCTCTTAGCTTAATACGTTCTCATTATGATATAAACCCTTGGTTCTCCTGAACACCCGCTTGTCATGCGTTTTTCTGCTGATGCTCAAGAGATCTTTCGTGAATGGATGCAAAAGATTTTTAAAGAAGCCAAAGAGAATAACCTTTCTGAAAGCTTACAAGCGCATCTTTTGAAAATGCCTAAGACCATAGTAAGTCTTGCATTGATTTTTGAATTAACCGAAGGGGGGCGTTTTGAAATCAACAAAGATGCCCTTCAAACAGCCTTGCGATGGGAAAAATATTTGTTAAGTTATGTCAAAAGGCTTTATGCGGCGGCGGATAACTTAGCAACAGAGGGGGCAAAATTGATTGTCGAGCGCTGTGATCATTTATCTGATGTTTTTACTTTACGCGATATTCATCAAAGAAGTTGGATCGGTTTAACAGATAATAGAGCCATTAAGCAAGCTTTAGAGCTTTTATGTCGTTGTAATTATATTCGTGAAATCTCTAGAGACAATAGCTCCCAAGGTGGTCGACCTACCATACGCTATGAATGGCATCCTTTAGCAAAAAGTTATAAGACACCACACTAAGACAATCTAGAAATCTTATAAACATTAAACAATATAACAGTGAACCTTCAAAGCACTCCCCATCATTAGTTTTGGGGGTTTTAGGAACCTACAAAACCTCTCTATAAAATGCCTCATAAAATCTATCAAAATAATCATTATGATATTTTAAAAGCACATGCTTCATTTGTCTTTTTCCATAAAATAAACAGCAAATTTCACTATTTTGCTGATCTGATCTCTCTCATGGGCTGTGGATAAACAGCGTTTAAAAAACTTTTTGAAAAAATTTATCCGCTTTTTTAGCATTTTTCTGCATTTTTTCTCAATTCATTCAAAATGGATTTAATAAGCTTCTTTTTGATTCTTTTGAAGAGAATTAAACCCCTTATACGAAAACGGAACTCTGTTGTAACAGGGCGTGAACTGGATCATTTGCACGTGAATTATGAAACTGTAAAACCTTATCCCGTAACCTTTAAAAAGGTAATCCAAAAGTTACAGAGATCTCTAATCCAGAAAAATTCTATTACGTGACTGAAATGAAATTCGCAAAAGCAGGTAAAGAGAAAGATAAAACCACTGTTATTTATAATAACAATATCACAATAACAGATATCCCTCTTGACGCTTGTGAGTATATCGTTAATGGTAAACCCGCTCTTGAATGGGTTATGGGGCGTCAATGTGTTAAGACTGATAAAAAGAGTGGCATTGTTAATGATGCCAATCGTTATGCTGTTGAAACCATTGGCAACCCTGCCTACCCTCTAGAGTTATTTCAGAGGGTTATTACCGTAAGTTTAGAGACAATGAAAATTGTTAAGAACTTACCAAAATTAGAAATTAGAGAAACTGAATAGACTTGGCTTGCTAAACTCACAAAGGGGTATAGAATCTTATAACCATAATCTATACCTCTCTTGTTATGTTGATTAGATACAATCTTTAAAAGGAGTGTTTATATGCATTATTCTAAAAAGAAGAAACTTACACTTTTAAATACTCTACTTTGAATTGCTTTAAGACTTTTAAGAAATCCCATCTTAAAGTGAATACGCTTCTTTTATATTGCCTTTAAAAGATTAAACCGTAATCTAAAATGATAGCTTTATTGTTATCAGAAGCTTTATTTAAAGAGGGTTATGTATATTCATTTTCTTATATTACTTATAGGTTTTGAATGTTTCTACCCCCCCAAAAAACCTTACAAAACATAGAGCATTAGTTGAATTTATAGGTTGTACTATTGATATAGGTTGTTTTTTGAAAAATTGATAAAAAATAACATATTGAAATATAATGACTTTTATTTTTTATTGAAAAATATGTAAAGGGGGGCGTAAAAAGCACCTCCAAAACTCATAACCATAATGGTCTTGATAGCATTTATTATGATTATAATCCCTTTCTTTTGAAAGGCTTTAAAGATTACATACTCTCATAAGACATGTTTTAATCATTCACTAAATGATCACTTTTGTCGATTCAATGTACTGACATAAACTGACAAATATATATTTACAGTTGTATTTATTTGTTATGGCTGTTTTAATAAGTTGTATTTTGAAAAAAATCATAAAACTTAACTTATTGAAATATAATGATTTTAATTTTCTCTCATTTAAAAAAAATGATATAGGTTCTAAAAAGAACTGACAAGACTGACAAAAGTTTATTAAAAAGGATTTTGCTCATCTCTATAATGATCAGTTTCTATTGAGATGTTTTCATAAGTGTTTTCATAACAGACAATAAATCGCAATTATCCTATTTATCATTTCTCTTATGAACATGAAAAATGATGCCATGGCTATAAAGAACATAACAACTATAGAAAAAGCAAAAATGCAAATGAAAGCATTTGTTATAAAGACAGTCCCTATAAGGCTGTTAAGTCTAAAATGTGTTATTAAAAGAAATTAACAGAAATCTTAAAAGCCATTTAGTGACAAAATTGATAGGTTATAAAGCTAAAAATACGCATAATGAGAGCTTTTCTAAATATTATAAATGTATAGATTCAGAAAATAACGCAATCGTTTCATAAAACCTATAATATAGCTTTAAAAGCACATGAATATAAAAGAAGCAATTAATAGACATAAGATATTATCAATACACAACGTATTAAAAAATAAGAAAAAATATCAAAAAGATAGAATATTATTTGACAATAAATACGTATTTTGTTATATAAGTACTCAAGTGATCAAAACACTTTCGAATAGCGGATAGGTTACGAAACAGCCTCTCCCATGCCTTTTAAAATACTGACTTTCTTTTATGCTTTTGTTAGCATATGAGAATTTTGTCGGGTGTAGCTATGCCATACAATACCCTTTCAAGGGAAAAGTGTAGCAACGGACTATTCGCCGTGTTTTGAGCGCCCGGCGCCCTTATAGGGTGTCAATTTCAAAACAATTGAACGAATAGGATATTTAGCATGAGTGCTATAGTTAATAAATTAACCCCCCCGTTATCTCTTCCATTGCAAATGAAACCGCCCCTGTTAATCAACAAGAGCCTGCAAAAAAATACGAATTTACC
>NZ_JBHILX010000043.1:0-3522 GCF_042193585.1 Bartonella sp. PS7NMGDW
CCAGATTTAGCGAGATTTTGCTCTTCATTTTCGCACATCACTAAGAGAATTTCATCAGAATTTATAAACACTGGTTTATTCACAAATGCCTCCATACTGCCTATTGGCAAAAGTTATTTTCTAAGATATGGAGTGAATATATGTAAAAAGTGCAAGTGTCAACATAAAAATGTAAAAAGTGCATATTTATGTTAGGTATGTTTTTTTAAAAAATGCACTATCCACAATTTATGGAGATACAATATGCAAGTAACGGAACAAGATTATAATCTTCTAAAAGGGTTTTCTCAGAAGGAAAAGGAAACTATTTCTTATTTTTTGATTGCCTTAAAAACTCAATATACAAAATCACATCTCTCTTGTTTTCTTCAGAAAGATCACGATAAAAATTCATAAATTCTTGATCAACATCATTGAAGAAATTTGGGGGGGGTTCATTAAAAAACTCTGCTATTTTAACTAATTCTCCAATACTTATGCTTCTTGATTTTCCATTTTTGTAAGGATTAATCATTCTACTTATAGTGGATTGATGGATTCCCAAGTGAGCGGCTAATTCTATTTGAGCACCGTGTCCGCGCTCGTTTAATTTCTTTTCTAGCCATTGTCGGATACTTTTTTCAATATTGCTACTCATAATCTAAATATTATCCCTAAAAATACGTAAAATGCAAAAATGAGAAAAGTGCATTTTTTATTGACATATGTAAAAAGTGCAATTATTTATTGCGCTGTTATGGAGATTACATATGGCTTCGAGATTAATTATAAAATATTTAGGTGGTTTCAAAACTGTAGCAACCATAGTGCAAAGAGATGTGTCATCTGTTTATAGATGGCGTGACATGCCAGCAAAACACCAGCAAAAAATTTTAGATTACGCACGTGATCATGGGATAGATTTGCGTCCAGAAGATTTTTTTTATCCCGAGCGCTTGCAGAGATTAATGCAAGAGCAACACCCCCCATTGTCGAAAATTAGCAAGAGCTGCGGTGTTGATCACACCGGAGAAACTTTACAGCATTAAGGAGACAAAGATGGCTGTAGAAAAGAAATATGAGTTCACACGCCAAGGAGTAACGCTTTATCCTGATAAGAATAATTCACATGGTATTGTAATGCTTCGTCGCATACGGGCACTGAGAGACTTTGGAAGAGTCAAGAAAGGTGATCTTGGTGGTTTTATAGAACATGAAGGTAACCTATCACATGAGGGTGATTGTTGGGTAGCTGGTTCGGATAGATCTTTTAATAATGGGTATGTTTTTGGCAATGCTCGTGTTTTTGGAGATGCCCGTGTTGGTGGCATGGCACGTGTTTTTGGGCATGCACAAGTATACGGTTGTGCAGATGTTTCTAATTGTGTGTATGTTTATAATTATGCAAAGATTTACGGTAATGCGGAGGTTTATGGTAGTGATACCCGTGTTTATGGTAAGGCGCAAATTTATGAGAATGCTTCAGTAAAAGGCAAAGCAGAAGTTTACGGCAATTCTCGCATTTATGGGGATGCTAAGGTTTACAACAAAGCACGTGTCTACGGTCAAGCCAAGGTTTTTGGTAATGCCGAAGTTTTCAATCAATCTAAAGTTTATGACAATGCGTTAGTTCACGGGCATGCCAAGATTAGAGAGAATGCCAAGATTTACGGCAATGCCGATGTTTGTGACTATGAAGATTTTCGCGATAACGACGAAGTTTACATGCGTAAACACGTTTCATATAGCACAAACGAAGCGCATAAGAATGATGATGGTAAGCCTCGTATAGAGCTTATACCGCCGTTGGCACTGATTGAAATCGGCAAAGTTTTAGAGTTTGGGGCAAAGAAGTACGGAGCAAACAATTGGCGTAATGGCATGCACTGGAGCAGGTTTCACGGTGCTGCTTTACGTCATTTATTAGCATGGTTTGGTGGAGAGCATAAGGATGCTGAGAGTGATTTATCACACTTGGCACATGCGGCTTGTTGCATTCTTTTTTTAATGGAATGCGAAGCACAACAGATTGGTCATGATGACCGCCCTCATAAAAATTAAAGGAGATAAAGATGAGTTCGAATGAGATTTTATGGATAGCAGTGGTTTCAGTTTTGCTCTTAAGCGGAGTGATGTTTCGTATTGCATTGCATTATCGCAACCAAGTTAAGGCTCTTTCAGAGGAGATTCAATATCTTAGGGCAAGAGTAAAAAAGGTAAATACTGATTTTATATTAGGGAATAGAAATATAACTTATGAATGTGATGCGGATATAGGAAAGTCTGAAGCAGAAATTAAAAAACTGAAGCAAGAGATTAAAGAACGTGACGAGGAAATTAAACAACTGAAACAAAAGACTGAAGAGCATGAAAAGGCGTTCAGAAATGTAAGTGAAGTTGTAATGACACTCGAAGCAGATGTGCAATCACGTGATGCGGAAATTCAAAGACTAACACAAAAGCTTAAACAGCGTGATGAAGCAGTAAAAGCGCCGCCTCATAAGAATAAGAAGAGTAAGAAGAAGGGTAAGTGAGGAGATAAAGATGAGTTTAGTAGCAATTGTTATTTCCTTAATTGCGAATGTGATTTCGTTTTATGCTGTTCATGACTCTTCTAAAAGAGTGCGAAGGCTTAGAAAAGAGCTAGCAGAAAAAAATGAGTTAATAACGTCACAAAAAGCATTGATGGAAGGACAGCTAGCAGAAAATGAAGAGAAAATACAACATTTACAAAAATTACAAAAAGAAGTGCAAGAACGTTTGTTGGAATCTGAACAGAAGAAATCTAAAGAGCAAGAATATTTGACTGAATATGAAAATATTAATGACAATCTTCAAGAGCCTGAAGATGTTCGTGCGCTTGTAAGAGAGTTTGTAAACAAAGCTCCAATTATAAATGAATATAGTGATGAAAAAGATGATAATAGAGCACGAAAGATATTGCAACAATTGATGATGGATGAACAGAGAAAGAATGAAGCAATTGAAATTATTAACGATGTCCATACATGGTTTATGGCAAAAAAAACCGTTACAATTGAAGAAGTTAATAAATGGGATAGATCGCAATATTTATTATTTCATCTTGTGAGGCCAAAGCCACTGACATGGGCCGAGTTGGCTGAAAAAAGTATTGAGGAACAACAGCGTTATTGTTCAAATTGGAAAACCATTATTCTTTGAACGTAACAGCTGTAAGATTTCTGGTTCAAAGTATTGAATATCGCGGACGGAAAAATTCACTTTTTCTGGTGGATTTTGAGGATCTACGGCAGCATTTTCGTAAAAAGAGCAATCTTCTAAAACACATTTTGTATGGAACGGCGCGATGAATAACACGATTCTTTGTTTTGATCTAGGTACCAAAACGGGGTGGGCGATACGTGGTGCAAGTGGTGACATATTCAGTGGTACCGTGAATTTTCAATCGCGCCGTTTTGAAGGCGGTGGAATGCGTTACTTGCGTTTTAAGCAATGGCTATCAGAAATAAAGCAGACAGCAGGTCAAATTGACGTGGTGTATTTTGAAGAGGTGAGGCGTCA
>NZ_JBHILX010000044.1:0-2034 GCF_042193585.1 Bartonella sp. PS7NMGDW
GCTTGAGAGTGGATCAATCCCCTTAACCGTCTGTTGCTATTCATAGCAAGTCTGGTAAGCTGAAAAATACCCATTTGTAGCGGATTAGCTCTAAATATGGAAAGGCTTTCTTTTACTATAGCTATCGCTTAAAGAGCTCTTTTAAAAGCTTCTTTTTTATAAGAGGGAGGGGAAATGGTTTATCCGCACTTGCTTTAGAAAAACTATTTGGCTGGATTTTGTGCTCTGTAGCAACACCAGCGCGCAATTTTTCGTATTTCACCATCTTCATTACGTCGAACAGCGTAGCAATAATGCTGATTAGGAAACACATACCGCTGCATGTCACGTACCATACCAGCAGCATGTCCATAGGGTGCTACACAATCAATAAACCATACGTATTTTCCATTCTGCCAATTGGCATCGGATAAAAATTCTCCCTTTTCAAGCATAGATTGATGATTTTTTTCATCTAAAAAAGCCCAAGTGATAAAGGCACAAAATTCTCCACGTTCATTTTTATAGAGTTTATATTGCCCAGTCTGTAAGGCGGGTCCTATGTTGCGTTCAATATCCCAGATTCGCCAGCGGCGGTATAAGGGAGATGTAAGCATTAAAACAATCATAGCTCCTAACGCTGTAAGAGGATCTATGAGTGAAGGTGATGAATTTTCATTTACAGACATTATCTTTCCTTTAGAGATTGTTCTAAAACTTTGGTAATAGGTTCAAAGAAATAGGAAATGAGACGCCGTTTTGAGGTAATGACATCCGTTGTCACAGTCATGCCAGGGATAAATTTAAGATGTTTGTTATTCAAAGTGATGTGATCTTGGTCAATTTTGATTAAAACAGCGTAGACACCATTAATTTCTTTATTATAGCGCGCTGTAGCGCCTACATTAACGACTGTACCGTGGATAACACCGAAACGTTCAGGTGGAAAGGCAGAAAACTTGATGTAAGCACGTTGGCCCTTTTCTAAAAAACCAATATCTCGATTATCAAAAAACGCTTCAACAATGAGACCGCCCGCACCAGGGACAATACGCATGAGCGTTTTACCAGCTTCTACAAAGCCGCCCAAAGTATGGATACTTAAATCATCGATACGTCCATCAACAGGTGCATAGAGTGATAAGTGGTCAAGATGGTATTGAGTGCTATCAAGCTTTGCTTTTAATCCTTGAAGATTCAGTTCTGTTTCACGCGACAGTTGGCGATAGCGGGCGATTTCATCGGAAATGAGACTTTTCCGTTGTTGGCGGAGGGTGTTTATTTCGGCGGCATTTTCTTCCAAACGTCTTTGATTGGTTAAAATTTCATGCTCGACATTTTTAAAGTCATGTAAACGCTCTAAATAAACGGCTTGGCTAATGACTTTTGTTTCCATCAGGCTTTTTGCAGCCTTTAATTTTCCTTGGCTTAATTGACGATCATCTTCCAACCTATCTAATTGCGCATGTTGTGTTGCACCGCTGCGCTCGACGCGGTCCGCTTGTGCTTTTAGCGCTCTTAATTTATCTTGGAGAGATTGAAGGGCAGCGCTAATGAGTTTTTCCCCTTCTATTCTTGCAGTTTTATTGCCAGAAGGAGGAACTGGCAGATAGGCAAGCCCTTTGGTTACAAAATCTTTATCCAAAGGATCACTTTCATGCAAAGCTGTTAAAATAGCTGTTGCAATTTGTGCTTGAAGGGTTTGTTGCGCGATATCTGCTTGAACACGTGCGCACTCATTGAGGGCTTCACGAGGATCTAATTGAATAAGGAGATCACCTTGATGAACAAATTGCCCTTCTTTTACAAGAATTTTCTCAATGCGTCCTGTATTTTGCGCTTGGACCAGCTGAACGTAAGCGGTGGGAATAACACTTCCTTGCCCCCGTGCAACAATCTCTGTTTTTGCGATAAAGCTGCCGATCACAATAAAGAGAAATAAAGCAATTAAAACAGCAACCACCATATGAAGCGTTGGTGACAAAGGGCGCAAATAGGGAGCTTTATCTGCCATTTTTTGCCTCCAAATCAGTAAAGTTTAAGACGGTTGCATGC
>NZ_JBHILX010000044.1:2134-3339 GCF_042193585.1 Bartonella sp. PS7NMGDW
AAAGCCAAGCGTTGGCGCTGACCACCTGATAAAAAACCACCTTGCTCTCCTACTTGAGTATTAAGTCCTAAAGGCAACTGAGCAATCAAATCGTGGCAAGCACTAACATATAGTGCAGCGTCGATTTCATCTTTAGTGGCATCTGGTTTAGCAAGAAGCATATTCTCAAGAATAGTTCCGGAAAAAAGGCAAGGATTTTGAGGAAAATACGCGATTGTTTTACGCACGCTACGGACATCAAAATTCTGTAAAGGTTGGGCGTTAATCAATATCTTTCCGCTTGTTGGGGGGTAGAGTCCACAAAGGAGCTTCGCCAAGGTTGTTTTTCCGCACCCTGAAGGACCAAGTAACATAATTGGTTGCCCAGGTTGTAAACAGACATCAAGATGATTGATAATGGACTTATCTCCATAAGAAAAACAGAGATCGTTGGCTTCAAGATGAGGAGGAGCGCTGAGTTGAAGAGGCGGCTTTTCTTCTTCCCATTCTGAAGGGGAGTTAAGAATATCGCCCAAACGAAGACGAGAGATTTTCAAATGCTGCCATTCTTCCCATAGGGATGCAAGGCTTAAGATAGGACCAGAAACATTTCCAGCGAGGAGATGAAAGGCAATAAGTTGCCCTAGCGTAATCTGGTTTTGAAGAACTGCTTGAGCACCAAAAAAGATAATAAAAATAGTGAAAAGATCACCAAAAATATGGCTCATGGCTCCATTGAGAAGATGTAATTTACTGGTTGTAAGGCTTTGATCTAAACTACGGGCTAAAGTTTCTTGCATGCGTATTGTATGAGCAGATTCTTTTACGTGTGCTTTAATGGCTTCAAGATTGGTAAAACTTTCAATAAGGCGCGATTGATGGGCAGCTTGAAGAGTGAAAGCACGGCGTAATTGGCGGCGCAAGAAGGGACCGACTAGCGCTAAAGAGCCCATTTGTAAAGGTAAAACAATAAGGACAATGAAGGTCAGTTTCGGACTAATGGAAAAGAGTGCAGCAATATAAATAATGGCAAAGAGAACATTTAGCACAGTTGTGGCGATGGTTCCTGTTAGAAACCCGCGAATTGTATCAACTTCTCCAATACGTGAAAACAATTCTCCCACTTGCCAACGGCGTAAAGTGGGCAAGGAGAGACTTAAAAGATGGGTGTAAATGCGCCGTCCAAATTCTAGCGTAAGCCGATTGGCTAAATAAGCTCCTAAGTA
>NZ_JBHILX010000045.1:0-3262 GCF_042193585.1 Bartonella sp. PS7NMGDW
TAGTCTTCATATTTGCTTGTAGGCAAACCTTTTGCTGTCTTACTGAGTACGTTGTAAACGTTTGAAGCAGTGACTTTTCCTAGCCTTGCTTGAAACCATTCTGCTGTTCTTTGCTCCATTTCACACCGCCGTTTGTTGTTGAGTTGGTGCATATTCAATATCTTGTATAGGTGCATCTAATTGCTCTTGTTGTGCTTTTTTCATTTGTGAACGTTGCTTTTTTTTCAAAGAAAACAAAGCGATTTGAGCTTGTTTATAAGACATATCTGTTAGATTTTTTGCTCCTACGAAAGAGATAAGCTTACTTTCTTCAGATTGCGTTTTTTTAATTAATTCTTTGATTTCATTCATTTGTTTAGGAGAGATACCTGAAAGAAGCGTGTTGCCATCTGTATCGTCTTCTTTTCTTGCGACATTAAGAAGCATGCCTAAGAGATATCTACGTGCGTAGGTGAGAGTAGAACCAACCGCTTGTATGTTATTTTTGCTCCCTGTAGCATCAAAAGGAAAGGTTCCTTCTGTTGATATTTCATTGCCTGATATATGCTTTAAAGTCATTTCTACAGTTATGTCATTTGAACTCTGGTCTTTGATACGAGAGAACAAGGCAAAGTGATGTTTTGCAAGAGGTTCTTTGATTGCATCAATATATTTATCAAGCGTTGTATAGAGGCTTTTAGTATGTGTATTAATGGCGTTTTGTTCGATATTTTTGTATTCCATTTGCATAGCAGAAAGATCACGGACAAAGTTTTGGCGCTCTTGTCGTTTTATCTCTTGTTCTCGCAATTCAAGAAGACGCTTGAGACGATCCATATCGACATCATTTTCTAAAGCTCTTTCTAAAATAAGCTCCATAGCTGTAGGTTTGATTTCACAATCGTTCATTTTTTCCACTAATTCCGTTTGTGTGGTACTTAGTTCACTCATCTTGATTTTCTCCATTGCGCGCAATTCTCCCGTGGCGTGAATCACGCTGGTGTTAAAAGTTTGTTTGTGTGGTTAGAAAGGAACGTCGTCTTTTGCTGAAGAGTTGCCGTTCTGGGCGGTCATAGTTCGTTTACAAGCTTCTGAATTATCATAAATTTTTGTATCGCCATAAATTCTTGAATCATTATCGATAACCACATTTCCATAAATTTCTACGCTTCCAAAAATATGACCTCTATATATTTTGACGTTATTATAAATTTTTGCATTTCCAAAAATCTCTGCACTATAAGCAACTTGTGCGTTATCAAAAACCTTAGCGCTATCGTAAATATTGGCAAACAAATACGCCTTGGCATCATTATAAATCCAACAATCGTTTTCATGACTTAAATTGTCTTCATGCTCTATAAAGCCGCCAAGATCACCTGCCTTTACATCTCCAAAGTCTTTCAATGCACGGATGCGGTAAAGCGTAATGTATCCATCAAACTCAATTGTTTCATCAGTAAGTTCGTATTTTCTCATCGGGTCTTTTCTCCAGTTGAGATTCTTCTATCGTCATCAATCCAGTCGTCCCAACATACACATGCTTCACCGTAAATTTTTGCATGACCGTAAACATGCGCATCACCGTAAACTTGCGCATTGCCGTAAACACGCGCCCTATCGTAAATGTATGGCTCTTCGTAAACTTGTGCATTGCCATAAACTTCTGCATTATCAAAAACGTGCGGTTCACCGCAAATATATGCATCACCGTAAACTTCTGCATGACCGTAAATGCATGGTTCATCGAAAACTTCTGCTTTGCCATAAATACGAGAATTGTCGTAAACCTCGGCATAACCGTAAACATGTGCATTTTCGTAAACCTTAGCATCATCATAAACCTTGGCATAACCACCAATCCAGCAATTACCATGATGCGATAGGTTGTCTTCTTTTGCTATAAAGCCGCCAAGATCACCTTGCTTGACGTCCCCCAAATCTCTCAATGCGCGAATGCGGTGGAGAGTTTTGCGCCCAATTTCAATTGTTTCATCAGTCAGTTCGTATTTTTTCATCTGGTCTTTTCTCCAGTTGATATGGCGTTATAGTCATCAACGTGTGCGCTACGGTAAACTTTTGCATCACCGTAAACTTTTGCTTCTCCGTAAATTTCTGCCTTATCGTAAACACGTGCTTCATCGTAAACGCGTGCATCATCGTAAACTTTTGCACGCCCATGAACATGTGCATTGCCAAAAACCAAGGCATCACCAAAAACCTTGGCATAACCGTAAACCTCTGCATTATGGGAAACGCATGCATTACCGTAAACGTGTGCATGATCATAAATTTTAGCATCACCATAAATCCTTGCACTATCGCCTACATGTCCGTCTTTAATTTTTGCATTGCCATAAACTTCTGCCTTATCGGAAACGTATGCATAACCATAAACATGTGCATTTTCTAAAACTTTTGCATAATCGTAAACGCGTGCACAACCGTAAACCTCTGCCTTATCGTAAATACGTGCTTCATCGAAAACGCGTGCACAATCGTAAACTTCTGCCCTACCGTAAACTTCTGCATCACCGTAAACTTTTGCTTCTCCATAAATTTCTGCACGACCGTAAACGCGCGCTTCATCGAAAACGTGTGCGCTCTCGTAAACATGTGCATTATCGGAAACTTTTGCTTCATCGAAAACAAGTGCATTGCCATAAACACGTGCATCTCCAAAAACACAAGCCTTATACCAAATCCAACAATTGCCCTCATGGGATAAGTTGCCTTCATGCTCTATAAAACCGCCTAGGTCGTCTGCTTTAATACCACCAAAGTCTCGTAAGGCACGAATGCGGTGGAGAGTTTTGCCATCAACCTCAGTTGTTTCATCAGTAAGTTCATATTTTTTTTCCATGGTTTATTTGCCCCTACCTTAAGATAGCATCACTTCCATAAAATGCTGTTTTGCCAGCTACTATGGCATTACCACCAACTTTTGCGTTATTATAAACTTCGGCATCATCATAAACCTTAGCATTTTCATAAACTTTGGCATTTTCATAAACCCATGCCTCACCACCAACCCAGCAATTGTCATCATGGCTAAGATTTCTCTCACTCTCTACCCAGCCACCAAGATCACCTTTTTTAACATCCCCAAAGTCTTTTAATGCACGGATCCGGTAAAGCGTTATTCTATCAACTTTAATTGTCTCATCAGTCAATTCGTATTTCTTTTTTATCATAATAACCTCCTCTTAATGCATGGTTTGTCTTTTAAGCTCTTGAGACAGCACACCAATTCCTTTTGCTGTGATTTTTGCGCAAGGAATGA
>NZ_JBHILX010000046.1:0-3163 GCF_042193585.1 Bartonella sp. PS7NMGDW
CTTTCAACTTGCGCAACACGGTATAAATAACTCTCTGGCAAACCATATCGCACTGCCGTCTGCCGTATCGCTTGATTAACAGCAGGACTATAACGGGTCATTGAACCTTACTCCTTAAAAATCTTCCCGCTTCTCCTGCCATTACCGAAGAAATGAAATGCCACAAATGGTCACTAACGATTCCTGCTTTATGTAATCGTATAAATCTTTGTAACATTTGAGCAACTTCCTGCTGGTTCATACCTTTAACGCCAAAAGTTGCTAATTTCGCTATATCACGTTCAAGTATTTGTCTCTCTTTTTGAGGTAATTTCCTAATCGTATCAGATAAAATATTTTGTGTAATCTTTGCCCCTGCACGTGCTGTACTAACTTTCCCGTACGGTAGATTAACACCTGTTAAATAATTAGGTTCGGGCGTTCCCTGAAACGGTTTTAGGGCTCTTTGCGCCGCATCTTCATAGAACCTTTCATCCTCTACAGCTTTTCTAAACCCATGAATGTTTTTAGAGCTTAAAGATCTGCTTAGATTATCTGACATACGACCCGTTTGTAAAATATTCGAAAGTCTATTAACAGGACGCGAACCTTTTAATAGATCATCAATATAGTCTCTCATCCCTACATGATAAGTATTGAGACCACTAGACATTGCTCCTTTACGAAGACCTTCTTTAATCCCCTCTCCAGAAACATCTCTCTGTACAATGTTTTTGCCTTGTTCTATCGCTTCTTGAAAACCTTTATATTTTTCTACACTAGCCCGCGCTGCTTTGTAAGTAGAGGAGATTTCATCCGTTATCTTTACCAAATTATTCTTAAGTATTTGGTACCCTGTAGCCTTTTGTTTATCACCAAAATTCCGGGACTTTTCGATTAAATCATCAATAGATTTCTTCGTTTGATCTAATAACGCCATTGTGGGTTTATAGTTTATATGGATAAAATCTTTATCATAAAATCGTTGAGCAATTGCTGTGCGCGGGTCTCCTTCTAAGGTGTCAACTGCTTCTTTTACAGCGTTTTGAAACCATTTATTTTTGAAAAGCCTATTAAGAGCTGGATAATGCTTTTTTGCTATGGGAGTTTGCATTGCTTCTGCATAAAGATGTTTATATTCTTTTTCTCCTTGCTCTTGAAGCACCCTTTTTAAAACTTTCGTATCTTGAAGAGGTGTAATGTTTTCATCTGCCGATTGACCAATACGGTGAATAGCATTCTGCACTCGTTCCCCATGTGCTCCTTTCAAAAGTTCAGAAACATGCACATTTGTCTTCCCCATATTCGCAAGGGATACTTCTAAATTTGGACTAATATCTGTCAAAAATGCATGGCGGGGCGCAGAGCCAAGACGCTCTGCAACATTCTCAACACCATCATCATATAATGTTTTTGCAACTTCCCTAACGGCTTTGGTTTCAACTTCCTTATGAGCAGGATTAAAACGCCCTCCTTTCATAAAGGGAATATAGGGAACATGTTGCAATCCCCTTGCCATTTTTTTTGTACCCCAAGAAGCAACTGTACCGGCAAGAGAACCAACAGGACCAGCTACTGTTCCAATACCACCACCAAACCCTGCCGATATAAGACGACCAGAAAGCCCCTCTCCCGCCCCTGAACCATGTAAAGCTCCTGAACCTGCTCCTAAAAGCGCCGCATTACCAAGATTTCTAAGTGTTGACATATGCTTTGCAAGAGCCAAAGCCCTTAATGGAGGCACAAAAAGTGAGAGTCCTGTCGGTACAAGTGAACCAACAGCATAAGCTATAGAGGACCAAATAGGATATTTCTCTTGCAAAGCTTTTTGGTAAGCACGTTCCTTGGCTACCCGTCTATTATATATCTCCTCTGCTTTCTTATCACCACGCCAATAATCTATAAAACCCGATTCATTCGCTGCTTTCATCTCGTCAAAATAATCTGCCATCGCACCAGACGCGCTATTTCTCATAACAGCATTCCGCCACGTAAGATCTTTATCATCAAATGAAAAATCATCTGTTGTAGTTGATTGATCTTTTGTGTTTTGTTGACTTTCAGAAAAAGAATTAGATAGCTTCGCAATCTCAGCAGGATCTTCAACTACGCGGAAACGTTTCCCATTCTTAGCATATACATATTGAGATGAAGATGAACTGTTAGCATGTAACTTTATAATTTTTTCAATCTCAGCAGGATCTTCAACTACGCGAAAACGCTTCCCATTCTTGGCATATACATATTGAGAACGCATCTTCTCAGAAATGTTATAAGGGTCCATTACTATTTAATCCTCAACCAAAAATTTACCACTAGAACTGTCCCTAAAATAAGGTACGTTATCCTTAATAGATGCCTCTTCTAAACTCATCTTTGGTATATTTATCAAATTCCCTTGTGATAGTTGCGAACCACTTCCAAATGCTTCATCCACATCCGCAGCTGTTATGTTATCATTCATCAAAATAGCTAATTGCGCATCTGTTGCTTTGTTATAAATCTCCTGTAAACGTTGCAAATTCCTTATAAGCTCTTGAGGAGATAAACTCTGTTGCAAAGCAACATAAACATTTTCTAATCTTACACCTTCCTTATCAGTCAAATTACCCAATCCTGAAGCACCATTAGGTGATAGCGCTTTAATCCTCTCTAGCCTGTGAAGCATTGCTCCTCCCCTGATTGTTTCAAGATGATCCCTTAAACGTGCTGCCGGTGTGTTCCACAAATTCTGTAAAAATTGACCAATTGGACCAGTAGATGACTTAGGATTTTCCTTAAGTATCTCAAGAGCCGAATTTATTGCATGTGATGTACTTTCTCTCATAATTTTCGCATCTACTATTTGTAATTTTTTCAACTGTTCACGCTTTTGCATATCTTCATGTGCTTTTCCACCTTCAACCGTAACATATCTATATCCACCTGGTGCATTAGGATCTTCCACAAGCATCCTACCGTCATTGGTAAATTGTGGATTCTTGTTTCCACCGTTGATCGTTTGTGCCAAAAACGCATTCAACGCATCTTTATTCCCAGCCATGAACCGCGCCTCTTCTTCACTGTACCCTTTAGATTTTAGATACTCGACAGTCTGGTTAACCTGTCCTCTTTTTTCTCTTTCCATATCACCACGACGAAGATTCATAGCTGCATTCGCTAAACTTTGTGCTATCGTCCCATC
>NZ_JBHILX010000047.1:0-3114 GCF_042193585.1 Bartonella sp. PS7NMGDW
TTGCCAATTTATTTAGATAAGCAAGATCTGAACGCCATCAGTTCAAACTTAGCAAGAGAGATCTTAAAGCACAATAATCTAGGTGAACGCGTGTGTGGGTGGAAACATGGCTAGAAAAAAAACACAAGACGATACAGAGCTTACAGAAGCAGAAAAAGAAATACTTCAAGAAATCATCATGACCTACAAAAGTGTAAAAGTGATGTCGCGTTATACGAAATGGATTGTACTCATTATACTCTTATTAGCCCTTGATTTTTCACGTATTATGGATGCGTTTGTAAGTATTTTTACACAAAAACCAAATATCCGACTCTAAACATACTCTGAGACGCGCGAAATTCTTTAGAAAATGGATTCTTAATTTTGCTCGTCTCATGGATGCGATAGACAATATCTTTGCACATTTAAAACAGTGGATTTCAAAGAATTAATCTTTGAATTAATTGTTTCATGAATTTAAAGCTTCTAATAAACTGTATTTGATATGAACAGCTTCGAAATTTTAATCCTTTAAGGATGAAGAGGAAGTCAAATCTTTGTAAAACGACACAATTGATTGTCTTTTATAGATTAGAGTGGATAATGAGAACAAATTTAAGTGGCCGCGTAAGAAATACATCTTTACCAGAAAATCATGCTCTACTGCCTCTTTTTGAAGCAGTTGTAAATTCTATTCATTCCATTGAAGAAATAGGAAATGATTTTTCCTCACGCTACATTATAGTTTCAGTCATAAGATCGAAGCAAGCTTCACTACCACTTGACAAAGATACAGAAAAACTAAACGAGACAGAAATTGTAGGTTTTAAAGTGATCGACAATGGTACAGGCTTTAATGATCATAATTTTCAATCATTTAAAACTTTAGACTCAGATTATAAAAGAGATAAAGGTTGCCATGGTATAGGACGACTTTTATGGCTTAAAGCTTTTGATAATATAAAAATCAGGAGTATTTATGAAACAGATAGAGGATTAAAAGGGCGCACATTTTTATTTGATGCTGCTGCAGGTATAAAAGAATTAGATGAATTTCAAGATAATTGTACGAAGAGAGAAACTATTGTTGAGTTAACAGGTCTAAACCAAAAATATAAAAATCATATTCCTAAAAAACTACAATCTATCGCAAAAGCACTCTTAGAACATTGTCTCTGGTATTTTGCAAGAACTGGTGGTTGCCCTTTCATAACTATTGAAGATGACACAGAAAAGATATTATTAAATGATCTATATGAACAATGCATGCATGGAGCCGTTTTAAATGAAAAAATAAAAATAGAAAATTATAATTTTTCTATTATGCATATTAAATTTAGATCCTTACCTTTAGAAAATCAGGCTTTATGTTTTTGTGCAGGCAATAGAGCTATTACAAAAGAAAAGTTATCTGAGAAAATTCCGGGTATGCAATCAAAACTGCAAGATGATATAGGTGAATTTATCTACTCTTGTTATGTAAGCTCTCTTTTTTTAGATGAAAGAGTACGTTCTGAAAGAATAGGCTTTGATATTGAAGAAAATGTTGAAGATAAACAAGAAGATTTATTTAAAAGAAAAAAAATATCATTTCCGATAATACGACAAGCCATTTATGAAAGCATTCAAAAATATTTAGCTGTAGAATTGAAGCAAAACATTCAAAACAGTAAGGAGATAGTTGAAAATTTCACACATAAAGTACCACGCTATCGTCCACTCCTAAACTATTTAACAGACAATGACTATATGATTTCACCTAAAATAAATGATAAAAAATTGGAACTACATTTGCATGAATGTCTTGCTAGAGTAGAAAATGAAATTTTAGAAGAAGGTTATAATGTTTTAGCAGTTCAACAAGGAGAAAATACAGATAGTTATGCAGCAAGAATTAATAAATATGTAAATGCTGTATGTGATCTTAAAAAGTCCGATTTGGCAAATTACTTATTCCATAGAAAAACTATCATAGAACTTTTGAAGGAATCTTTAAATTCTCTTTATGACGGTGGTAAAGAATATATTAAAGAAGACGTTATTCATCAACTCATAGTACCCATGAAGTGTGATTCTAATTCTGTAGCTATGGATAATTGTAACTTGTGGTTGATAGACGAAAAATTAGTATTTCATGATTATTTAGCTTCTGATTTATCATTAAAAAAAATGTCTATTACCGGCTCTATGGAAAAGGAAAGACCTGATATATGTAGTTTAGAATTATGTAATAATTCTATTTATTGGAAGCCTTTATTAGTATCAGATAGCAAAGAGGGTTTAGAATCTCCTACTTTGGCATCTCTTACTATAGTAGAAATTAAGCGTCCCATGAGAGATGACGCGAAAGCTGGTACCGAAACAGATCCTATTTTGCAGGTCATTACTTATCTAGAAAAAATTCGTGCAGGCAAAGTACTTACCCCAAAAGGGCGTCCAATAAATTTGGATGGAAAAGTTCCCGGTTACTGTTATGTCGTCTGTGATCTAACTCCAAAAATAAAAGAGTGCTGCAAACTTTGGGATTTAACAGAATCAGGCGATCATATGGGATATTTTGGATATCATAAGAGTTATGAGTCCTATATAGAGGTTATTTCGTTTAGTAAGCTCATAGCTGATACTGAGAAAAGACATCAACGTTTCTTTAAAGCTTTAGGGTTGCCATTAAGGTAGAATAACAATGATTATATTTATGCTCTAATGGCCTTAGAATATTTTGTCAAACCACTCCCGATATAAAGCTAGCCCACAGCTCTAAAAGAACACGCCGTTGCTCTAAAAAATCCGTTCGCATGTAGGCTTTCGTCACTGAACTCCCAACTGAATGGGCAAGAACAGTTTCGGCAATCTCAAACGGTGTTGACGTTGTTTCTGCTATCCAATCCCGTAAGCTTGAACGAAAACCATGGGGACGATAAGTTAAGCCGCAAACTGTCATATATTTTGCCATGCTTGCATCAGAAATTGGCTTGCCGGTAAGACCAGAAAAGAGAAAACCTTTTTTCTCAAAAGGGAGAGATTTTTCAATCACTTTCAAAGCTTCACGACTTAATGGCACGCGAAAATCTGAAACCTTTCCTACAATACCTTTCATGTTTTCTTTTGGTATTGTCCATATATTTTTATCTA
>NZ_JBHILX010000048.1:0-3070 GCF_042193585.1 Bartonella sp. PS7NMGDW
TACTTAGGAGCTTATTTAGCCAATCGGCTTACGCTAGAATTTGGACGGCGCATTTACACCCATCTTTTAAGTCTCTCTTTGCCCACTTTACGCACTTGGCAAGTGGGAGAACTGTTTTCACGTATTGGAAAGAGAGAAAAATATAATGAATATGGATAACAATTTTATAATTTTGCACTTTTATAAATCAATATAATTAATAATATAATGAATAGCACAAGATAATATAACGACTAAAATCATTATTAATAGTGATTTCTTTATAGATGCTTCCCAACTATAGCTTTTAAATCTAAGTAACAAAGTACATGCAAAAAAACCCACAAAAAAACCTATAAATTCTGGAAGAAATAATTTTGCAGTTTTATAAATAATCTCCATAATGAAGATGCTCCCTAAAATATGATTGTCATAAATATTATGATATCCCTGAAATCAATTTTTTCCATAACTTTTTAATTATGATTACAATATTACTGATTTCAGGAATATATTGCTATCTATTTTCTACTAAATTAGAATCAGTATTCTTTCACTTTACCGATGATAGCAATCATCTATTTTATGAACTAAGATTGTATAACCTTCGCATACTACACCTCCTAATGCTCCAACGGCAGCGCCTTTTGGTCTTTTAATTAGACCCGTGAATCCCACTACTACTGCGCCTTTAAGATCATTTGCGACTACATCTAAGCATAATGCCCCACATCATAACTATCAGAGTGAAATCAATATGCACTCAGCAAATGGAGTAGTTGTTAGCGTATTGGAGAAGTTGATACAATTCGTATTTTTAAGAAAAAACTCCGTAAAAAATAAATTTATATTGATCTAGTATAAACCAATATATCTACGTAAATAATCAATAAGAGAATATAACATAAAGAACATAGCTATTTTAAATAATTCCCCCTTTGCATTTTTTTTCCAATTATGGGATTTGAATATATAAGGAATAATACATAAAAATCCAAATATAATTGTTGATATTAATGAAGTTGTAATACTATTAGAAAAATCTACCATTATAAAATCCAGCTCAAAATTTTATATTCCTGAAGTTTATTTTATATATATATCTATAAATATATGTCTGTAATGAAATTAACTTCAGGAATAATTTACTGGTTATTTTCTAAAAACAAATACCAGCGCTCTTTAATTTTTTAGTGGCATTGTGTCCATTTACCTATACCGGCTCCAACTGCCCCCGAACCTAAGCCACTTATTGCTCCTGCCAAAGCGGACGCCCCCACACCTTGTGGTCCTAATATAACACCTTTCAACGCATTGCCTGCTGCGTTTGCAACTGCTCCAACTGCAGCCCCTCCAATAATTGTAACAGCATAATCAGTAGGACTACATGTTTCATAATGAAACCAACTTGATGAATGTGAACTGCTGTGTGAATGTGAATTGCTGTGTGAATGTGAATTGCTGTGTGAATCATGTGATGAGCTTGAACTACCCATTTTTAGTCTCCTTATATTATTAAAAAACTGCATCACAACGATACAGTGGTAACTCTGTTATTATTCATTTTAGCAAATGTAAAATATAATTTGTAAAAATAAAAACAAAAACAATGTATAAATAATAAACACATTATGTTTATATCTAATTCGTATAAAATGTATACTTTTTATTTAGTAATAATAATATTTACAATACTGTTTAAATATGCGACATCAATCGCTCTTTCTCTTAAATAAAATCATAAATTCAAATGAGTCATTCACAAGAAAAACTAGTATCATTCTCTTGGTTTACAAGAACAACAAAGAAATATATCTATTATGTCATCGAACTCAGTTGCGTTGCTGTTGTTTTGCGTTTGCTGGGCTTGGTGAATCCTTTTATTTTTCAAGCGATTATCGACCGTATTCTCCCTTTTCAGCGTATTGAAAGTCTCTATGCTATCGTTGTCTTGATGGTTGCTATCATGCTGTTTAGCACTCTATCAGGCTACTTAGGAGCTTATTTAGCCAATCGGCTTACGCTAGAATTTGGACGGCGCATTTACACCCATCTTTTAAGTCTCTCTTTACCCACTTTACGCCATTGGCAAGTGGGGAAACTGTTGTCACGTATTGGAGAAGTTGATACAATTTGTGTTTTTTAAGAAAAAACTCTGTAAAAAATAAATTTAGCAAATTTCATTATAAACTTATAGCTACATAAATTTATAGATACGCAAATAATCTATAACAAAAAATAGAATTCTCATATAAAATGTCGTTTTTTCTATCTCTTTTTAACTAAGGCAACTCATTTTTTGAAATGTAAAATCTACATAGATATAAAACAATTACTAAAAATAAATCTTATTTAAACTGATAAAAAACATATCATATATCATAATATTTTAATTTAAAATAATTTATCTATATTTACGAATGATTTTATATATATAGAAATATAGACAGAAATTGAGAATGCTATAAATAATAAACTTAACTCAATTAAATCTGATTTTATATATTTTTTCCAACTTCTGAATCTAAGTATATAAGAAAAAATTTTTAAAAAAGCAATAATACTTATTAAAACTAACACAGTTTTAATAATTTCTAAAGTATCCATAATAAAAAAGTTCCAAAATATAATATATATAATTAAAAATATAGATATCTCTGATGTTTGCTTAGATACAGTTGCAGACATTTAATTTATGTTCTATTAAATATATTTACAACAATATTAATTCCAGAGATATCTTTCTTTAATACGATCTACAAATTAGAATTAGTACACCAGCCTTACTTTTTTGTGTGGCACTCAACAGCCTTATCTAGCCAACCAATATTAAACCCTGTTATGGCTCCATGTGTGCCCTCTTTGAGACCGTTTTTAACCCTGTTTTTTAATCCACCAGAACCTGTTAAGAACCCAGTAGTTGCATCTGAAATGCTTCCTATGATAGCACTTGTAACTCCACTAGTAACATAATCCAAAGTACTACATGCCTTAGATGAATGTGAATTGCTGTGTGAATCATTTGATGAGCTTGAACTAC
This sequence comes from Bartonella sp. PS7NMGDW, assembly GCF_042193585.1. Classification (NCBI taxonomy): domain Bacteria; kingdom Pseudomonadati; phylum Pseudomonadota; class Alphaproteobacteria; order Hyphomicrobiales; family Bartonellaceae; genus Bartonella; species Bartonella sp. PS7NMGDW. Next base: position 3,020 of record NZ_JBHILX010000048.1, read on the forward strand.
CCATTTAAATCCTCCTTTTATTATTAAAAATAACTGTATCACAACGATACA
>NZ_JBHILX010000049.1:0-2783 GCF_042193585.1 Bartonella sp. PS7NMGDW
TCAAAGGCAGAAGCTACATCAGTATAGCTTTTATCTTCTGCAGTGCCATCTTCCTTAACGGTCTTAACCTTGAAAGTTGGACCTGTCCAGTTTCCATTTCCAAAATCAGCATCACCACCAAAAAAAGTAGCTACCTTACCACCTAGTGTATTTATCTGTGAACCATTCACCGCTTCATCTGAATTTGCACTGAGATCGCCACCTAATAAACCGGAAATGGTTCGTTTCCCATTATCTTTATTCAAAATGCTGACTTTAGTGCCGCCTGATGCCTTACCAATGGTGATGATAGTCGCTCCCCCCGAACGGAGACTGCGCGCTAAAGTAACCTCTTCTTCTTCCTTAACAAGGATGCTGTCTCTTACATCGACAATCTCTTTATTCAGAGTAGTGAAAGTACTGTTAACACCTTCAAAAGCAGCAGCAACATTGTGATAAGTCTTTTTGGCACCTTCTGTGCCGTTAGCATCAAATTGCGCAACTTTGAAATCAGGTTCTGTCCATTTGCTTTCCCCATACTTGGCATTACCACCAAAATATTTAGCAAGGGCTGTGTTCGTGGAATAAAGTTGTGAACCATTCACCGCTTGTTGTGAAGTCTCAGTGAGTGCTACAGCCTTAACTTTTTTTATCTCTTTACCTCCAGCATCAATACCATCGGTCTTTATTTTCGGACCATCAGTAATGACCAGACCTGTTGCATCTAGGGTGGTTGTGCCTGCCTTTAAACTCGTTAATGTAACATCCTTAGCTAAATCAAATTTTACCTTATTGTCTTTATCACCTTTTGTAACCTTTATGTTATTACTTGCAGCAGCTAAATCTACTAATTTATTCGATTCAACCGTTGTAGTATTCGCTCCAGAAACAGAGAGTTTCCAACTTCCGGCATTCTTTTCTAATACTTTCAACTGCGCTACATTTACTGCATCAGTATCTTCAGTACCACCTGCAACGCCTACAATTTGTCGTGTTTTTCCCTTTCCTATGCTACCAATACTAAGCGCTCCTTCAGAGCTGATCCAAGCATGCAAATCTGCCCCCGGCTCTACCAAAACGCCTAATGGCCTATATGCATTAATACCACTGCCTATAAAAGCTTCACTATCAGCACCTAAAGCAATCCCACCACTCTTGGTCACCTTCGCATTAGAACCAATAGCCGTCCCTCTAATCTCATTTGTCTCGGTTGCATTGTAACCAATAGCAACGCCATGTTGCATCACTGTTTTCGCACTATGACCTATTGCCACAGTATTAGTGCCGATGTTAATCCCGCTATCTCTAGTACTTCTAGTCAGTGGCCTCATATTAAATGTTGTTGCATCATTATCAAATCCAACAGACTTATAAGTGCTCTCTAAAGCAGGTATAGTAAAAGAACTCTCATTACTTTTATCCAAAAAAGTTTTGTTTAGAAAATTTGCATAGTTACTAGAAGCATTAATCTCTTCTACTCCTGCTTTTTTGAGCACTGTTAAATAATTGTCTTTTGAAACAGGAGACGCATTCAAACCAGCAACAGGGATGATGTTTTGTGGATAAGACACACCAGCACTTTTTACACCTTCAAGAAAGGTGTTCCTAAAATCAGGATTTGCTGAAAAAACAGGTGTAACATTCGATAAAAATGTAACCGCTGTAGCCAACGAAAGAACTTTAACAAAAGAAAAACGAGAAAGTTTTAATTTACTCGCTACTTGTGTGGCATGTATTTTTTTCATAATGGATTCCCCCCAAAAAACTTTAGAAACACACTTGATGACGCAAAAAAAACACATTTTAGCAATAAGAGTTTGAAATGAGTTTGATTTTGAGCCTTTGTACTGTGTATGTTTGATATAATGAGACCTAAATGTATATTTTTAGACGTAGTTATGACACATTTAGAGTCTAATGGTCATCGATGGGTTATTTTTTGCCTAACTTAAATTGTAATATCTAAGATTTTTGAAATTTATTGAATAATTGCTTTTCGCAAATCATCTCTTTTTTAGTATTATACAGTGATATACATAAATTTGCCGTGTGCTTTTTATCTTCGCGCATCACTTACCTCCCCTTTTAAAATTCATTTTATCAGAATGAGTCTTACTCACAACAGATTTTGTTACTTATAAAACATATTTGTAGAATATCAAGAAAAAAATGATTTTCCTGAGATATTTAGAGAGATAATTCGTTGTGAAGATAAAAATATCGCTTTTTTACAACAGTTGCCAAGAGGTTTTTTGATTATAGGACTTAGGTTTGTATTGTGTTTGTATGCTTAAAAAATTTTGCCCCCGCTTCATAAAAGCAAGGGCAAACGGGTGTTTGTTGAAATATTTTATTTTTATTGTTAATTTAGCGTTAAGCTTAGTCCTACGCCTGCTCCCCAGCGCCCCCCAGCAGTTGTAACAGATAGACTAGAACGGATTTTTCCATCTTCAGAGGTATAACCAGCACCAACAGCAAATGCAGACTGATTGATCCATATACCACTACCAAATGCAACACTCAACTTTCCTGGTGCATCATTGTAACGTAAGTTAGAGACAGCCAACCCAATAGCCGCAGCTTGCCTTGCCTCTTTCCGAACATCCTCAATAGCATAATTTAACGTCTCAAACTTCATATCTGTGTAGGATTTTGCCTCGTTAACGCCATTATCGACAAGACTACCTATTTGATCATCCGTATATTTCTTCGCATCTTCAAGAACTATCTTCATCTGCTGTTCGGTGTAATCATGTAACTGACCCCCATTAACAGCTTCATGCGAGCCCGTTTCAATCTTTCCA
>NZ_JBHILX010000005.1:0-142054 GCF_042193585.1 Bartonella sp. PS7NMGDW
AACATTAGAAACATTGTGCGAAGCGTGCTTTATAGAGAAATGTTAGAAAATCCTATTCCCTAACTTTTATTTACGCGCCCCTCACTTAAAAAAACATATGAAAAATCAACAGCTTAATAGGAATATAAAGCTATATGGTGGGCGATGAGAGACTCGAACTCCCGACATCCTCGGTGTAAACGAGGCGCTCTACCAGCTGAGCTAATCGCCCAATGCAATGACCAGCAATTGAATGGAGACTCTTTAAGGAAAAATTTTTCTAAACGCAAGAATAAAGATGGTATTTGATAATTTTTTTTAAAAATGCATAATCCTTCTTGACATAAACGCATGAACCCCTTACACGACCGCTTGTACCAAATTAAATTGGTTCGAAAAAAATGCGCGGGTGTAGCTCAGTTGGTTAGAGTGCTGGCCTGTCACGCCGGAGGTCGCGGGTTCGAGCCCCGTCACTCGCGCCATTTCATGATTCCTTATGAAATTTTCTTTTTTTAATATCCATATGCTATGAGTGAGGTGGTGGAGTATTCGATTGGGGGATAAATGTGTTTTTTCTTCCTTTTTATATGGTTTATAAGAATAGGGCTTGCGTCTTTCTTTGCTCTGCGTTACCTATGCCGATAAGAAAAGTATCGCTCTGTATGCCTTTGAAGCAGTATGAATAGAGTTAATAGAGCGATTGTTAAATTTGTCTGTTTGGTTTCGCAATATTGAATCATTGTGTTAAACTCAGGTGTTTCGTTACGATGGAAGAGGGTTATGGCTTATTTATTGAGCTCTTATTTGCCAGTCTTGATTTTCATTATTGTGTCAGCGGTTATTGCTGGAGTTTTGTTGATTACACCTTACATTGTAGCATATCGTTCCCCCGATCCTGAAAAGTTATCGGCTTATGAATGTGGGTTTAATTCATTTAGTGATGCACGCATGAAGTTTGATATTCGTTTCTATTTGGTATCAATTTTATTTATTATTTTTGATCTTGAAGTTGCTTTTCTTTTTCCTTGGGCTGTTTCATTCGAATCGATAGGTATGTTTGGCTTTTGGTCGATGATTGTGTTTTTAGCGATTTTGACTATTGGATTTATATATGAATGGAAAAAAGGAGCCCTGGAATGGAATTAAGATCTAATAATTCAACGATTGCAGCTCCAAAACCAAAAGGAATCATTGATCCAAATACTGGTGGGCTGATAGGATCTGATGATAAGTTTTTTCGTGATATTAATGCTGAATTATCAGATAAGGGTTTTTTAGTTACCTCGGCAGATGCTTTGATTACTTGGGCTCGCACCGGTTCTTTAATGTGGATGAGTTTTGGTTTGGCTTGTTGTGCTATCGAAATGATGCAATGCTCAATGCCTCATTATGATAATGAGCGTTTTGGCTATGCACCACGAGCTTCACCCCGTCAGTCAGATGTAATGGTGGTGGCAGGTACTCTAACAAATAAGATGGCTCCTGCTTTAAGAAAAGTGTACGATCAGATGCCAGAGCCACGTTATGTGATTTCTATGGGATCATGTGCAAACGGTGGGGGATATTATCATTATTCCTATTCAGTGGTGCGTGGATGTGATCGTATCGTGCCTGTCGATATATATGTTCCAGGGTGTCCACCTACAGCAGAGGCATTATTATACGGCATATTGTTGCTACAGAAAAAAATCCGTCGTACCGGATCCATAGAGCGATAGAGAGTTTTCTTGTCATGATGGATGAAACTTTGGTTGAACTTGCTGCTTATTTGGAAAATAAGTTAAAAAATAAGCTTGAAGAGACTGTTATTGCTTTTGGTGAATTGACCGTTGTGGCACGTCTTGATGCAATTATCGATGTCTTAATGTTTGTTCGTGATGATTCGCGCTGTCAATTTATTAATCTCACAGACATTAGTGGTGTGGATTATCCTTCTCGCGATAAGCGCTTTGATGTTTCTTACCAATTGTTATCTCCTCGTGAGAATTTACGCTTACGTGTAAAAGTTCGTACGGATGAAAATACTCCTGTTGCTTCAGCTTGTACGGTTTATCCTGGCGCAGAGTGGTATGAACGTGAAACGTATGATATGTATGGGATTTTATTTTCAGGACATCCGGATTTGAGACGAATTTTAACAGATTATGGGTTTGAAGGATATCCTTTACGCAAAGACTTTCCTGTGACAGGATTTGTTGAATGTCGTTATGATAATGAAGCAAAGAGGGTGATTTATGAACCTGTTGTTTTGCGCCAAGAGATGCGTAATTTTGATTTTCTTTCTCCTTGGGAAGGGGGCCAGTATACTTTGCTATGTGATGGAAAAGCGGATGAAAAAAAATAATATTGGTTTTGATAAGGCATTATATTAGAGTACTGTGTTTCTTAAATAATTAAATATTTTTTAGTATGATAGATTTTTTTGATATTTGATATGAAGTTTTTTAAAAGGCAAGGGGTTGATTGTGGCTGAGGTCAATGTTCGAAACTTTAATATCAATTTTGGTCCGCAGCATCCTGCCGCGCATGGGGTTTTGCGCATGGTTTTGGAGTTGGACGGCGAAGTTGTTGAGCGTGTGGATCCACATATTGGGCTATTGCATCGCGGTACCGAAAAATTAATGGAAACAAAAACTTATCTTCAAGCGGCTCCTTATCTAGATCGTTTGGATTATGTTGCTCCTATGAATCAGGAACATGCTTTTGTTCTTGCTGTTGAAAAGTTATTGGATATTAAAGTTCCTAAAAGAGGGCAATTAATACGTGTTTTGTTTTCTGAAATTGGGCGTATTCTTAATCATTTGCTTAATGTAACGACACAGGCAATGGATGTTGGTGCTTTAACGCCACCGCTTTGGGGATTTGAACAGCGTGAAAGATTGATGATTTTTTATGAGCGTGCCTGTGGCGCTCGTCTTCATGCAAATTATTTTCGTCCCGGTGGCGTGCATCAAGATTTACCAGAATCTTTAGTTGAAGATATTGGTGATTTTATTGATCCATTTCTTGTTTCTCTCGGAAAACTTGATGCGCTTGTGACCCCGAATCGGATTTTTAAGCAGCGTAATGTGGATATTGGCGTTGTAAGTATTGATGAAGCTTGGGCACGTGGTTTTTCTGGGGTTATGATTCGTGGAGCTGGTGTTCCATGGGATTTACGTAAAAGTCAGCCTTATGAATGTTACGATGAAATGGAATTTGATATTCCTGTAGGTAAGAATAGCGATTGTTATGATCGCTATCTTATTCGTATGGAAGAAATGCGTCAATCAGCAAAAATTATGCGCCAATGTGTGGAGCGTTTGCTGAGTACTGAAAAAAATGGACCGGTTTCGAGCTTGGATCGCAAAGTTGTACCACCGAAACGGAGTGAAATGAAAAGTTCGATGGAAGCACTAATTCATCATTTCAAGCTTTATACGGAAGGTTTTCATACGCCTCCTGGAGAAGTATATGTTGCTGTGGAAGCTCCGAAGGGTGAGTTTGGTGTTTATCTTGTTTCTGATGGAACCAATAAGCCTTATCGTGTCAAGTTGCGTGCTCCTGGGTTTGCGCATCTCCAAGCTATGGATTTTTTAACCAGAGGTCATATGCTGGCGGATGCTACAGCTATTTTGGGTTCGATTGATATTGTTTTTGGGGAGGTTGATCGCTAATGTCCGTGCGCCGTCTTGCAGATGAAGTTTATCAGCCCGCTGAGTTTTCTTTTACAAAAGAAAATCAGATATGGGTAAAAAATACTATAGAGAAATATCCTGTAGGGCGTGAGCAGTCTGCTGTAATTCCGTTATTAATGCGTGCTCAAGAGCAAGATGGTTGGGTGACACGTGCCGCGATTGAGCATATTGCTCAGATTCTTTCTATGGCTTATATTCGTGTTCTGGAAGTTGCAACTTTTTACACTCAGTTTCAGCTTAAGCCTGTTGGAACAAAAGCGCATATTCAAGTTTGTGGTACAACCCCTTGTATGTTACGTGGATCTGGTGAATTGATTAAAGTTTGTCAGAAAAAAATTCATCATGAACCTTTTGTTACCAATCAGAATGGAACCTTATCATGGGAAGAGGTAGAATGTCTTGGTGCTTGTGTGAATGCTCCGATGGTTATGATTTTTAAAGATACTTATGAAGATCTTACAGCTGAGCGTCTTGAAGAAATTATTGATGCATTTGAAGCTGGGAAAGGTTCTGAGATAACGGTTGGTCCGCAAAGTAGCCGTAAGTCGTCGGAACCGATTAGTGGTTTAACTTCTCTTATTGATGATGAGAAGGAAAAAAAGATCTCTTAAGTCTTCACCCAAAAAGGATAAGGAAAGAGTGGGAACATAATTAAGTATTTTTCTTGAGAAAATATTTTATTATTCTACCCATGATGGCAACATTTAATGAAAAGTAAGAAGTTTTGAAAAGATATTTAAAAATTGCATTTGAGGAAAAGCGGAAAATGCTATGGGTAATAGAAAAAAAGGTGGGGTATGCTAGCTGATAAAGATCGTATCTTCACCAATATTTATGGTTTAAAAGACAAATCATTAAAGGCTGCGATGTTGCGTGGGCATTGGAATGGTCTGAAAGAGATGATTGACAAAGGTCGTGATTGGATCATTGATGAGGTGAAGGCATCGGGTTTACGCGGTCGTGGTGGTGCTGGTTTTCCTACCGGAATGAAGTGGTCCTTTATGCCAAAGCAGAATGATGGGCGTCCTCATTATTTGGTTGTCAATGCCGATGAATCTGAACCTGGAACTTGTAAAGACCGTGATATTTTACGTCATGACCCCCATACTTTGATTGAAGGATGTGCAATCGCTACTTTTGCTATGGGAGCCAATGTTGCTTTTATTTATATTCGTGGTGAATATATTCGTGAACGTGAAGCGCTTCAAGCTGCCGTTGATGAATGCTATGATGCGGGTTTACTTGGCAAAAAAACGAAATATGGGCATGCTTGTGATATTGTTATTCATCATGGAGCTGGTGCTTATATTTGTGGTGAAGAAACAGCTCTTCTTGAAAGTCTTGAGGGGAAAAAGGGACAACCTCGGCTTAAACCACCATTTCCTGCCAATATGGGGATTTATGGCTGTCCAACAACAGTAAATAATGTAGAGTCCATTGCTGTAGTTCCAACAATTTTGCGGCGGGGTGCTTCGTGGTTTTCATCAATCGGACGAGCAAATAATGTTGGAACGAAATTATTTATGGTTTCAGGGCATGTTAATGCACCTTGTACATTTGAAGACGCTCTTGGTGTTTCATTCCGTGAATTAATTGAAAAACATACGGGTGGTGTTCGTGGTGGATGGAATAATCTTTTAGCAGTTATTCCAGGGGGAGCTTCTTGTCCAGTTGTCCGTGGTGAGGATATGATCGATGCAATCATGGATTTTGATGGGATGCGAGATGTTGGGTCTTCTTTTGGCACGGGGGGAATGATTGTTATGGATAAATCAACCGATATTATCAAGGCAATTTGGCGTATAGCTGCTTTTTTCAAGCACGAGAGTTGTGGTCAGTGTACACCGTGTCGTGAGGGGACGGGGTGGATGATGCGTCTTTTAGGGCGTATGGTTGAGGGAAGAGCGCAAAAACGCGAGATTGATCTTTTGTTTGAAGTGTCGAAACAGGTTGAAGGACACACTATTTGTGCGCTTGGTGATGCTGCCGCATGGCCTGTACAGGGGTTGATACGTAATTTTCGTCCGGAAATCGAGCGTAGAATTGATGAATACACGCGAAATGTAGTCCAAAGCAAAAATATTGCTTTAGAAGCTGTAGGATAGAAGATTTTTTAAAGAGCAGCCGAATGCAAATTTTAAGTGGGTTATCCGCAGGTTGGATGGGTGATGATAAATATCAAAGTTGATGGCAAAGAGATTGAAGTTCCTGATTACTACACGTTGCTTCAGGCTGCTGAGGCGGCTGGGGCAGAAATTCCACGTTTTTGTTTTCATGAATCTTTGTCAATTGCTGGAAATTGTCGTATGTGTTTGGTTGAGGTTAAGGGTGGTCCTCCGAAACCTCAGGCTTCTTGTGCTATGGGGGTTCGTGATTTACGATTGGGGCCTAACGGTGAAGCACCTGAGATTTTTACCAATACGGCGATGGTAAAAAAAGCACGTGAAGGTGTTATGGAATTTCTTCTCATTAATCATCCTTTGGATTGTCCTGTGTGTGATCAAGGGGGAGAATGCGATCTTCAAGATCAAGCAATGCTTTATGGGCGTGATTGTTCTCGTTATAGTGAAAATAAGCGTGCTGTAGAAGATAAATATATTGGGCCACTTGTGAAGACAGTTATGACACGGTGTATCCATTGCACACGCTGTGTTCGATTTACAACAGAAGTCGCAGGTATTTCTGAGCTTGGTTTGATCGGTCGCGGCGAAGATGCTGAAATTACGACATATCTTGAAAAAGCTATGACATCTGAATTACAGGGAAACGTTATTGATCTTTGTCCGGTGGGAGCTTTAACTTCAAAACCTTATGCGTTTCATGCTCGTCCGTGGGAATTGGTAAAAACGGAATCAATTGATGTGATGGATGCGCTTGGTAGTGCGATCCGTATTGATAGCCGTGGCCGTGAGGTTATGCGGATTATGCCGCGTACGAATGAAGATGTAAATGAGGAATGGATCTCTGATAAAACGCGTTTTATTTGGGATGGATTGCGCACTCAGCGGCTTGATAGGCCATATGTACGCAAATATGGAAAGCTTCAGCCTGTCAGTTGGACAGAAGCTTTTGCAAAAATTAAAATGGTGGTTTCTAAAACCTTGCCAGAAAAAATTGGAGCGATTGCTGGAGATCTTGCGTCTGTTGAGGAAATGTATGCCCTTAAAGCATTATTGAGTTCTTTGGGCTCAACGCTTTTTGATTGTCGCCAAAGAGGGGGGGCTTTATCGCCTGAGTTTGGGCGTTCGAGTTATATTTTTAATCCTACAATTGCAGGTATTGAACAGGCTGATGCACTGCTTATTGTGGGATCTAATCCACGTCATGAAGCGGCTGTTTTAAATGCGCGTATTTTAAAGCGCCAACGGATGGGAAATTTTCCTATTGCATTAATTGGAGAGAAAGTCGATTTACGTTATCCTTATTCTTATCTTGGATCTGGGAGTGATACATTAACGACACTTATTCGTGGAGAGGATGTTTTTTTAAATGTCTTAAAAGAAGCGAAGAGGCCCCTTATTCTTATCGGAGAGGGAGCTGTTTCAGGAAATGAAGGTTTATCTGTTTTAAAAAGTCTTGCTAAATTAGCTGACAATATTGGTGCTCTTAGTGAAGAATGGAATGGGTTTGGGATTCTTCATAATGCAGCATCGATTGTTGGAGGATTGGACATAGGCTTTACTTCTAAGCTTGGGGTTGCAAATATTCTTAAAACCTGTGAAGTTTTATTTTTACTTGGTGCTGATGAAGTAGAATTAGCCAATACAAAAGCTTTTACAGTTTATATTGGTAGCCATGGTGATAATGGTGCACACGCTGCTGATGTTATTTTGCCTGCATCTGCTTACACTGAAAAATCAGGGCTTTATGTGAATACAGAAGGACGTGTCCAAATGACAAATCGGGCTGGTTTTGCTCCAGGTGAAGCAAAAGAAGATTGGGCTATTTTGCGTGCTTTATCGGATATTTTAGGACAAAGGCTCCCTTTTGATTCTCTTTCTCAATTAAGACAATGCTTGTTTAATGATTATCCACACCTTTGTGCTGTTGATGATATAGTACCTTCTGATATAAGTGGTCTTAAGGCGCTTGGTTCAAAAATGGTTTCTCTAGAGAGTCACACCTTTACTTCTATGGTTAAAGACTTTTATTTAACAAATCCGATAGCACGTGCTTCTGCTGTTATGGCTGAATGTTCATCTCTTGCAAAAAACCGTGCTACGCAAACTATAAAGTAAGGCAAAGGAAAAGGAATAATGATGTATGATTTCTTTATGACTTGGCTGTTGCCATTACTCATTATAGTTGGAAAAACACTTCTTCTTTTGGTCGTTCTTTTGATCTTAGTTGCTTATCTTCTTTACGCAGATAGAAAGATTTGGGCAGCGGTGCAATTGCGTCGTGGACCAAATGTTGTTGGTCCATGGGGTTTGTTACAGTCTTTTGCAGATTTAATTAAATTTGTTGTTAAGGAGCCTATTATCCCTGCAGGTGCAAATAAGGGTGTTTTTCTTTTGGCTCCTTTTGTTTCAGCGACACTTGCTTTATCAACTTGGGCTGTTATTCCTGTCAATGAGGGCTGGGAGGTTGCGAAGATTAATGTTGGCTTGCTTTATATCTTAGCCATTTCATCTCTTGAGGTTTATGGTGTCATTATGGGGGGATGGGCATCGAATTCAAAATATCCTTTCTTAGGAGCCCTTCGTTCGGCGGCACAAATGGTTTCTTATGAAGTTTCCATTGGTTTTGTGCTTGTGACTGTCATTTTAATAAGTGGTTCGTTGGATCTCACAACAATTGTTCATAAACAAAGTTCTGGAATTGGTACAACTCTTGGTCTTCCTTTTAACAGCTTTCTCGATTGGAATTGGTTGGTCCTTTTTCCAATGTTTATTATATTTTTTATTTCTGCGCTTGCAGAGACAAACCGTCCTCCATTCGATTTGGTGGAAGCAGAATCTGAACTTGTAGCTGGTCATATGGTAGAATATTCTTCAACGCCTTACATGCTTTTCTTTCTTGGTGAATATGTTGCGATTGTTTTAATGTGCGCATTAACAACTATTCTATTTTTAGGCGGTTGGCTGCCACCTTTAGATGTTTGGTGGCTTAATTGGGTTCCTGGTATCATTTGGTTTATTTTAAAAGTCTGTTTTGTATTTTTTTGGTTTGCTATGGTTAAAGCATTTGTTCCACGTTATCGCTATGATCAGCTCATGCGGCTTGGTTGGAAGGTTTTTCTTCCTCTCTCACTAGCAATGGTTGTGATAACTGCTGCTTTTTTAAAGTTTACGGATTTCGTTTAAGAGGAGATTTTACGATGTCAGGTTTTATTCAAGCGGCAAAGTCACTTCTTCTATTGGAATTTGTGAGTGCTTTTTTCTTAGCCATGCGTCAATTTTTTTCACCAAAGCCCACGATTAATTATCCTTATGAAAAAGGCTTTGTATCTCAGCGTTTTCGCGGTGAGCATGCATTGCGTCGCTATCCAAATGGTGAAGAAAGGTGTATTGCTTGTAAATTATGTGAAGCAATTTGTCCTGCTCAAGCGATTACAATTGAAGCTGGACCACGGCGCAATGATGGTACGCGTAGAACTGTTCGTTATGATATCGATATGGTTAAATGTATCTACTGCGGTTTTTGTCAAGAGGCTTGTCCGGTTGAAGCTATTGTCGAAGGTCCAAATTTTGAGTTTGCGACGGAAACACGTGAAGAACTTTATTATGATAAAGAAAAGCTTTTATTAAATGGAGATCGCTGGGAGCGAGAAATTGCTCGCAATATATTGATGGATGCGCCTTATCGCTAAGTGTATCGTTAAATGAGGTGTCGGATATTTTCCGATAAATTGTAATCTGGTATGAAGTTTATACCAATTGTTTGAATAATTAAGGAGAAGCCTATGCTAACAGATCTAGCGGCGGCATTTTTCTATTTGTTTGCTTTTATTATGCTAACAAGTGCAGTTATTGTTATTACAGCACGCAATCCAGTGCATTCTGTTTTGTTTTTAATTCTCGCATTTTTTAATGCAGCAGCTTTATTTTTGCTTGCAGGAGCAGAATTTTTAGGGCTTATTCTGCTTGTTGTGTATGTAGGAGCTGTCGCTGTTTTATTTTTGTTTGTCGTTATGATGCTTGACGTTGATTTTGCTGAGTTAAAGAGTGGAACTCTTCGGTATGCTCCTATTGGAGCTCTTATTGGTGTTATTATCGCTGTAGAATTGATTGTTGTTTTTGTGAGTAGCTATTTTTCTCCAGTTTTGAGAACACATGTTACGCAACCAATGCCAGATTTAGCGCAGCGAACAAATACACAAGCATTAGGAGATATTCTCTATACGGATTATGTTTTCTATTTTCAAATTGCTGGAATGATTTTATTGGTTGCAATGATTGGGGCTATTGTTTTAACACTTCGTCATAAATTAGGAGTAAAGCGGCAATCTATTGCGGAGCAAGTTTCTAGAACGGTAGAAAGTGCCATTGAAATCAAACAAGTTGAATCAGGTAAAGGTATGTAAGGGGGGCTATGTAGATGTATATTGATATTACACATTATCTCACTGTTTCTGCTTTGATGTTTACAATTGGTATTGCTGGAATTTTTCTCAACAGAAAAAACGTGATTATTATCTTGATGTCCATTGAGCTTATATTGCTTTCAGTTAATCTCAATTTTGTTGCGTTTTCAGCATTTCTTCATGATCTCGTTGGTCAGATATTCGCTTTATTTGTCTTAACCGTAGCAGCTGCCGAAGCTGCCATTGGTTTAGCAATTCTGGTCGTTTTTTTCCGTAATCGTGGTTCTATTGCGGTTGAAGATGTTAATGTAATGAAAGGCTAACCACTGATGTATTATACGATTGTCTTTCTTCCGCTTTTGGGTTTTTTAATTGCTGCACTGGGTGGAAAAACGATAGGAGATCGTGCGAGTGAATTGATAACATGTAGCTTTATGGTTGTTGTTGCCATATTATCGTGGATAGCATTTTTCAGTATTGCACTTGGTCATATTCCAAAGATTGACGTATTGGTATTACATTGGATGACTGTTGGTGACTTAAGCTTTAACTGGGCTTTACATGTTGATGCATTAACAGCTGTCATGCTTATTGTTGTGAACAGTGTTTCGGCATTGGTACATATTTATTCAATTGGTTATATGCACCATGATCCTTCAAGGTCTCGTTTTTTTTCTTATCTTTCTTTGTTTACATTTATGATGCTTATGTTGGTTACATCCAATAATTTGATTCAGATGTTTTTTGGATGGGAAGGTGTAGGACTTGCTTCTTATTTACTCATTGGTTTTTGGTTTCAGCGCGATTCTGCTAATAAGGCTGCAATGAAAGCTTTTGTGGTCAATCGTGTTGGAGACTTTGGTTTTCTCTTAGGAATCTTTAGTATTTTTGTTTTATTCCAATCGGTTGATTTTGCCTCTATTTTTGCAAAAGCTGCAAACAATAGCTTTATACAAAATATGACATTTTTAGGTTGGCAATTTGATGGGCAGACGGCAATTACCATTACATGTCTTTTATTATTTATTGGTGCGATGGGAAAATCAGCACAATTTCTTTTACATACTTGGCTGCCTGATGCAATGGAAGGGCCAACCCCTGTATCAGCGCTTATTCATGCCGCTACAATGGTAACGGCTGGTGTTTTTATGGTTGCGCGTATGTCGCCAATTTTTGAACTTTCTTCGACTGCTTTGACCGTGATTATTATTGTTGGTGCAACAACAGCGTTTTTTGCAGCAACTGTGGGGTTGGTGCAGAATGATATTAAGCGTGTTATTGCTTATTCTACATGCTCTCAACTTGGTTATATGTTTGTGGCATTAGGTGTTGGAGCTTATGGCGCTGCTGTCTTTCATCTTTTTACGCATGCTTTTTTTAAAGCCTTATTGTTTCTTGGTGCAGGTTCTGTGATTCATGCTGTATCTGATGAACAAGATATGCGAAAAATGGGTGGGTTACGCAAACATATAAAGGTCACCTATTGGATGATGATGGTCGGGACCATTGCATTGACCGGTGTTGGGATTCCAGGAACACTTTTCGGGACTGCAGGTTTTTTCTCGAAAGATGCGATTATAGAGTCTGCTTTTGCATCCCATAATATTGCTTCAGGATATGCTTTTTATCTTCTTGTTTTTGCTGCCTTTTTAACAAGTTTCTATTCATGGCGGCTTATCTTTATGACATTCCATGGTAAACCACGGGCAACAGTTGATGTTATGCATCATGTTCATGAATCGCCTCCAGTTATGTTGATTCCACTCTTTCTTTTATCTATTGGAGCAATATTTTCTGGTGTCGTTTTCCAACCTTACTTTTTTGGTGACTTGTATAATGCTTTTTGGAAGGGAGCATTATTTACAAGCAGCCACAATCACATTCTTCATGATTCCCACCATGTTTTTAATTGGGTAAAATGGTCGCCATTTATAGCGATGGTTCTTGGGTTTATTTTAGCTTATTTATTTTATGTTTCTATTCCATCTCTTCCTAAGAAAATGGTTCGTATTATGCCAAGAGCATATAATTTTCTTTACCAAAAATGGTATTTCGATCAATTATATAACTTTTTATTTGTTCGTCCTACCTTTAGAATTGGTTCTTTTCTTTGGAAAGTGGGAGACGGTAAAATTATTGATGGTTTAGGTCCTAATGGTATCGCAGCGCGTGTTGTTGATATTACAAATAGAATTGTTCGAATGCAAACAGGCTATCTTTACCACTATGCATTTGCAATGCTTATCGGCGTTGCATTACTCATTACATGGATGATGATCGGGGGCGTAAACTAATGACCGATTGGCCTATTCTTTCTACGGTTACATTTTTGCCACTTATTGGTGTGCTTCTGATTTTGTTTATCAAAGATGATAGTGAAGTAGCACGCCATAATATACGTAATGTCGCATTTTTTACGACTCTATTTGTTTTTATTATTTCTTTAATTATTTGGATAGGATTTGATTCTAGCAACCCAAATTTTCAAATGGTTGAAAAGTCCAGTTGGTTAGGGGGGGGCATTAGCTATCATATGGGGGTTGATGGTATTTCTATTCTTTTTGTTGTTCTCTCTGCTTTTCTTTTGCCTTTTTGTATTTTAGCAAGTTGGGAAAATGTTAAAGAGAGATTAAAGGCTTATATGATTGCATTTCTTCTTCTAGAAGTTGCGATTATTGGCGTTTTTTGTGCTCTTGATGCAATGCTATTCTATGTTTTTTTTGAAGGTAGCCTTATTCCAATGTTTATCATCATAGGTGTATGGGGTGGAGCACGTCGTGTTTATGCAAGTATAAAGTTTTTCTTATATACTTTACTTGGTTCAGTGCTTATGCTGGTTGCTCTTATGGCTATGTATTGGGAGGCTGGGACACTTGATATACCAACTTTACTCAATTACCAGTTTCCTGCTCATATGCAAATATGGTTATGGCTTGCATTTTTTGCTTCTTTCGCAGTTAAAATGCCAATGTGGCCGGTTCATACATGGCTTCCTGATGCTCACGTGGAAGCACCGACAGCGGGTTCCGTTATTTTAGCTGGTGTCTTACTCAAATTAGGTGGGTATGGTTTTCTTCGTTTTTCTTTGCCTATGTTTCCTATCGCTTCAGCAGATTTTGCACCTTTGATTTTCACATTATCACTTATCGCTATTATTTATACGTCGTTGGTTGCACTTGTTCAAAATGACATCAAAAAGCTTATTGCTTATTCTTCAATAGCTCATATGGGGTATGTGACAATGGGCATTTTTTCTGCGAATGAACAAGGGATACAAGGGGCTATTTATCAGATGCTATCCCATGGAATTGTTTCAGCAGCGTTGTTTCTTTGTGTTGGGGTTATCTATGATCGCTTGCATACACGTGAAATTTCAGCGTTTGGTGGTTTAGTGAATAATATGCCTAAATATGCTGTTGTTTTCTTAATTTTTACTATGGCAAATGTTGGTTTGCCTGGAAGCTCAGGATTTTTGGGTGAATTTTTAACCTTAATAGGTGTTTTTCAAGTAAATAAATTGGTTGTTGTTTTAGCAACAACAGGTGTTATCTTATCGGCAGCCTATGCCCTTTATCTTTATAGGCGTGTGGTTTTTGGTTCCTTGGATAAAGAGAATTTAAAAGTATTAATAGATCTTTCTTTAAGAGAAAAATTCATCCTTTATCCAATGGTTGTTCTTACAATATTCTTTGGTATCTATCCAACGCCTATTCTTAAAGCAACGGCGTTTTCCGTAGAAACCCTCATCAATAAACTGCACTAGATAAGGGAAGAATGCACATGCAAACTGAAATAATAGCGCAATTAGTCTTAATTCTTCCGGAGCTTTTAATCGCATTAGGAGCTGTCGTGTTGCTTATGTTTGGTGTTTATTCCAATACACGTGCTTCTTTAACAGTGACAGGTTTAGCCATGGCACTTCTTGTGGCAACTATTATTATTCTTATAGTTTTTCCGAAAAATGGTTCATTTCAAACCAATGCGCTCGTTATCGATTCCTTTAGTCGTTATATGAAAATTTTAATGCTTATTGGTGCACTCTTTTCTCTTATCATGTCTGTTGGTTTTGCCAATGCACAAAAGTTTAATATATTTGAATTTCCAGTGCTTGTTCTTTTAGCAACCCTTGGAATGATGTTTATGATTTCAGCTGGTAATATGCTGTCGCTTTATATGGGGTTAGAACTGCAATCTTTAGCTTTATATGTTTTAGCAGCGATTAATCGTAATAATGTAAAATCTTCTGAAGCTGGTATAAAATACTTTGTTTTAGGAGCATTATCTTCAGGATTGCTGCTTTATGGTATTTCTTTACTTTATGGTTTTACCGGTCAAATTGGTTTTCACGAAATTGCTCTTGCTTTAAAAGGTAAAAATTTACAATTGGGGGTCATTTTTGGAATTGTTTTTATTTTAGCTGGTTTGGCTTTCAAAATTTCTGCTGTTCCATTTCATATGTGGACACCTGATGTTTATGAAGGAGCGCCAACACCGATTACGGCATTTTTTGCTGGTGCCCCTAAAGTTGCTGCAATGGCTTTAATCATCCGTATTATTGTGATGACCTTTATTCCCCTAGGGCGTGTTGATAATGTGATGCCTGCATGGCAACAAATTTTGGTCTTCATGGCGATTGCATCAATGATACTTGGTGCATTTGCTGCAATTGGTCAAAATAACATTAAGCGCTTAATGGCTTATTCGTCGATCAGTCATATGGGCTATGCACTTGTTGGTTTATCTGCTGGAGATATGCTAGGAATAAAAAGTGTTATTCTTTATATGACGATTTATCTTGGAATGACGATTGGCTCATTTGCTTTTATTCTTGGAATGCGCTCTCAGAATGGCAATGTTGAAAATATTTATGATCTTTCAGGGTTAGCAAAGACAAATCCGTTTATGGCTATTGTTATGACAATACAGCTTTTCTCGTTAGCCAGTGTACCACCTATGGCTGGTTTTTTTGGGAAGTGGTATACATTTTCTGCTGCTGTCCATGCTGGTCTGACGCCACTTGCAGTCGTTGGGATGATAGCGTCTGTCGTTGGAGCTTTTTACTATTTACGAGTCATTAAAATTATGTGGTTTGATGACGCAAAAGCGCATTTTGTTGTTTTATCGAATGAGCTTCAATTTTGTCTTGGTCTTTCTGCATTGTTTATTTTATTTTATACACTTTTTGGAGTTTGGTTTGCTGAATTAGCAGAAAAAGCAGCAGCTGCATTGTTTTAATGAATATGGTTTATATTTTATCAGATTTTGCTCAAGAACAAGGATACACTATTGAAGCGTACGATAGTGTTGACTCAACAAATCTCACTGCGCAACGAAAAGCGCAAACTGGTCATCAAGGTAATCTTTGGATTGTTGCACAAGAACAATCACAGGGAAGAGCAAGAAGAGGGAGGACTTGGTCTAGTCCCAAAGGGAACCTTTATTCTAGTCTTTTATTAATTGATGATATTGTTCATCAAACTGCAGCTCAACTTGGTTTTGTTGCTGGAATAAGTGTGGTAGAGGCAATAAAACAATTGATAAAAGATGAAAATCAGACAAACAATATTGTGAGTTTAAAATGGCCAAATGATATTTTGTTACAAGGAGCTAAAAGCTCAGGAGTTTTGCTTGAGATTTTAAAGTTGTCATCACAACAATATGCATTGGTTATTGGTATTGGAATAAATGTGAAATATAATTATGAAGATGCACCTTATCCCACTTCAAGCTTAAAGAATATCGGTTTGCATATTGAAGCAGAACAATTATTTACGGTTTTGACGGAGTGTTTTTCTAGAAATTACCTTCTTTGGAAACAACCAAAAGGATGTGAAATAATCCGAAAAAAATGGCTTTTATATTCTGCTCACCTTGGGAAACATGTCAAAGTGGTGAATGATGAAAAAGTCATTGAGGGTGTTTTTGATGGTCTTGATAGTGATTTTAACTGCATCATAAAGCAAAAAAATGGTCAGACAGCCATTATAACAGCTGGAGATATTCATTTTGGTTCGGCTGCTTCTATTAATGCAGGTTGTTATTAAAAAATTATTTTACCATCAGATACCTTAATGATTTTGGGAGATGTTTATGGTTGCAGCTAATAAGAATGAGTTTGTTTTTTTACCTCTGGGGGGGGTAGGTGAAATAGGGATGAATTTAGCTGCTTACGGATTTGGTCCCCAACATCTTCGTGAATGGCTGCTGGTTGATATGGGAATTAGTTTTGCTGGTTCTGAATTACCAGGAGTCGACCTTGTTTTTCCTGATATTCGTTTTCTAGAAAGTGAAAAACATAATATACGGGGTCTTGTTTTAACACATGCACATGAAGATCATTATGGGGCCGTTCTTGATTTATGGCCAAAGCTACAAGTTCCAATTTACTGTACGCCTTTTACAGCAGGATTATTGGAAACTAAAAAACAATTAGATTTTGAATCTCAAAAAAATTTACTCAATATTTTTCAAGCTGGTGATTGTTTTCAGGTAGGTTCCTTTACTGTAGAGGCTATAGCTGTTAACCATTCAATACCAGAATCTGTATCTTTAGCAATTACAACCTCTTTGGGGACTGTGATTCATACTGGTGATTGGAAAATTGATCATACTCCTTCACTTGGGGCTGTGACGGATGAAAAAAGATTTCGTGCGTTAGGAAAAAAAGGTGTTTTAGCATTACTTTGTGATTCTACAAATGCGTGTCGGGATGGTATATCTCCATCAGAGCAGCAGGTTCAAGCAAGTCTTTCTGAGATTATTTCCAAAGCTGAAGGGCGCGTTGCAATAGCAACTTTTTCTTCTAATATTGGTCGGATACGTTCTATTGCTCTTGCAGCTGAAGCTGCTGGACGTAAGGTGCTTGTCATTGGGCGTTCCCTTAAGCGAAGTATTATGGTTGCACAAGAGCTTGGTTATATGAATGGTTTAGCACCATTTGTAACGGAAGATGATTATGGTTACATTTCGCGAAAAGATCTTGTTTTAATTGTCACAGGGAGCCAAGGTGAGCCATGTGCTGCTTTGGCTAAACTGTCACGTGATGGAATGAGAAATATTACACTTTCTGCTGGTGATACCGTTATTTATTCATCACGAAGTATTCCAGGAAACGAAAAAGCGATTATTGAGGTACAAAATCGTTTCATTGATTTGGGTATTGAAATTATCACGAATGAAGATGCACTTGTTCATGTTTCCGGTCATCCCCGTCGTTCAGAACTTTTACAGATGTATGATTGGGTAAAGCCACAGATACTTGTTCCTGTACATGGGGAAGCAATGCATCTTAAGGCTCAGGCAACTTTAGCGCGTCAAGCGGGTATTAAAATTGTTACAGATATCAGAAATGGACATATGTTACGTTTTGCACCGGAGCCTGTAGAAGTTGTTGATCAAGTTCCTGTTGGCCGCATCTATAAGGATGGTTGCCTAATTGGAGATGAAAATGAACTAGGGATTCGTGAACGTCGCAAACTAAGTTATGCTGGTCATGTTACTATTTCTCTCCATATAAATAGTAAGCATGAATTATTAGGGGATATAGGTCTAACAACATTCGGGTTACCTGAAAGTAATGGAAAGGGAGAAAGTTTAAAAGATATTCTTTTAGATATTATAGAAAATACAGTTTATAATATCCCACGCATGAAACAGAAAAATAATGAACTTATTCGAGAGGCAACACGACGTGCTGTGAGGGCGGCTGTTCATGAAATTTGGCAAAAAAAACCTATCTGTACAGTTTTTTTACATCGGTCAAAATAAAAGAGCTTTCATATTACGTTATTTAAAAAGAGAAGAGCATTTTTATTTTATTGCTAAATAAGAAAAATAAAGAATAAAGCCTGGTAAATTTTTAAATAGTAAGATCGTTATATTTGCAAGTATTCAGAATGCGGCTATAGATGAATAGAGGGTGTGATAAATTGTTCCGATATGATAGGTGTGATTAGGAGTTAGTTATTTAATGCGTCTTACTCAATATTTCCTTCCACTTTTAAAAGAGAATCCTAAGGAAGCAGAGATTGTTTCTCATCGGCTCATGTTGCGTGCCGGTATGATTCGCCAACAAACATCAGGAATTTATTCTTGGCTTCCCTTAGGAAAAAAAGTGCTTGATAAAGTTTGTAAAATTATTCGTGAAGAGCAAGAACGTGCGGGTGCAATAGAAATATTGATGCCTACAATTCAATCTGCTGATCTTTGGCGTGAAAGCGGTCGTTATGATGATTATGGTTTGGAAATGCTTCGCATTAAAGATCGCCAAAAGCGTGATTTACTTTATGGTCCAACCAATGAAGAGATGGTAACAGATATTTTTCGCTCATATGTTCGTTCTTATAAAGATCTTCCACTTAATTTATATCATATTCAATGGAAATTTCGTGATGAAATTCGCCCACGTTTTGGTGTGATGCGGGCACGAGAATTTTTAATGAAAGATGCTTATTCTTTTGATCTTGATTATGAAGGTTCTAAAACATCTTATAATCGTATGTTTGTTGCTTATTTACGCACTTTTTCTCGTCTTGGTTTAAAAGCAATTCCTATGCGTGCAGATACAGGTCCAATAGGGGGGGAACTCAGTCATGAATTTATCATTTTGGCTGAAACGGGAGAGAGCGCTATCTTCTGTGATAAACAATTTCTTGAACTTACTGTTCCTGATAGTTCAATCGATTTTAGTGATAAAGCTGTTTTGGATGATATTGTTAAACAATGGACATCTTTTTATGCAGCGACGGAAGAAATGCATAATGAAGAGGAGTGGGCTAAAATTTCTGATCATAATCGTCTTTCAGCGCGTGGTATTGAAGTCGGGCATATTTTCCACTTTGGCACGAAATATTCTGCTCCAATGGGAGCAAAAGTTATGGGACAAGATGGAAAAGAGCATGTAGTCTCTATGGGATCTTATGGTATTGGACCTTCGCGTCTTGTTGCGGCCGCTATAGAGGCTTCTCATGATGAAAATGGTATTATTTGGCCAAAGTCGATGGCACCGTTTGATTTTGGAATTATCAATATGAAATCCGATGATGAAAAATGCACAAAGACATGTGAGTTTCTCTATCAGGGATTAAAGGAGGCTGGTTTTGATCCATTATTAGATGATGGAAATGAACGTCCTGGATCAAAATTTGCAACAATGGATTTGATTGGTTTGCCAACGCAAATCATTGTTGGTCCTAACAGCATTGCACAAAATGAAGTTGAAATTAAAGATCGAAAAACAGGTGTAAAAAAATCTCTAAAGGTTGAAGATGTACTCAGCCAACTTTCTATAAATTAATAGGAAATGTTATGAAGAGGCTGAAAGACAAATGGTTTTCATCTTATGAGTGGATGATCGCTTTTCGTTATATGATTCCCAATAAAAAACATGTCGTTGCATCTGTTATTTCAATTATTTCTCTTATTGGGATTATGTTGGGCGTATTTGCTCTGGTTGTTGTTATGGCGGTGATGAATGGCTTTCGTACAGAACTTCTCAATCGTATTCTTGGTATGAATGGGCATCTTATTGTTCAAACTGTTGATTCTGGTTTTTCTGATTATAAGACTCTTATTTCTTCTTTAGAATCTACAAATGGTGTGAAGTTTGCTTTGCCTGTTATTGAAGGTCAAGCGCTTGTTCAAGGTGAAGTTCAAGGTGGCTCTGGCGCATTAGTTCGTGGTATGCGCAAACAAGATCTAGAAAAGCTTAAAACAGTCTCTCAAAACATTAAATTAGGATCGATTTCTCGGTTTGATGAAGAAGAAGGTGTTGCAATTGGAAGTGGCTTAGCAGAAAAATTGGGACTGACAGTTGGAAGAGATATTCGTATTATTACTCCAGATGGTGATGAGACTCCTTTTGGCGTTACCCCACGTGTGAAAGCTTATAAAGTCGTTGCTATTTTTGAAGTTGGTATGTCTGAATATGATTCAATATTTATCTTTATGCCTCTCCATGAAGCACAAATATTTTTTAATTTGGGAGATAAGGTTCAGTCTTTAGAATTATTTCTAAATGATCCTGATGCTGTTGATCAAATAAAACCTATTGTAGAAAAAACAGTTGATCAACAGGTCTATTTAATTGATTGGCGTACACGCAATCAGGCTTTTTTTTCAGCCTTACAGATTGAACGAAATGTTATGTTTTTCATTCTTTCTCTGATCGTTCTTGTTGCTGCTTTAAATATTATTTCAGGGCTGATTATGCTTGTAAAAGATAAAAGTCATGATATTGCGATTTTACGCACGATGGGGGCTCAGCAGAGTGCGATTTTGCGTATATTTATCATTACAGGAATGATGATTGGTTTTATTGGAACTATATTGGGTTTAGTTTTAGGTGTTATCGCGACCGCTAATATTAATCATATCCAAGACTTTATATCTTGGTTATTTAATGTCGACGTTTTTAATCCTCAACTTTATTTTTTAACAAAATTGCCTGCACAAATTGAGTGGAAACAGACCATCTTGGTTGCTATGATGGCTTTATTTTTGTCGTTTCTTGCTGCTCTCATTCCGGCATGGCGTGCTGCTAAGCTAGATCCCGTACAAGCTTTGAGGTATGAATAATGACAGCTATTTTAGAGCTTGTAGAGATTGAAAGACACTTTTTCGAGAGTCATAAGCCGCTTATTGTTTTAGATAAAGCGAATTTTATTCTTAATCGTGGAGAGCTTGTTGCACTTGTTGCACCATCTGGTGCTGGAAAATCAACACTTCTTCATATTGCTGGATTATTAGAAAAACCAACAGCTGGTGATGTGATGTTACGGGGTATTTCTTGTGCAAAGCGCTCTGATAGTGAGCGAACAGCTATAAGACGAAATGATATTGGTTTTGTTTATCAATTTCATCATTTACTTCCAGAGTTTACGGCGTTAGAAAATGTTATGATACCGCAAATGATAGCAGGATTAAAAAAATCCATAGCAGAAGATCGTGCGCGCAAATTATTGACGTATCTGCGTGTTTCTCATCGTGCTAACCATCGTCCCTTAGAGTTATCGGGAGGAGAACAACAACGTGTTGCTATTGCACGTGCAGTAGCAAATGGCCCTTCGGTTCTTTTGGCTGATGAACCTACAGGAAATCTTGATCCCGTAACTTCAGCTTATGTTTTTCAAGCTTTATCTATCCTTGTTCGCCAGTCGGGTCTTTCTGCTCTTATTGCAACACATAATTACGCTTTGGCTAAGCAAATGCATCGTCGAATTACACTTAAAGAACAAAAGATTATAGAACTTCCTTAAAAGCAAGGTACAAATTTTATACGACTAATTGAATAGTTTATATTACTTTATTCAAGGAGATTTTTTATGACAGTTTTTGTCGTTGACAAAAATCAATTAGATGTGCGTCGTCGTCGATTGATTTTTCGTGCATGGCATCGCGGTATTCGTGAAATGGATCTCATTTTTGGACATTATGTCGATACTCATATTACTGAAATGAATGATAAAACGCTCTCTGAACTTGAATATATTATGTCTTTTGATGATCGTGATTTACTCACATGGATTACTGGAGAAGTTTCGCCACCCTCTGAAGTTGATAGTCCACTTTTTCGTGATATTGCCAATTATCGTACTTGCTTAAGTTATTAATCCCGATGCCTATATTTAAAAAAATTGTTATTCCAAAAAATAATTCTGTTCGTATGATTTTTGATGGAGTTCCTGATGGATTTGAAGCCTTTGCGCTTGCGAAATTAAGTTCAGAAATTGCACAAGGTAAACCGCTCATCTATGTTGTCCGCGACGGAACAAAAATTGTTCATTTACAACAAGTTTTAAATTTTATTGAGCCCAATTTACCCATACTTCAATTTCCTGCATGGGATTGTTTGCCTTATGATCGTGTGTCACCAGGAATTTCTGTTATGGCACGTCGATTATCAGCATTGGCACACATAGCAAATTTACGTAAAGATCCGCATCCTGCAATTATATTAACAACAGCAAATGCGATTATGCAAAAGTTACCTCCTCGTGAAATGATAGAAGCTCAGCTTATTCACGCACGTGTTGGCCAGCGCAATAACATGGGAAATCTTATTCAGTTTTTAGAAACCAATGGTTTTGAACGCGTTACGGTTGTCCGTGATGTTGGTGAGTTTGCTGTAAGAGGAGGAATACTTGATATCTTTTCTCCCATGGATGTTGAACCTTTACGTCTTGATTTTTTTGGAGATACCCTAGAAAGTATCCGCATATTTGATCCAGAAAGTCAAAGGACAACAGGCCAAAAAACTGAACTTTTATTACAGGCAATGAGTGAGGTTGTTCTCACACCAGAACGCATAAGCCGTTTTAAGAGCAATTATACCCGTACATTTGGTGTATCACAAAAAAATAACATGCTTTATGAAGCAATTGCTCAAGGTCGGCGTTTTGCCGGTATGGAACATTGGCTTCCATTTTTTTATGAAAACCTTGATAGTTTTTTTGACCATTGTGGCAACTTACCGATAGTTTTTGAGCATCTCATAGAAGAAGCCTTCATTGAACGCTATCGTCTTATTGAGGACTATTATAACGCGCGCAAAGAGCGCGAAAATGATGAAAAAAATTCTACTTCTTATCATCCAATAGATCCTAGTCTTTTTTATTTAACGCCAGAGCGTGTTTTGGAAAGTGTGCAACAATCTTCACAGCGTATTGATTTTTCGCCTTTTAATATTCCACAAAGTTCGGAAAAAACTGTTATTCACACCAATGTTAAACAGGGATATGATTTTGTAAAAGAGCGTAATGCGCAGGAAAAAAATGTTTTTTCAAGTGTTATTGATCATATCGCATCTTTACGCACTGCTGGTAAAAAAGTGCTTTTAGCGTGTTGGAGTGAAGGATCTCTCAATCGTTTGTTACAAGTTCTCGATGAGCATGGATTGAAAAAAATAGATGTTGCAAAATCCTTGCAAACTGTCAAAGCAACACCACGAGATCGCATATTAGCAGCTGTTATCATGATAGAACATGGTTTTGAGGCTGAAGATTTGGCTGTTATAGCAGAGCAAGATATCCTTGGCGATCGTTTTATAAGATCGCCAAAGCGGCGTAAAAATAATACAAATTTTATTTCTGAAATTTCTGCTTTAAATTCTGGTGATATTATTGTGCATATCGACCACGGTATTGGCCAATTTGTTGGTCTTAAAACCATCAAAACCACTGGAATTTTACGAGATTGCCTTGAAATTAGATATGCTGGAGGTGATTTACTCTTTTTACCTGTTGAAAATATTGAGCTTCTCTCACGTTATGGCTCAGAAGGAACAGAGGTAACTTTAGATAAATTAGGGGGTGTTGCTTGGCAAGCACGTAAAGCTCGGCTTAAAAAACATTTATTGGAAATGGCAGGGCAATTAATTCGTATAGCTGCAGAACGTATAACTCGTGCTGCGCCTGCTTTACTTCCACCAGTTGGACCATTTGATGAGTTTGTTGCTTGCTTTCCCTATGAAGAAACGGAAGATCAAATGAATGCAATTGATGCTGTTTTAGACGATTTAGCCTCAGGAAAGCCTATGGATCGCTTGATATGCGGTGATGTTGGTTTTGGAAAAACCGAAGTAGCCATTCGAAGTGCTTTTGTCGCAGCATTAAATGGATATCAGGTTGCTGTTGTTGTACCGACAACTTTGCTTTCACGTCAACATTACAAGACATTTATTTCGCGGTTTCAAGGATTACCGGTTAAAATTGGACATGCTTCAAGGCTTGTAAAAGCAAAAGAACTTGCACAAGTAAAAAAAGGTGTTTCAGATGGTACAATCGATATTGTCATTGGAACCCATGCATTGTTAAGTGGTGCAGTTAATTTTTTACGATTAGGCCTTCTCATCATTGATGAGGAGCAGCATTTTGGTGTCAAACACAAAGAGCGTTTAAAAGAGCTTAAAAGTGATATTCATGTTCTCACACTTTCAGCAACTCCCATACCACGCACTTTAGGGTTAGCATTATCCGGTGTACGTGAACTTTCATTGATAACAACGCCCCCCATTGATAGAATGGCCGTTCGTACTTTTATTTCACCCTTTGATGCACTTGTTATACGAGAGACCCTGCTTCGAGAATATTATCGTGGCGGACAAAGTTTCTATATTTGTCCTCGTATTTCTGATCTGACTTTTGTAGAAGAATATCTCAAAACACATGTGCCAGAACTGAAATTCGTTGTGGCTCATGGACAAATGCCGGCTGGACAACTTGATGATATCATGAATGCATTTTATGATGGGCAATATGATGTTTTGCTATCGACAACCATTATTGAATCTGGTCTTGATATTCCAACAGCCAATACCCTAATTGTGCATCGCGCTGAGATGTTTGGTCTTTCTGCACTCTATCAGTTACGAGGGAGGGTAGGGCGCTCAAAACAACGTGCTTATGCACTCTTTACATTTCCTGCTGGTAAAGTTTTAACAGCTGCTGCTGATCGTCGTCTTAAAGTTTTACAATCTCTTGACACCTTGGGGGCTGGTTTTCAATTGGCAAGCCATGACATGGATATCCGTGGTTCAGGCAATTTTTTAGGTGAAGAGCAATCGGGGCATATTAAAGAAGTTGGATTTGAACTCTATCAAAAAATGCTTGAAGAAGCTGTTGCTGAATTAAAAGATGGAGAGCTAAATGAAGATAAGCAATGGTCTCCTCAAATTTCACTTGGTACAACAGTGATGATACCAGAAAGTTTCGTGCCTGACTTGCCATTACGTATGGGGCTTTATCGTCGTTTAACAGAACTTGATGATTTAGAACAAATTGATGAATTTGCAGCGGAGTTAATTGATCGCTTTGGTCCTTTACCGCTTGAAGTTCAACACCTTCTTAAAGTCTTTTATATCAAAACATTGTGTCGAAAAGCGCATGTAGAAAAATTGGATACTGGACCAAAGGGGATTGTTATACAGTTTCGCAATAATTATTTTGCAAATAGTGTTGCTCTTGTTCAGTGGGTTGGAAAACAAGGTTCGATGGCAAAAATTCGACCAGATCAAAGTATCGCTCTTATTCGTGATTGGTCCACAGCGGATGAAAGGCTTGTTGGAGCAGCGAATATTATGACACAGCTTGTCGAAATGGCAGAACAACATTCTGGTTAAAAACTTCTTTGTTGTTTCAGAATTGTTACTCGTTTTTATAAAATTATTATATAAAAACAAATAGTTATTAATTTTTTATAAGAATAAAATTTAAGTTTATAATAAAAGAACTTCTTACATATTCATTTTGCGTTCTTCATCATAAGACATATTGATATAATGAAGAAAATAGCTTAGACGGTGTAACCGCAATAAATAGAACGTGCATATAAGTATCTTCTCTAAAAAGCAAAAACTTAAGCCAAGATAACATGCTTTCTTCATTACAAAAGTTACTAACGATAGTTTTTACTCCCTGTAATGTATGGCATAAAAACGCTCACGCTGATTTATCTTCTAAGGAACAATACCAACATTAAAAAACAAAAGAAAGAATACTAAAGATAGCATATAATTTATTGAAGATAAGTATTTATCATTTAGATATTTTGGGAAAAAATTTTCTAAAGCAGAATACTATAAGCGTTTGCAGAAACGAAATAAGTTTTTAAAAGAACTGAAAAATCTGAAGAATAAATATTATAATCTTGGTTCGAAATTACAGGATCTATTTGAAAAAATAAAAATTTATCTCTAGGGTAGATATAGCGAGAGAGTACGAAGTAGGAGAATACGAAGAAAAGCTGAATTATTTAATAAATGGAAAATTATCCTCATATTTATTATTAGTTGCAAAGTTTTAGTGGATATATTGCAGAGTGATATAGGTGCTATTTTACGCAAAGATTTTGATTGGAAAGATAAAGATTTTTATTGAGTAAAAGACGCAATTAATTCGATAAGCCCCAGTTTCTAGCAATATAAAAGAATTGCTAACAGAAGGCTCTTAATAGCTATGAAAAACAAACATTTGATGATGTAAAAGATAAATTATTATTATAAATTAATATGTTGTTATATTTTAAGGAAGTTTATTATAAATAAAATATTTTCAACAGTTATAAATTTTCTCTCTAAGAAAATATGTTTTTTAATTAAGAAAAAAGCACTTCTTTAGTAGCGTATTTTTAAATTAAACTTTTTGGTTAGGAGCTGTAAAATATAAAACTTTTATTACAAAAATGTATCGCCATTGTTTTGTAAACAAGGGCAGAAAATTGTCCATTAGGAAAAAGTTCTCTTACAATTATGCAGAAATTTTAGACAATCAGTGGTTTTAATTTATGAAATGTTTCAATAATACAGTAAATGATTTTATTTTTTCGTATCATACGAATCACATAAGGAAAAAAGTAAAATTTATCTGATATTTCGGAGCTTCATGCATTACAACAGCTGTTGCTAAGGCTCCACGAACTTAACATGAAGAGTAACAAATGTAAAAAGTTTAATTAGTAAGATTTTTAGAGTAGTATAGGAGTTTATTCTAATTAATATTGCAATATTGATTCGTTTGTGTAATCTTAGCTTAAATGCACAGAGGTGTTTTATGGATAGATTGCATCAAACACCAATATGATAAAGAGGGGAATTATATGGGTGTATAAAAATTAGAATAGCTCGTCGTATTTTTTCTCTAAATTTGATTTTTTTTTTTATATTGAAGTAAAAATAGTAAAATTAAGTGTTATTTCATTATAATTTAATAAATTTAAGTTGGAATTATATTTAATATTTTTTTGAAGTTACTTAAGAGCGCGTTGAAAGGATTAACTTAATCATGTCGCATAAAAATGTTTATTCTGCTGTTTCAGTATTAGTTGGAGCCGCTGCCCTTTTTCTTATAGCTGGTATTTCTGCAAATGCGCAAACTTTATCACAAGGTTGGTACAAAGTTTGCAGTAAGCAGCATGATGTTGATATTTGTAATACAATGAATACTGTATTATCGAATACGGGACAACCTTTGACGGCTTTTAATCTTGTTGAAATAAAAGGGAAGCAAAATGAAAAACGTATAGGTATTCAAGTACCTACAGGTCGTTTTTTGCCAGAAGGTGTTCACATTAAAATTGGTGACGACTTCTCTAAAAAAATTCCTTATATTATTTGTAATGGACCAAGTTGTATTGCCAATGATGTCTTAGATGATAAGCTTATAGCAGCTATGAAAAGTGGTACAAAAATGGTTGTAACCACAGTTAATTTCCGTGGTTCAGCTAATCCTATTGAATTTTCTCTTAATGGGTTTACAGCAGCCTATACCGGTCCTGGTATGGAGGAAAAAGATTTCCAACAAGAACAAATAAAGATGCAGCAAGCCATTCAATCAAAGCAAAAAGAAATTGAAGATCGTATGCGGGCTGAGCAAGAAAAAGCAAAGCAAAATTGATAAACCCACACCATAGAATTGGTTGAAACGTTTTCTATAATTTTTTATTTAAACCGCCACAGTTTTCTGTGGCGGTTTTTTTTAAATCTTTAATTTTTCGAAAGAATTCTACGTTTCCACCAACCAATACGTTCAGTTTTGGAAGAATTGTTAGGCGTTGATGAAACAACAACGGGTTGATTAATTGTTTCTTCAATTTTGGAAGGAGAAGTTTGGACAACTTCCTCCATCTCGATTATAGTTTCTTTCTCTAATATTTTTTGTATTTGCGTTGTCTCTTTAGAAGATGATTTTTTACGTGTTCCACGTGTTGACTTTTTACTATTTTCAAGAGTTTTATCTTCTACTTTATGAATAGATTTGTCTGCTTTTTTTGTTTTAGCTTTACGTACTGAACTAGTTTTAGGTTTTTCTTCAAGAGATTTTTGTTCTACGACATTTTGATCATTCTCTAAAGAAAGTTGATTTTCTACTACTTTTGAAGAACGTTTTTTAGGTTTAATACTTGTATCAATTTTTTTAGATTCACCCTGTTGTTGTATATCTAGAGCTTGCGTATTATTTTTTGTTTCTTCAAGTTCAAAAGATTTAGCAGGTGAAACACGATGTTTGCGGTGTGCTGCTTTAATTTCTGCTAAAGCCTGCTTAGCAAAATCTCCCACTGGTTCTGCGTAAGGAATACGAATCTGATGAAAATTATTATCTTGATTGCGTCGACCACCACGACGTCCTCGACGACGTCCTCGACGATAAGAATCATCACTCAAGGTATCTTCTTTTTTATGAACGTTGGAAAGAGAATGATCAGTAATTTCATCGTGACGATTTTTGCGCCGACGCTTTTGGTTTGTTTCAATGGGAGAAGGATTTTCAATAGATTCACTTTCTATGAAAACAGAATCTCCAATTTCTTGCTTATTAACATCTTCCAATGAAGATCGAGAAATTCTCTCTGCTATTGAGCCTTTAGAAATAACAAGATGTTGCGTTCCAATACTATCATCTGCTTCAATACTAATATTAAGCTTAAAGCGAGTTTCTAAATTAACAAGAATGTTGCGTTTATGATTTAATACATAAAGCGCTGTTGCTACAGGTGTGCGTACGATAATATTATATTGCGAATTATGAAGAAGATATTCTTCAATTGAGCGCATGACATGTAATGCAATTGATGATTCAGAACGTATATTTCCTGTTCCTGCGCAATGCGGGCAGGGCTGTGTTGTACTTTCTAAAACCGATATGCGAATACGTTGACGACTCATTTCTAAAAGGCCGAAGTGTGAAATATGACCTACTTGAATACGAGCACGATCATTTTTTAAACAATCTTTTAATTTTTTTTCGATCAGCTTTACATTGCGTTCTTCAAGCATATCAATAAAATCAATCACAATTAAACCAGCAAGGTCACGCAAGCGTAATTGACGCGCTACTTCTTCAGCAGCTTCAAGGTTAGTTTGTAAAGCTGTCTTTTCGACAGAGAATTCTTTCGTAGAGCGGCCAGAATTCACGTCAATAGCAACGAGTGCTTCTGTTTGATTAATAACAAGATAACCACCAGATTTTAAAGAAACCTGTGGTTGCAACATTTTATCAAGTTGAATTTCAATATTATTTCTTGCAAAAATGGGTGTAGGATCACGGTAAGGTTGCACAACTTTTGCATGACTTGGCATGAGCATACGCATAAAGTCTTTCGCTTCACGATATCCTTGCTCTCCAGAGACAAGAATTTCACTAATGTTCTTATTGTAAAGATCTCGTATAGAACGCTTGATGAGATTACTTTCTTCATGGACAAGGCATGGCGCCGTTGACTCGAGTGTCAAAGTGCGAATAGTATCCCATAACCGCATAAGATATTCATAATCACGTTTAATTTCAGCTTTTGTTCTATTGGCACCAGCTGTTCGTAAGATAACGCCCATACCTTTTGGAACGGCTAATTCTTTTACGATTTCTTTAAGACGCTTACGGTCTTGTACGTTCGTAATTTTTCGTGAAATACCACCACCACGTGCTGTGTTGGGCATTAGAACAGAATAACGACCTGCTAAAGACAGATATGTTGTAAGGGCAGCACCTTTATTACCACGCTCTTCTTTGATGACTTGTACCAACAAAATTTGACGTCGTTTAATGACTTCTTGAATTTTATACTGGCGCCCTTGTTTTCTTTGATAAATTGGGAGCTCTTCACGGATGTCCTCAGCACCAACCATTTCGATCTCATCATAAGAGATATCGGTATTTAATGCTTCTTCTGTATTATCAATTATTGTTGATTCAGATGTGATATCATTTTCAATATCGGCTGCTATGACATTGTTTTTTCCATTTTTTTTTGTTCTTCTGGAGCGTTTTTTATTTTTAGTTGCTTCTTCCGTAAAGGAATCTACAGAATTTTCTCCTACAGCTGCGTTTTCCTCTTCTTCAAGAAGAGCAAGGCGATCAGCAATAGGAATTTGATAATAATCAGGATGAATTTCAGAAAATGTTAAAAAACCATGTCGGTTTCCACCATATTCAACAAAAGCTGCTTGGAGAGACGGTTCTACACGCGTAATACGTGCGAGATAAATATTCCCCTTGAGCTGTTTTCTATGTTCTGATTCAAAATCAAGTTCTTCAATTTTGTTGCCGTGAACAACAACAACACGTGTTTCCTCCGGATGGGAGGCATCTATAAGCATTTTGTTTGACATAAGCTAATATCCTGAAGGCGACATGCACAATTTTATTCAAACGAACGCTATAACTATTCGTAAATATAAAAGGCTGTCTGCCATAAAAGGGAGATACCAGAAAAACAGGACGGAACACCACGTGCAAAGGCATGACTGCATTTACACCATTTCTCATCATTATCTCCATCTGTTTTTTATGACTCATATTTCTTAAAAGTCTCCGGTAAAATAATCTTTAAAACAGTTCGGATATCCGAACCAACGAATCTTAAGTAATGCAATCCTAATGTTATAACATAGAATTTTTTCATCCATAAACAAAGTCTCAATGCATAATAGGCAAAAAACCTCTAAAGACAACTTAATATGAGTTACAGATAATTTAGATGACTATTATCAGCTAGGAAGCATAAATATTCTTTTATGTTGATATCATGCGTTTGGCAAGTAACAATGTAAATCATGTATAATGATAATGTCTTTAATGACCTTAATTTCGTTTTTGGGTGTTTATTTAGCTTTTATTGAAAAATAGAGAATAAATTGGTGTATCGTTTTTATATAACCAAGATAAGTTATTCAAATGTAATGTAGAGTATTTTGCTTATGATAAGAGTTTTCTTTACCAAAAAGCTGAAAATAGCTTATGGGAATGTTATTGTGCTTGTCACATACCTTTTATTATTATTTTTGCTATTCCAAACCAGTGTTCAAGCCGCAGATCCTCTGAAACTTATTAATTTTCGAACCATTGGTGATAGTGTTCATACGCGTATTATTGCGGTTTTCAATTCAAAACCAAATGTTCGTTTACAGATTTTGGACAGGCCAGCACGGTTGGTGATCAATTTACCTACAATTGACTTTTCGATGCAAAATACGCCTTTAAAGAAACAGAATACATTATCCGTTATGCTTTCAGATGTGCGTTATGCTTTTTCTGACATGCAGACTTCACGCATTATTTTGACAAGTAAAACGGCCTTTGTAATTGAAAAAAGTGTCGTAAAAAAATTAAATAATGGTTTATGGCAGTTGCTGATTGATATTCGTAAAACTACACTAGAAAAATTTGATGAAATATTAAAAAAACAGCAAAAAACCAATTTTGATACAAAAACGCAGTTAATGCCAGCATATAATTTCCGTGTTGTTCTTGATCCTGGTCATGGTGGTATTGATGGCGGTGCACGGGGTGTTACTGGAATTTTAGAAAAAGATGTGACTTTAGACTTTGCGCGTGCATTGCGAGACGAATTACAAAAGGATTCTCATATTACTGTTGCTTTAACACGAGATTCCAATATTTTTTTAAGACTAAGTGAAAGAGTTAAAAAAGCGCAAGAGTTCGATGCTGATCTTTTTATATCTATTCACGCAGATACGATTGATCTACATTCTCTTCGCGGTGCCACAGTGTACACCATATCAGACAAAGCCTCTGATGCCATTGCAAAATCTTTAGCTGAAAATGAAAATAAAGTTGATTTGCTGGATGGTTTACCTGCAGATGAAACGCTTGAAGTTACAGATATATTGATGGATCTTACACGACGTGAAACACATACATTTTCGGTTAATTTTGCAAATAGTGTTATTTCAAGTTTATCAAAGAATCATATTAACTTGATTAATAATCCACATCGGTATGCTAATTTTCAAGTTTTAAGAGCTTCAGATATACCCTCCGTCTTGATAGAGATAGGTTATTTATCCAATAAAGAGGACGAAAAGTTATTAAATGATCCTCATTGGAGAAAACAAATGGCAGCCTCTATTGCTCATTCTATTCGTCAATTTGCTCATTATAGGCAGAAAATGATACAGCCTCTTTAAATTTGTGAGAAAATAGAGTATCAATATGGGGTTCTAGTATACCCTAGTATAAATAAAAGATAGAAAACAATTTCTCTTGATCTCAATCTTGTGGTGATATCCGCTTGGTGTGTTTGAAGTAACGTATTTTTTCTTTGATTAATTCTTAAGAAAGCGATAGCCGTTTTTATGATGATTTTTTTAAGATATCTTCTTCGTTTTTTTGTTGCTATTGGACTTTGTGGAGCAATAACGTGGGGTGTTGTGACCAGTGGTCAAGCAAATGCACTCCCTGATTATGAAGTTCTTTCACTTTATGAACCGCCGGTAATGACCCGCGTTCATGCTTCTGATGGCCGTCTTATGGCAGAGTTTGCAACAAAACATCGCCTCTATTTACCGATTCAATCAATACCAAAGCTTGTTATAAATGCTTTTATTTCGGCTGAAGACAAAAACTTTTATCATCATTTTGGTTTAGATCCCGAAGGACTTTCTCGAGCTTTGATCAATAATATTCGTAATATTGGTTCTGGAAGACGTCCAGAGGGTGCATCAACTATAACGCAACAAGTCGCTAAAAACTTTCTTTTAAGTTCAGAAACAACGTTAGAGCGTAAATTTAAGGAAGCTATTTTAGCAATGCGTATTGAGAAAACTTATTCAAAGGATCATATTCTCGAACTTTATCTCAATGAAATTTATCTGGGTCGTGGTACTTATGGTATAGCAGCTGCTTCTTTGACCTATTTCAATAAATCCGTCAATGATCTGACGCTAGAACAATGTGCTTATTTGGCTGCTCTTCCAAAAGGGCCAGCAAATTATGATCCATTTAAGAATACACAACGTGCTATTGATCGGCGCAATTGGGTTATAGATCGGATGATTGCAAATGGATATGTAACGCGTGAACAAGGTGAAAAAGCGAAAGCTAAACCTTTAGGAGCGACAATACGTGGGAGTGATAGCTATGTTTTTGCGGCTGATTATTTTACTGAAGAAGTGCGACGTCGTTTAATACATCGCTATGGGGCTAAGACACTTTATGAAGGTGGGCTTTCCATTCGTACAACGCTTGATCCGCATTTACAACTTATTGCGCGACGTGCTTTGCACGCTGGATTAATTAAATTTGATCATTTGCAAGGATGGCGTGGAGCTTATGCGCATATCGATGAAAAAGGTGATTGGGGGATAGAACTTGCAAATATCACGGGGCTCAGTGATGTTCCTGAATGGCGTTTAGCTGTTGTTCTTTCTACTAATCCCAATAAAGTAGAGATTGGTTTACAGCCACAGCGTGAAGCTTCGGGTATATTATCAAAAAAACGGGAAATTGCTGTTTTATCTGAATCTGATTCAAAATGGGCCCTCCATGTTGTAAAAGAAAACGGTTATCGAAAAACTGTTCAGAACTTATCTCATGTTCTGCAAGTTGGAGATGTGATTTTTGTTGAAAAACTATCCAATGCAAACAACACTTATCGTTTACAACAAATTCCAAAGGTTGAAGGTGCGATTGTTGCTATGGAACCTCATACAGGGCGCGTTCTTGCTATGGTGGGAGGATTTTCTTTTGCTGCATCTGAATTCAATCGTGCAACCCAAGCTTATCGCCAACCGGGGTCTGCTTTTAAGCCTTTTGTTTATGCAGCAGCCCTTGATAACGGGTATACACCAGCATCTGTTGTTTTAGATGGCCCCATTGAAGTTCGTCAATATAATGGTGAAGTTTGGCAACCCAAAAATTATGGTGGTACCTTTGCAGGACCTTCAACGTTGCGTTATGGTATTGAGCGTTCTCGTAATCTTATGACAATACGGCTTGCCAATGATATGGGAATGCCTCTTGTCGCTGAATATGCAGAACGCTTTGGCATAGTGGACAAATTGCAGCCTTATCTTCCCATGGCTTTAGGGGCTGGTGAAACAACAGTATTACGAATGGTTACAGCTTATTCAGTTATTGCCAATGGGGGACGCTCTATTAAGCCTTCTCTGATAGACAGAATTCAAGATCGTTATGGAAAGACAATTTATCGTCATGATGATCGTATTTGTGAAAATTGTAATACGCCTTCATGGAATAATCAACGTGAACCCACATTGATTGATGAAAGAGATCAAGTTCTTGACCCTATGACGGCTTATCAAATTACCTCGATGATGGAAGGGGTTGTTCAGCGTGGTACTGCAGCACGTTTACGTTATCTTAATCGACATATTGCGGCTAAAACAGGAACAACCAATGACTCTAAGGATGTCTGGTTTATGGGATTTACTCCTGACATTGTCGTTGGTATTTTTGTCGGTTATGATCAACCAGCTCCGTTAGGATATAATGGAACAGGAAGTTCATTAGCTGCACCTATTTTTGGTGATTTTATGGCAGATGCTCTTAAAGGAAAGCCAGATGTTCCCTTTAAGATGCCAAAGGGCATGATTTTAATGCCAATTAATCGGAAAACAGGAATGCTTGCCGAAAGAGGAGATCAAGATGTTATTATAGAAGCATTTAAACCAGGGACTGGTCCTGCTGATATATATCAAGTTATTGGGAGTACAAATTCTTTTCAAGAAGGTGTTCCTGCAGTAACTACTTCTCCACAAGTCAATAAAGCCCTTGAAAGTGGGACAGGTGGGCTGTATTAATCAACAAAATCTCCTTTCGCCATGAGTCTATAGTTTTTATTTTTTTACAGTGTCGGTCCTGTAAATAGAATGATAAGTCCGTGCTATTTCCTCACAGCAGCTATCAGATTTGTATAAAATTCTAGAGACATAACCAGAAAGAGTGTTAAAAAATACGGTGTTAAATTATGCGAGCAGAAATAGAAACATTAGTTGATGAAATCCAGAAAGCAATTCAATTGCTAAGGGGGCATCTTTGACTGGGATCAATCACTAAAGCGTCTCGAATATCTTAATCAAAAAGCGGAAGATCCGTCATTATGGGATGATGCACAACAAGCACAGGATATGATGCGTGAGCGTCAACGTCTTGATGATTCAATCAATGGTCTTTTATCATTTACAAAAACACTTGAAGAATGCATTGAGCTTATCGCGATGGGCGAAGAAGAAAGTGATGTTGAAATTATCGCTGACGCAGAAAATTCAATACGTAATCTTAAAAATGAGATAGATAAAAGGCAAATTGATGTACTTCTTTCAGGAGAGGCGGATCCGAATGATACCTATTTAGAAGTTCATGCTGGAGCAGGGGGAACAGAAAGCCAAGATTGGGCTTCTATGCTCTTACGTATGTATATGCGCTGGGCTGAGCAGCATGACATGAAGGTTGAAATTTTAGAAATTCATGATGGAGAAGAAGCAGGAATAAAGTCAGCAACTATTCTTGTAAAAGGGCATAATGCTTATGGAATGTTAAAAACAGAATCAGGCGTTCATCGCTTGGTTCGGATTTCTCCATTTGATTCGAATGCAAAGCGCCATACCTCTTTTGCAAGTATTTGGGTTTATCCAGTTATTGATGACAATATTGAAGTTGATGTTTCAGAGGCAGATGTGCGTATTGATACATATCGTGCATCAGGAGCAGGAGGACAACATGTTAACACGACAGATTCCGCTGTTCGCATCACACATATAAAAACGGGTATTGTTGTTCAATGTCAAACAGAGCGTTCTCAACATAAAAATCGCGCTACGGCTTGGTCGATGTTGCGTGCACGGCTTTATGAAGAAGAGCTTAAAAAAAGAGAAGAAGAAACCAATGCTGCTGAATCTTCTAAAACAGAAATCGGATGGGGACATCAAATTAGATCTTATGTTCTTCAACCCTATCAGCTTGTCAAAGATTTGCGTACAGGGATTGAAAATACGGATCCACAATCCGTACTGAATGGTAATTTAGATGCATTTATAGAGGCAGCACTCGCACGGCGCATTTATGGACAAGACAAAGAAATTGAGGATATTCGTTAATTATATATCCTTCCTTCAAGCTATGTAGATTTTTTTCTTAAGTTGTTTGTTTTATTGATGTTGTGATATTACGATATTCTTGATACTTTAAAGGTTCAAAGAGGGATTTTCTTGTTCCTTTCTTCAATTTTTTCTCACACACCAATCCTGCTTATGATATTGCAAGTGATAGAAAGCTGAAATAAGAAAAATTTGCGATATTCGGAGGACTAATATAAATATAAAACAATTCATTATCCTTATAAATCAATATATTGTAAAAATTGAATCCGTTGAAAAACTAAAATCAATTCGGGGGATGACTTTTGCTTTTTAAGGTAAATCAAACACTCAATTTATAAGTTACCGTTATGATGTAAAAGTGTTGCAGTAGCTAAAACATTTTCAGCATGCCCAGATACGCTTACTTTGCGCCATTCTTCTGCTATTATTCCATTTGCATCAATTAAAAAAGTGCTCCGTTCAACGCCCATATATTTGCGTCCATACATGCTTTTCTCAACCCAAACACCATAAGCTTCGAGGGTTGTTTTTTCTTCATCAGAAACCAAGATGACATCAAGTTCATATTTTACTTTAAATTTATCATGTTTTTTTACATTATCTGGAGAGATTCCAATAACAGCAACACCGATTTCATCAAATTTCATCTTTAATTTT
The DNA here is from genome assembly GCF_042193585.1 of Bartonella sp. PS7NMGDW. Taxonomy (NCBI): domain Bacteria; kingdom Pseudomonadati; phylum Pseudomonadota; class Alphaproteobacteria; order Hyphomicrobiales; family Bartonellaceae; genus Bartonella; species Bartonella sp. PS7NMGDW. The sequence continues at coordinate 36,689 of NZ_JBHILX010000005.1, forward strand.
GTGAAATCAAGTGCTTCGTTTGTGCAACCGCTGGTGTCATCTTTTGGATAAAAATATAAAACAACAGGTTTTCCTTTAAAGTCAGAAAGACATACTGTCTCTCCTCCATCGCGAGGCAAATTAAAATCAGGAGCAAGAGCACCTTTCATTGATCTTGTCATTGTTTTCATCTTTCTTGTGTAATAAGTATAAGATATCAAAGTACACAGAAGAAAAGAACTATTCAACTCTCTAGAATATTATTATTTTGAAGAGACCTTTATTTTCTTAACAAAACTCGCTCTATCACAACGATTGGATTGAAAGAACAAGATCGGCGTGAACAACATAAACAAAACAACAAAAGATTATACTGGTTTTATCACAACATGTTTTTTCTTACCGAAAGAAAGCTTAATGATTCCTTCTGCACTGACATCCCCTTCAATAATAAGATGTGTTTCATCCTCAATAATTTGATCATTTACACGGACACCTCCACCTTGAACGTGTCGGCGTGCCTCACTATTAGATTTAGCGAGTCCTGCTTGTACTAAAAGGGTGAGCAATCCAACACCTTTTTTTAATTCTGAGGCATTAATTTCAACAGTTGGAAGATTTTCTCCCAAAGTTTTTTCTTCAAACGTTTTGCGAGCAGTTTCTGCTGCAGCATTGGCGAGAGCACGTCCATGCAACATTGCTGTAACTTCTGTTGCAAGAATTTTTTTTGCTTCGTTAATTTCTGTCCCTTGTAATACAGAAAGTTTAAGAATCTCATCCATTGGCAATGGGGTATAGAGCTTTAGAAATCGTATTACATCAGCATCTTCTGTATTGCGCCAATATTGCCAAAATTGATAAGGTGAAAGCATATCCGCATTCAGCCATACAGCTCCATTCAATGATTTACCCATTTTGGCACCGGAAGAGGTTGTCAGTAATGGTGATGTTAACGCATATAATTGTGGTGTTCCTAAACGATGCCCTAATTCGATTCCGTTAATAATGTTACCCCATTGATCAGAGCCCCCCATTTGCATACGCAACCCATAACGTTTATAAAGTTCAACAAAGTCATAAGCTTGCAGAATCATATAATTAAACTCTAAGAATGACAAAGAGTGCTCACGCTCAAGTCTCAGTCTGACAGAATCAAATGATAACATACGGTTGACAGAAAAATGTTTTCCTACATCACGCAAAAATTCTAAGTAGTTTAAATTGCATAACCATTCAGCATTATTCACAATACAAGCATCAGTTTCTCGGTCACCGAATGTCAAATAGTTAGCAAATACCTTTTTAATACCATCAATATTTGCAGCAATATCATCTTGTGTCAGAAGACGTCGCGCTTCATCTTTGAAGGAAGGATCACCGATCAATCCGGTTCCTCCGCCCATTAAAGCAATGGGGCGATGACCAGTTTTTTGTAACCAATAAAGCATCATAATCTGAAGAAGACTTCCAGCATGTAAACTCGATGCTGTTGGATCAAATCCAGTATAAGCGCTTACGGTTTCTTTTGAAAAAAGATCATCTAAGCCTTTTTCATCTGAAATTTGGTGGATAAAACCACGTTCGCTCATAATGTGTAAAAAATCAGATTTAAAGGCAAACACAGATTCAATTTCCTAATTTAAGAGTGCATTCATTTCATATAATAAGTGATTATATAACGGAGCGTTATCTATCATAACTGATGCACACATCACAAGAAAAAGAGACATATTGATAATATAAAGATAACAATACAGGTATTATTTCCTTTTTACGCTAAAAAGAGAGACCTCTCAGTGAGAGAAAAAAGGCATTTTGTTATTCTCATTTCTATCCTGAAATAAAATTTAGAAAAGTTTTAAGTACGGACTAAAAAAATTACTTTCTTATGATCGGAGACGACTTTTGCTGATTTTTATAAATCTATCGTGTTTTCCTAAGTTAGTGAAAGTATTTCAGGAGGAGGAGCGAGAAATTCATTGGTGATATGGTTATCCAAATAGTGGGCACATCGTTCAATAAGTTCTTCATGACATCCACTGAAAAAGTGATTAGCCTCTTCCAATATTTCTTGTGTGATGATGATTCCTTTTTGTGTTTTCAATTTATCGACAAGTATTTGAACATCTTTTGGGGGGGCAACTTTATCGATACCGCCATGAATGATAAGTCCAGAGGAGGGACAAGGTGCAAGAAATGAAAAGTCATAAACATTAGGCTGAGGGGCAACAGAGATAAATCCCTCAATTTCCGGTCGGCGCATTAAAAGCTGCATACCAATCCATGCTCCAAATGAATATCCTGCTACCCAACAATTTTTAGAGTCTGGATGTTGTGTTTGCACCCAATCGAGAGCAGCAGCAGCATCTGAAAGTTCTCCTATTCCATAATCAAATTCACCCTGACTACGACCAATACCACGAAAGTTAAAACGTAAAGTTGTAAAGCCACGTTGTTGGAACATATAAAAGAGGTCATAGACAATTTTATGATTCATAGTTCCACCAAATTGGGGATGAGGATGCAAAATGATCGCAATGGGTGCATTTTTTTGTTGTGAAGGTTGATAACGCCCTTCGAGCCGACCCGCGGGACCGTTAAAAATAATTTCTGGCATAAAATGCTCCTTAAATGCAATAAAAGGCTCTCATTGACCTTGGTCGACTTTTACCATAGAATCTCTTAAATAATCATTAGATATTCTTTTTTTAGTGCACTTTTCAAGAAAATTGCGCTATTTTTTTAATCAATTCATAAGATTAATGATTGCGATGTAAAATGGTTATAAAACGCCGATATTTTGATCATAACGCAACAACACCGCTCAAAAAAGTGGCACGGATGGCGTTACTGGAATCTTTAGAGATATTTGGTAATCCATCATCGGTTCATAAGGAAGGGCGTGCGGCTAAAACCTTGTTGCAAAAGGCTCGTCGGCAAATCGCTGAAAATCTTAAAACAGATCCAGATCACGTGGTATTTACCTCTGGTGCGAGTGAAGCAGCAATGACTTTGCTAACGCCCTTTTACAATATGGGGAATGCAAAAGTTCAATTTTCTCGTCTTTACCTTGGAGCAACTGAACATCCCTCTGTGGCAGAGGGAGGGCGTTTTTCTAAAGAATTGATAAGCGTCATTGCTGTTAATCAAGATGGGCTCATACAACAAGATAAATTAATAGCACTCTTAACGGTTCACGATAAAACAAAAGGTTTACCTCTTGTTGCTATTCAAGCTGCAAATAGTGAAACGGGTGTTATTCAACCGTTAACAGAAATCGCCGCTATTGTTCGGGATTTAGGAGGCACTCTTATTGTTGATTTGACACAATATGTCGATAAGAATTTCGTGGATATTAATCAGTTAGGAGGAGATTTTTTTATACTGTCTGCACATAAAATTGGCGGTCCTAAAGGAATCGGTGCTTTTGTTTCATGTGGCAATCTTCTTATGCCACACCCTCTTATTATTGGAGGAGGACAAGAAAAAGGTCTCCGTGGAGGAACAGAAGCATTGCCTCTTATTGCTGCTTTTGGGGCAGCAATGGCTGATTGTTTCACACAGGAGGAAATAAAACAGTTAATATATTTACGCAATAAATTAGAAGATGGACTACAAAAAATAAGTAAAAATGTTGAATTTTTTGGCAAAAGAGTTCAACGTTTGCCAAATACAACTTACTTTACCGTGAAAAATATAAAAGCTGAAACGATGCAAATAGCTTTTGATTTAGAAGGGTTTTCTATATCATCTGGCTCTGCTTGTTCTTCGGGAAAAGTAAAACAGAGCAAAGTGTTGGAGGCAATGGGGTATCATGTTCCAAATGGTGCCATTCGCATTTCGCTAGGGCGGGACACAACTTCTGAGGATATTGATGATTTTCTATCGTTTTTTTCTCAAATTATAAGCAAGAAAAAAGGGTAAAATTTATCATCAGAAAGTTATAAAAATTAGAATTATTTTAAAAATAAGATAAGTTTGATTGAAATTTTTGCACTTTACCTATAGCCTAGGAAATAACTTGCTTACTTTAATCTTGGAAAAAACAAGACTTTTAGTTACCGGTTTTTGACGCCAAAAAATGGAGAAAATTTATGCCGGCAGTACAAGAAACAATACGCCAAGTACGTGAAATAGATGTTGACCAATATAAATATGGTTTTGAAACCAATATTGAAACAGATAAAGCTCCAAAAGGCTTAAATGAAGATATTATCAAATTTATTTCTGCTAAAAAACATGAGCCTGAATGGATGCTAACATGGCGCTTAAAAGCTTACCGCCGTTGGCTGACAATGCAAGAGCCTCATTGGCCGCGTCTTGAATATCCTAAAATTGATTTTCAGGAGCTTTATTATTATGCTGCTCCAAAAAATCATACAGGACCAAAATCTTTGGATGAAGTGGATCCTGAGTTATTAGCAATGTACGAAAAACTTGGCATTCCCCTTAAAGAACAAGAGATTTTGGCAGGAGTAAGAAAACAGTCTGATCCCTCTACTTTTGATGACAGTATGTCTGTATCGGGGCAGGTGGCTGTTGATGCAGTCTTTGATTCTGTTTCTGTTGTAACAACATTCAAAAAAGAGCTGGCACGTGCTGGTGTGATTTTTTGTTCTATTTCAGAGGCGATTATTGAACATTCTGAGCTTATTAAGGAATATTTAGGAACAGTTGTACCTATAAGTGATAATTATTATGCAGCCTTAAATGCAGCTGTCTTTACAGATGGTTCATTTGTTTATATTCCCAAAGGGGTTCGTTGTCCTATGGAGCTTTCAACTTATTTTAGGATTAATGAACGCAACACTGGCCAATTTGAACGAACATTGATTATCGCCGCTGAAGATTCCTATGTTTCTTATCTTGAAGGATGTACAGCACCCCAACGTGATGAAAACCAACTTCATGCTGCTGTTGTTGAGCTTATTGCCCTTAAAAATGCAGAGATTAAATATTCTACAGTACAAAACTGGTATCCTGGCGATAAAGATGGAAAGGGCGGTATTTATAATTTTGTGACGAAGCGTGGAGATTGTCGAGGTGATAACTCTAAAATTTCATGGACACAAGTTGAGACTGGTTCTGCGATTACTTGGAAATATCCATCCTGCTTACTCCGTGGTGATAATGCGCGTGGAGAATTTTATTCTATTGCTGTTGCAAATGGTCATCAACAAATTGATTCCGGTACAAAAATGATTCATTTGGGAAAAAATACATCCAGTCGTATTATTTCCAAAGGCATTTCCGCAGGTTTTTCAAATAACACTTATCGAGGACAAGTTACAGCACATCGAAAAGCACAAAATGCGCGTAATTTTACGCAATGTGATAGTTTGTTAATCGGGAATGATTGTGGTGCGCATACAGTTCCTTATATTGAAGCAAAAAATGCAACAGCTCAGTTTGAACATGAAGCCACAACATCAAAAATTTCTGATGACCAACTTTTTTATGTTATGCAGAGAGGAATTCCCGAAGAAGAAGCTATCGCATTAATTGTAAATGGTTTTGTAAAAGAGGTCATTCAAAAACTTCCCATGGAATTTGCTGTCGAAGCACAAAAGCTTATTGGTATCAGCCTTGAAGGTAGTGTTGGATAATTTATTGAATTAGATAAATAGAAGACTTGATGTAAAAAGGCTGTAACAGTAGCAAATCATGCTAAAAATGACCTCTATGGTAATTACAAAAGTAGATGGATGCTAAGGCAAAATAATATGCATTGGTATCTGAAAAACAGCCAAAACAGGATTAAATTATGTTAGAGATAAAAAATTTGCACGCCCGTATTGCTGGAACCGATACAGAAGTTATTCGTGGTTTAAACTTGACAGTTCAAGATGGAGAAGTTGCCGCTATCATGGGACAAAATGGAGCCGGAAAATCAACTTTGTCTTATTTGCTTGCTGGTCGTGATGATTATGAAATAACAGAAGGAGATATTCTCTATAATGGACAATCACTTTTAGAAATGGATCCAGCAGAACGTGCTGCATATGGTGTTTTTCTTGCATTTCAATATCCAATGGAAATACCAGGGGTAGCAACAATGGAATTTTTAAAAGTTGCGATGAATTCTCAACGCAAAGCACGCGGTGACAGAGAGCTTAAAATTCCTGAATTTATAAAATGTGTTAAGGAAGTTTCAGCCAAACTTGAAATAGATATGGATATGCTAAAGCGTCCATTAAATGTGGGTTTTTCAGGTGGAGAAAAAAAACGCGCTGAAATTTTACAAATGGCACTTCTTGAACCTAAACTTTGCATTTTAGATGAAACGGATTCTGGTTTAGACATTGATGCACTAAAAATTGTTGCAGATGGTGTTAATAAACTTCGGGATTCAAAACGTTCATTTTTGGTGATTACCCATTATCAACGGCTGCTTAATTATATCATTCCTGATACTGTACATGTTCTTTATAAAGGACAAATTATCAAAAGCGGAGATAAATCCTTAGCGATTTATTTAGAGCAAAATGGGTATGCTGATCTTATCAGGGAAGCAGTTTGAGGTTATTGAATATGAATACACAGCAAAACTTGTTAGCAATTGAAGAAAATATACTCAGTAATTTCAATCAGTATGTAAACGACTTACCTGGTGATAAAGCTATACGGGAAATTCGCAAGAAAGCTATTGAGCAGTTTCAAACGACACAGCTTCCTTCCCGTAAAATCGAAAGCTGGCATTATACCAATCTGCGTACCTTACTGAAGTCTATTAGCAATTTTTCAAAAGTTCAAAACAATCAATTGATTGATGCTTTGCTTTCAGAAAGTGCTGTTTTTTCTATAAACAATGGAAAAACATCAATAGAGTCAAAGGTAGATAACATTACAGTAAAACGCCTTTCAGACGCATTAAAAGATAATTCTGTACAGGTAAATCAAAACATTTCTGATGAGGATTTTATTGGACAGTTGAATACAGCTTTTGTTACAGATGGTTGGCTTTTTCACATCCCTGAAAATACAAAGTTAAATATTCCCATTGAATTACAAAATATACAAATGGGGGGACAATCTCATATTTTTTCGGATATAAAAGTTGATAAAAATAGTCAAGTTATATTTATTGAACATCAGGTTGGCAATGATAAAGATACCTTTGTCAGTTCAATATTTTCATTAAATATTGCTGCTGATAGTGATGTTACGTGGATTCTCATTCGCAATCGTGATTTTAATTCTACACAATTTGGTCGATTTTGTGCTGTTCTTGCTCAAAGAGCGAAGTTATCACTTTATGTCATTAATATAGGGAGCCAATTAAATCGCCAAGAAATCGATATTGAATTACAGGGAGAAGAATCTAATTTTCAATTACGTGTCATAAATTTATTATCAGGACAAACACATAGTGATCTTACAATGACTGTTCGTCATGTGGAAGAAAAGTCAACATCAACCGAAATTATACGCAATGTAGTTACAGATAAGGCTGTTGGTGTTTTCCAAGGAATAATACGTGTGTCTCAAAAAGCGCAAAAAACAGATGCACGCATGGCTTGTAATAGCCTTATTCTTTCAGATGATGCAGAATTTAATGCAAAGCCTGAACTTGAGATTTTTGCGGATGATGTTGCATGCGGTCATGGTGCAACAGTTGCTAATATTAATCATGATTATCTTTTTTATCTTATGGCGCGTGGTATCCCATTTAAAACGGCTCGTGCACTTTTGATTAAAGGATTTATCTCTGAGCTCATTGATGACATCAAGCAGGATAAGATTCAAATCGTTTTGGAGAATATCATTAGTAAATGGCTTGAAAAAAATGTTTAAGGTAGAAAAAATGGAAAATAACGTACAAACATTTACTTATAATGTCGAAGAAATTCGGCGTGATTTTCCTATTTTGCACCATCAAGTTTATGGAAAGCGATTAGCATATCTTGATAGTAGTGCTTCTGCCCAAAAACCAATGTCAGTACTCAATGCAATGAATAATTATTATCACTATAGTTATGCTAATGTGCATAGGGGAATGTATTTTTTAGCCAATATAGCAACACAATCCTATGAAAATTCTCGTGAAACCGTTCGTGTTTTTCTAAATGCTCAAAAAGCTGAAGAAATTGTTTTTACGAAAAATGCAACAGAAGCTATTAATACTGTTGCTTATGGTTGGGCGATGCCCAAACTCAAAGAAGGTGATGAGATTGTTCTAACGATCATGGAACATCATTCAAATATTATTCCTTGGCATTTTCTCCGTGAACAAAAAGGTGTTAAACTTATTTTTGTTCCTGTCGATGAAAATGGTGTTCTGCACATTGAAGATTTCCAAAAGGCTTTAAGCGAAAAAACGCGGCTTGTTGCTATAACGCATATGTCCAATATATTAGGAACTGTGCCTCCTGTTAAAGAGATTATTAAACTAGCTCATCAAGATTCTATTCCGGTTCTTGTTGATGGTTCTCAAGGAGCAGTACATTTAACCGTTGATGTGCAAGATCTCGATTGTGATTGGTATGTCTTTACAGGTCATAAGCTTTATGGTCCCACCGGTATTGGTGTTCTGTATGGTAAGAAAGATAGATTAGAAGAAATGCGTCCTTTTCAAGGGGGAGGGGAAATGATCGAGGAGGTAACAACCGATAAGGTTTTCTATAATGCTCCTCCTTACCGTTTTGAAGCAGGCACTCCTCCTATCGTTGAAGCTATTGGATTAACTGCGGCTATTGATTATATACAAGAGAAAGGTCGTAGCACGATTCATGCCCATGAGAGATCCCTTTTAGCTTATGCGCAGGAAAAACTTAAAATGGTTGAGTCATTGCGTATTTATGGTCATTCTCCCAATAAAGGAGCTATTATATCATTTACAATTGAAGGGATTCACGCCCATGATATCGCTATGTTTATTGATAGAAAAGGAGTTGCAATACGCGCGGGAACCCATTGTGCACAGCCTTTATTACAGCGCTTTGGTCTAACATCTATTTGTCGGGCATCATTAGCCATGTATAACACTCAAGAAGATGTAGATCAATTAGTAGAAGCATTGAAAGAAACAAGGACATTTTTTAATGGCTGAATCAATTGAAGAGCGTCATTCTACAGAATCTGTTGAAACTGTAAGCGAAAATAAAAAATCTTATATATCAGCAATTCCAGCAGATGAAATTGATCGTATGACGAATGATATTATTGCTGCTCTCAAAACAGTTTATGACCCAGAGATTCCTGCTGATATTTATGAGCTTGGACTGATTTATCGTATTGATATTGAAGATGATCGTTCAGTAAAAATTGAAATGACTCTTACAGCACCGGGATGCCCTGTTGCTGGTGAAATGCCGGGGTGGGTAGAAAATGCAGTCAGTGCAGTTGAAGGGGTTTCGTATGTTGAAGTCACTATGACTTTTGATCCACCATGGACACCTGATTGTATGTCAGAAGAAGCTCAAATTGCTGTCGGATGGTACTAAAAGTATTGTTAAGAGACTCTAATTTAGCCATTCATGAATAAGCTGTTTACTTTTCACAAGCATTTGAATTTAAAGACGATCGCATGAGTTATAATAAACAAAAATTAGAACTTAACTGGATTGGAAAAGAAAAACGCCCAAAACTAGAGCCTCGTATCTTATTAGAAGATCTTGAAAAATCTTATCACGCTTCGCATCAAATATCATCTCAGGACATTTTTGATAATAAACTTATTTTTGGTGACAATTTGCTCGCACTCAAAGCACTTGAACAAGAATATATGGGGAAGGTAAAATGTATCTATATCGATCCGCCTTATAATACAGGCAATGCCTTTGAACATTATGAAGATGGTTTAGAGCATTCTATATGGCTAAGCCTTATGAGAGACAGGCTAGAATTGTTACATCATTTACTGGCAGATGATGGAAGTATCTGGATATCAATTGATGATGACGAGCAAGCTTATCTTAAAGTGTTAATGGATGAAATTTTTGGTCGAAAAAATTTTATAAACAATATCATTTGGCAAAAAAAATATGCTCCACAAAATGATGCAAAGTGGCTTTCAGACAACCATGATTTTGTAATGGTTTATGCTAAAGATAAAACTGTTTGGCGCCCTCAATTGCTTCCTCGTTCAAGCGATATGGATGCGCGCTATAAAAACCCTGATAATGATCCTCGCGGTCCTTGGCAATCTGGAGACTTATCCGTAAAAAGAGTAACACCTAAGGATATTTACGAAATCATCACACCTTCTGGACGCAAGGTGATGCCTCCTGCTGGAACGAGTTGGCGGGTTAGCAAACACAAATTCTCTGAATTATTAAAAGATAATCGCATTTGGTTTGGAACAGATAACGGTGGAGTGCCAAGGATTAAACGTTTTGTTTCTGAGGTTAAGCAGGGCATAACCAGTATGACGATTTGGCCCTACACAGAAGTGGGACACAACCAAGATGCCAAAAGAGAAGTCAAAGTTTTTAATTCTGATAGTGTCTTTACAACTCCCAAACCTGAGCGTTTAATGGAACGCATTATTCAACTTGCCACTAATCCCGGTGATCTTGTACTGGATTCTTTTGCTGGTTCTGGCACAACCGGTGCTGTTGCCCATAAAATGGGAAGAAAGTGGATTATGGTTGAGCTTGGTGAACATTGTCATACCCACATTATCCCTCGTTTAAAACAAGTCATTGATGGAACTGATCAAGGGGGAATTTCCAAAAGTGTTAATTGGCAAGGTGGCGGTGGATTTCGCTATTATCGCCTTGCACCTTCTCTGTTACAAAAAGATCCATGGGGACAATGGATTATTAGTCGCGAATATAATGCTGCGATGCTTTCAGAAGCAATGTGCAAACATATGGGATTTACCTACGCACCTGATGAAAATCATTATTGGATGCAAGGGTATTCAACCGAAACAGATTATATTTATGTCACAACAAGCGCTATGACCCATGAACAACTCCGTATAATGAGTGAAGAGGTAGGCTCTCATCGCACGTTGCTGATTTGTGGCACAGCCTTTGATACAAAATCAGCATCCTTTGAAAATCTGACACTCACTAAAATCCCCCGTGCAATATTAGAAAAATGCGAATGGGGAAGGGACGATTACAGTTTAAATGTAGCCAATCTTGAACCAGTGATTGTAGTAAAAGAAAACAACAAAAATAAAGATATTGCGCAAGCAGAATTAGATCTATTTGAATAATATATAAAAAGCGGAGTTTTTCATGAACACTGTTGAAAAAAGGATTTCTGCTCGCTTATCGTTACGTGATCCTCAACGTGAATCTTTAAATATTTTGGTAAAAATCTTAGAAAATATAGAGCTTTCTAAAAATGCTGATTTGGTTGCAGAGTTAGAAGTGATAAAAAATCTTTATCCTTCTGTGCAAGATTTTGAACGAAACTTTCCCTCTTTTTGTTTTGCCTTAGCAACAGGTGTTGGGAAAACGCGACTTATGGGGGCTTTTATTAGCTATCTTTATTTAACAGGTCGCAGTCGCCATTTTTTTGTTTTAGCGCCAAATTTGACTATTTATGAAAAGTTAAAACAGGATTTTAGTCCCCAAAGCCCAAAGTATGTCTTTAGTGGAATAAGTGAATTCATTGCAAATAGACCTGTTATTATTACAGGTGAAGATTATGAAAGTGGTAAAGGTATTCGCACTGATGAACACTATTTTCAAGGACAAAAGCGTTTGTTTGAGAATAGAGACACGGCCTTTATCAATATTTTTAATATTTCTAAAATTAATACAACAGATAATAAAAAAGGCGCACTAAAATCTAGTATGCCGAGGATTAAACGCTTACAAGAGACAATTGGCGAAAGTTATTTTGATTATCTCGCAAATCTTCCTGATTTAGTTTTGTTAATGGATGAAGCTCATCGTTATCGTGCTTCTGCTGGTGCAGCGGCAATTAATGAGTTAAAACCTGTTTTAGGAATAGAGCTTACAGCGACACCAAAAACAATAGGTGCAAAACCCGTAGATTTTAAAAATGTTGTCTATAGTTATTCACTTGCAGAGGCTATGAGGGATGGTTTTGTAAAAGAACCTGCTGTTGCTACACGTAAAGATTTTCAACTTCAAAATTATACATCTGAGCAATTAGAACATATCAAATTACAAGATGCAATTCATGCCCATGAAAATGTGAAAGCAGATTTAATTGTCTATGCAAAAGATTATAACAAAAAGTTCGTTAAGCCTTTTATTTTAGTTGTTGCTCAAGATACAAATCATGCACAAAAACTACGGAATTTATTGGAATCAGATGAATTTTTCGCAGGGGCTTATAAGGGAAAAGTTATAGAGATTCATACAAAACAGTCGAATATAGAAGAAGATCAAAATATTCAAAAGCTTATTGCAATTGAAGATTCTCATGACCCAACAGAAATTGTTATTCACGTTAATAAATTAAAGGAGGGGTGGGATGTTACGAATCTCTATACTATTGTACCGTTGCGTGCATCGGCTTCAGAAATTTTAACAGAGCAAACAATTGGGCGTGGATTGCGTTTGCCTTATGGGTATAGAACAGGCGTGGAAGCTATTGATCGTTTAACAATTATTGCGCATGATCGTTTTCAAGATATTATTGATCGTGCAAACGATCCAAACTCAATTATAAAAAAGCATATTGAGATTGGAAGAGAGGGGGATGTACCCTCTGAAAAGTCAGATATTGTGACGGTTCCATGTCAAGTAGAAGCTTTATTGATGCAAACGATGGTAACACGTAATTCCGATATAAATGGAGCATCTGATTTACAAGGTATCATATTACGTAATCCAGATTCCCCTACATTAACGCCTGAAGAGCGAGATATTGCAGCGATCGCGTGGGATCTTATCAAAGAGAATGATAAATTGCCAAGTTCTCAAATGCTTTATTCTGCACCGATACAAGAAAAAATTGCTAATAAAGTTATGAATATTAAGCCTTCATCACAAAAGTCTCTTGTATCAAAAGTGGTTACAATTTTGACAAAAAAATTAGCAGAATTGATGATAGATATTCCCAATATTGTACTCATTCCTTCGCGTGAGGTTACTTATGGTTTTTCTGATTTTGATTTGGAAAATTTAGAAAACTTAAATTTGCAACCTGTTAGTAAAGAACTTTTAATTCGAGAATTGCGTACCCATAAAAGCATTTTTCTCACTTCTAAGAATGAATATGTCAAAGAGCCTTATCTCGAAAATTACATCATTCGTGGTTTGATTGATAATGACTTTGTCGATTATGATAACCATACGCTCTTATTACGAAAATTAGCTAGTCAGATAGTAGAACATTTCCGATCTTATTTACCCAATGATGCAGCCGTTGAGAACGTATTAATTCACTATCAGCATAAGCTTATTAGTTTTATTGTTGCGCAATTAAGAGAACATCAGTGGGAAACGCAAAAAGATTATGAGGTTAAAGTGACACGGGGTTTTACAACTTTATCGCCTATCCATTATGTATTACCGCAGGGGACGTCTCCTCTTGATTTTCGTAATATTCCTGCCATTAAAAGCGATATTAAGAAACTTGTATTCAGCGGCTTTAGAAAATGCTGTTATCCTTTACAAAAGTTTGATTCAGTAGAAGGGGAGTTACGATTTGCTCAGATATTAGAGGATGATGCACAAGTATTGAAATGGATGAAACCTGCTCGGGGGTTTTTCAGAATAGAATATGATAAAGGATCAACTTATGAACCGGACTTTGTTGTAGAAACGGAGGATGCCAAGTATCTTTGTGAGCCTAAAAAAGCCTCTGAAATGCAAAATCCTATTATTTTAAAAAAAAGAGAAGCTGCAGTTCAATGGTGTTGTCATGCAACGCGCTACGCAGCTACTTATGGCGGTAAAAAATGGTATTATGTTCTTATTCCCCATGATGCTATTAAAGCAAATAATAGTTTTGAAGGTTTATGTGCAGAGTTTACCATTTCAGAATCTATACTTGAGAGCTCATAATTTATTTTTTTCAAAAATAAAACACATAAGTTTTTTAATTGACGGATGTGAGGTGCAATCAAATGTTTGGATAATTATTTTTAATTTTTTGCACTATCGCATCATTAACTTAAAAATATTAGGGATTTTTTAAATCAAAAAATTAATATTTTTTTCTAACAACATTAAAATAAAAGGAAAAATGTATAGAAAAGTTACACAAGATTATGATTTTTTATGGGAATTTTTAGCACATTTACAATTTTTGATAAAAGTACAATCTTACTTTCCTTATGTGAAAAGATCTTTGAATTTATAGTCACAAATTCAAAAAATATTTTAATTTTATTGGGTAATTTTATAAATATGCTTTCTTTAAAAAACTTAAATAGTTTATTGTTCTTTCATTTAAAAAGCCTGAATATAATGAAATATCCAGAGGGTGAGAGGGGAGAATTTTTCATATGACTTTGAATTTAATAAACACTGTTTTTAATTTTTTAAAGAAAAACCCGACAACAAAATTTACAGCTCGAGAAATTGCTCAATGGGTATTTGAAAATTACCCAGATAAATGCCGTCAAAAACAAAAGCATTCAACGGCAATAATCACTCCCCTTAAGAGTGATGCAGCTCTTATTCAGCAAATTGTTGCTGAAATAGGATCTCAGCGCCCTCAGTTACAAAAGCGTTATTCAGAAATTAAAACCACTGAAGGACGACCACGGCAATATTATTTTACTAAACAAACAGATAGTGCTGAAATTGATGCAGTAGAGGACAATGCAAAGAGTAGAACAGAAGATGGTTCTATTAAAGAGCATGATCTTTATCCGTTATTATCTAAATTTTTATGGTCAGAGCTTGCAGTTTACAGCAAGCGCATTAATGAGAAATGTTCTCGTAATAAACATGGTGCAGGCGGAAATAAATGGCTTTATCCAGATCTCGTAGGAATGCAAGATTTAAGCAGTGAATGGAATCGTGAAATCAAAGATTGTGTTTTGCAAGATTTTGATAAAAAAACGAAGCTTTGGTCTTTTGAAGTAAAAATTCTCATCAATCGTTCAAATTTACGAAAAGCATTTTTTCAAACAGTTAGTAATTCTTCATGGGCTAATTTGAGTTATTTAGTTGCTAGTGAAATTGAAGGGGTTGACACATTAAAAGAGCTTCGAATGCTTTCAAGTTTGCATGGAATTGGATTTATAAGACTCAATAAGGAAAACTCTTCCGAGAGTGAGATCTTAATTCCAGCCAAAGAACGTAGTGATATTGACTGGGATACTGCTAATAGATTAGTTGAGGAAAACAAAGATTTTCTTGATTATATTAAACTCATTCGTCAATTTTATCAAACTGGCGAGATGCGTCCACTAGATTGGGATCATATGTATCCATGAGGGGATGTTTTAAAAAGACTCTATTGTTTAAAAGCCCTTTTTTCAGAGTGATAAAAAATTACTCTAACTATTTTATTTGACTTATTATATTGATATAACATATTGATTTGTAATGATAATTAGTCTTTTTTAAACTTAAATGAGGGAGGGAATATCCTAGCATTCAATCCTTTCAAACGATCTTATATTGATATTGTATCAATCAAAATTGTTTGCGTGCATCTCATGAGTAGAGTTGAGTAGGGGAAGAGTTAAAATTCTGTTTTAGACCCGTTCTATTTTGTGCGTGGGGCGTGATTCCATTAGATACTAGTTTTAATGATTATAATTTATTACAAATTTTCTATTGTAGAGAGTGAAATTCAAATTTTTTTCTTTTTTTACATCAAGCATTGAAAATATTACTTCCTCATATTGAAGTCTTCTTTATGGAGAATTTATAATACTATTTTTTTAATTTTCATTGCTGTTCGCTTTGATTATTATTAAGTTTTTTGTTATCCGAAGTGAACATTCAAAAAAACATTGATTTTATAAAACACCCACACAGTTTACTCAATTTCTTGCAATAGATTTAAAAAAATAAATTTCTCTCACATCTTATGGTAAAGGGAGTGTGTACTGTCACAGTTTGCCATAATACTCTCTTTATTTATCAATAATACCGCACGCCAAACGCGCACCACCTCCGCCAAGCGGTAATGGTTTATCTGATTGATTATCTGCCCCTAAATGAATGACTAAAGAGCGCCCTTTAATTTCAGAGATTTTTTTTAATCGTGGAGCAAGAACGCTCATCGTGGCATATCCTTGCTTATCAACATAAAGTGCTGGTAAATCACCAAGATGACCATTGACATTATAAGGTCCTAAATGTTTTCCGGTATGTTCTGGATCATAAT
Organism: Bartonella sp. PS7NMGDW; assembly: GCF_042193585.1. Lineage (NCBI taxonomy): Bacteria > Pseudomonadati > Pseudomonadota > Alphaproteobacteria > Hyphomicrobiales > Bartonellaceae > Bartonella > Bartonella sp. PS7NMGDW. Next base: position 52,892 of record NZ_JBHILX010000005.1, read on the forward strand.
GTCCACCTGCGCTTCCACCAATGATGCCATCTTTTGTATCACATGAAGGATTTACATGCACATGAAAACCATGCATCCCTTCTGATAAAGTAGATAAATTAGGGATGAAAATCAAACCGTATGTGGTTTCTTCAATTTTAATGCTACCAATAGCCTTTTTTGAATTATTATCTTCTAGTTTATAAATATTTACTTGTGTTGATAGTGCTAATGCAGAATTTTTATGAATTAAAAATGCCATAAAAACCAATAATGATAATAATATTTTTTTCATAAAATACCTTTATACTTATCTTTAAATAAATTTTATCTATAAAAATATTTATAATTTTCTTAAATTGAAATTTAAGTAAAATAATTTACATAGAAATATTAGTTCTTAGAAAGAGCAAATAAATTAAATTATATATATGTGCTCTGAACATAACTCTCATTTTTTGATCTATAAAAAATGTAGCTTTCATAGATTGATAATTATATCTCGCTGACATTTCTTCAAGAGATGCTTTAAAAAATCTACTTTTTGAGGTGTAATAAAGCAATTTTAATAAGTTAGATATTATTTCATTTATAATAGATAACTATTTTATCAAAAAACAGAACATATAATTTGTTGATGATTTAATTGTTTTTCATAGAAAAAATGATAAAAATTTCTATTCATTATGAAATTTATAAGAGAAAGAATTATTATGATTCATATAAATTTCCCATAAAATACAGCATATACCAACACTCCCTCCCATTCCTGATCCTATCAGTGCTCCTATTATCATTCCAGCAGAAAGTGCTACTCCTATACCCATTGCGATAACTGGACCAAATCCTGGAAGAGCAATATAACCATAAGCTGCAAGAGTTGCTGCGATAGCTCCAGATACGCTACCATTTAAACCGCCAATGAAAGCAAATTCTTTCATAGAATGGCAGTACTTTTTTAATTTTCTTTTCTTACAGCTATGAAAAGAAACGTTGCTGTAAGTTTTAAAATCAATCATATTTTTTTCTTTCATTTTGAATGCTAACTGTTCCTGAATAGTCAACGGATACGAAAAAATGGGACTTTTTAAATTTTACTAAAGCACGCCAGATGCCTTTGTCATCTAGACGTAATCGTTTAATATTCTCAAAACCGTTTTGCATAAGACAATTTTTAACTTGTGAAGCAGTAAATGAGTTCTGACCTATTTTAGTGACATTTTGAGTAGAGGTATAGGTAAAGGTTTGACAATAAGGAAGATGAAAAACTTCACTGATTGAAGTAGTGACTGTCAACGAGAAACATAAAATCATTATAAAAAAAATACTTAATTTCAAAAAATTATTTATTTTCATCTGGTCACCATTTGTTGAAACAACACTTTATTAACCTCTGTGTTACTAACAAGTTCCCAAGATGATTTTATTTTTAATATTATACTTAACAATAAAAATTTTTGAAAATCTATTTATTAAATAAAAATGTTTTTTATTATTTATTTTCTTGTTAAAATTAATGTTATAAAATAACTATTTCAAAACGGTATTATTTTTTATTTGCTTTATATTGCAAAATTTAACAGATATGATTTAGCAAGATATCTTTACAATTTCAGCTGTAGTCTATAATTAATTTTCTCTATTTCATATCAGTATGCTAAATATATATAATATTTTTTACATCAGTAATAGATATTATTCAAAATGCAATATTAAACCATAGAGCGATTATATCGCTTATTATTGCTCAGTAGAGCTGTTTAGATGATTTTGTTGGAAATATTTGCATAATTTCCTTGAATCCGTAACCGGGATACATTCCTTCGCGCATAAATAAATTACGTAATGGTGAGAAACTATGTAACAAACCAAGCCCAACGCTTCGTATGATATGAACAGGCAACATGTGAGAAAGTAGAGCAGAGTTAAGTGTATGAACAGCTCCACTTCGGATTAATGTATCTGGTTTGCGGCATTTGTTATAATGCGCAACAATCATTTCAGAGTTAGAATTGGATATTTTGTTAGGTAAAATATCAATCAAAGTTTGGACATCACGGAATCCTAAATTCAATCCCTGTGCCCCAATAGGGGGGAAAACATGAGCGGCTTCACCCATTAAAATTGTTCGATTAGCAGCAAAATGATGAGAAAGAAGTCCTGAAAGCGGCCATGCTTGAATTGATGTTTCTAAGCGTAGCTTTCCAAGCATTGATTGCATTTTGTTTTCGATCATTTTTGCAATTGCATTTTGTTCTATATGCAACAATTCCTCAGCACGAGAAGGATGAACAACCCATACAAGACTAGATCTTCGCCCTGGTAGAGGAACCTGTGTAAATGGACCATGTTCTGTATGAAATTCGGTTGATGTATTTTGATGAGAAAACTCATGAGAAAAGTTGAGAACAAGTGCTTTTTGTGGATAATTCCACTGTTTGACACTTATCCCTGCTGCTGCACGTGTAAGAGAGTGACGCCCATCAGCTGCAACAACAAGTGGTGCTTGAATGACACTACGATCAGCAAGAGTAATACATACATGATTTTTTGTGTGATGAAACGATTTGGCTGCAGAAAAAAATCTTGTAATATTAGGGGTATGTGTAACAGCATCGACTAAAGCACTGTTCAATTTTACATTAGGTATATTGTAGCCAAAAGCTTTTTCACCAATTTCAGCAGAAGAAAAATGCACCGTAGGAGCATGCACAATTCTAGAAGTTATATCTATAATTCTCATGGATGATAAAGCAGCAGCATGTTTTTGAATATTATTCCAAATATTGAGTTTTTGAAGCATGCGTATTGCAGGCATCATAAGAGCAGTTGTCCGCAACTCATCTGTATGAGCAGGGGGACCAACAAGAAAAACAGAAAGCCCCTCATGTGCAAGACTCAGTGCGGCTAGCATTCCGACAGGACCTGCACCAATAACAGCAATATCTTTATGTTCTTTCTTTTCAAATATCACAACGATTTGAACCTTTCTCCATTGAAAAAATATTTTAATATTTCCAAATAATCACTCTCTTTTTATTATATGAACCTCTCCTATTATAGTATGTAATAAATAACACGATATAAAAAAGTAACCTTTTTATGATTTTTTTAAATGCTGAGTTATATCATCGGTAAGAAATGGCGTATTGATAGATGGTTGAAGACTTAAAAAACGAGGATAAGAAAACCTTGAAACGTAAACTAACAAAGAAAATCAAAACAAATGCAAACTTATTACGCCATAAAAAAGTAACAATGCCACAAGCAAAGGCTTTTTCTGTTCATTTACTAACAGCTTCGGGATCATTCTTAGCGTTTCTTTCTCTTATATCAGCCTCTCAAAAAGAATGGACAGCTATGTTCTGTTGGCTTGGGCTTGCACTTCTCGTTGATGGTATAGATGGACCAATTGCACGTAAACTTGATGTTAAATACGTTCTTCCAACATGGTCTGGAGAGCTGTTAGATAATATTATTGATTACGTGACTTATGTTTTAATTCCTGCCTTTGCACTCTATCAAAGTGGTTTCATGGGGGTAGGGTTATCATTTTCATTGAGTGCAATTATTGTTATTTCATCTGCTATTTATTATGCAGATACTAGTATGAAAACCAAAGAAAACTTTTTTAAAGGATTTCCTGTTGTTTGGAATATGATGATTTTTACGCTTTTTGTCGTCAGACCCGAAGAGTGGATTACTTTTATCATTATTGTTTTATCGGCGATTATATCTTTTTTGCCAATTTATTTTATTCATCCAGTAAGAGTTCTTCGTTTACGTAGGATTAATTTTCCAATTTTTCTCTTATGGTGTTTTTTTGGTGTTTCTGCATTCTTTTATCAACTAGAGGCTCCCTATTGGGTTAAAATAGGAATTTCGGTAACAGGAATTTACATATATTGTATCGGCGCAATCATGCAAATATTTCCTCAACTTGGGGCAAAAAATATAAAAAAGACAATAAAATAGTTGTTTTAAGAAGGGTATAAGATGAAAATTGATTTTGGAGCAGATGATGATATTTCTTTTACGAAAGATGGGCGTGCTGGTATTATAAAGCTCACACGCCCTTCAGCATTAAACGCTCTTAATCAACGAATGGTTTCAGCTTTAAAAAAAGCTCTCAGGACATGGGAAACAGATGATAATATCTCTTGTGTCTTAATTGAAGGGGAAGGGCGCGCTTTTTGTGCTGGTGGAGATGTTGTAGAAATCTATCATATGGGGAAAAGTGCCACTGCTTGTCAGTATTTTAGTGATGAATATAGTCTAAATGCTTATATCAAACGTTTTTCAAAGCCCTACATTTCTTTCCTAAATGGTATTTGGATGGGAGGAGGGGTAGGGATTTCTCTCTATGGTTCGCATCGAATTGTTACAGAAAATACTGTTTTTGCTATGCCAGAAGGTGCGATTGGATTTTTTCCAGATGTAGGTGCAAGTTTTTTCTTACCATCTCTTCCCAATCATTTTGGCATATATCTTGCATTAACGGGTGCACGCATAAAGTGGGGAGATTGCTTAAATTTAGGATTAGCAACACACGCCGTTGCTGAAATTGAATTCGATATGATTAGAAAAGCTATTATTGAGCAAGGAGATCCTACTTTAGCTTTAAACGAGCGAGCAATTACAAAAGACTATGAAACGAGTCATGAAATACGTTGTATTATTAACACTTGTTTTAGTGCCCATACCTTAGAAAAATGTCTTGAGTTGCTACATAAAAAAAGTAATGAAGGTATTTTGTTTGCTAAAGAATGTTATGATATTTTGCAGTTACGTTCTCCGATAAGTTTAAAAGTTATCTGGAAACAAATGAAACAAAATTCATCTCAAACGTTGGAAGATTGTATGAAAATTGAAAACCGCATTGCACATCATATGATTAATTCACATGATTTTCATGAAGGTATACGTGCTATGTTAATCGATAAGGACAAAAGACCTCAATGGCAGCCAGATAAACTTTCAAATGTGACAGATGAAATGGTGGATTCTTACTTCCAACCTGTTGAGAAAGAGTTATTATTGTGAAAAATAATTCACACAAACGGATTTCAAAAATCAATTTAATCTATAACTGTTATTTACGGTTTTTGGCACTCATTTGCTTAGTCCTAGGTATTTGTTATTGGATACGCCTTGTTGGTGTTTTTCCAGGTATTCTATGGCGTTTTGATCTTATGCCTTGGCAGTGGCAATTTGCATCAGCTATATTGGCTATTCTCTATCCTATTGCCTTAGTTGGACTTTGGATGTATTCATTATGGGGTATCATCGTGTGGTGGATTGCAGCATTGATTGAAGCAATAACAATATATTATTCTGATTTTATTTATCAGCCATTTCTGCCATTATTTCATGGAATATTGTTTTTAGCTTTCATAATACTGCAAATTGTGATGTTTTTTTTAAAAAGAGTAAAAAATAAAAAAACATCGTGATTGAAATTTTCGAGCCAGAATAACAGGCTCGATTTTCAAACATACGTTCCTCAAAGCGCTAATTCCAGATATACTCTTTCCATAAAGTTCCATAATATATATTATGCGATAATATGATACAGCAAAACAAAAGAAACCCTATTTTAAAACATAAATCATATTTATAATCGTACAATTCACTTTTAAAACTAAATTATGGTATTGAACAGCATATTAAAATATTTGGTCTTTAAGAAAAATTTCTTAAAGACCAAAATAGTTGTAATGAAATTACGTCGTATAAATAATAAAAATTACTGTACTATTTTACAACGTTTTATACGTGCAAGATCACTCAACACAGCATTGCGATTATTTAACGCTGAAATTTCATTACTTTCACTGGATTTAGGATCCATAAAAAACAAAGCAGGCAAAAATACAATACTTGTTGCTGCTAAAGCCACATTTTTATTTCTTGCTTTAGAACGCTCTGCAATTGTATCATTAATCTGACGTTTATTAGCAAAAAACTCCCGTTGAATATCGGCACAACTCATTGATCCGTCATGTAATGTTGTCGTTGAAATATTTTTTTCTAAACGCCCCCCACATGCTGTCAAGGAAACCGCTAAAACCACAATACATACACCCCGCTTAAAATTCTTATACATAAAAGCCTCATTTTTGACATAAAAAACACTAAGTATGTCAAAAATGAAATAAAATAAAGGATAAATTTAAAAGTGTTTTATTTAACTTAAAATATTGCGCATAATAAGCTTACGCATCTGTTTCAAAAGTAAGACCTTGATATGCAGGTTTTACATAGGATGGAACATAATTTATAACCTTGTTGTAATCCAGCGATCTATCCATATGTGTAAGTATTGCTTGTTTTGGCTTTAAATATTCTATCCATTGTAATGCTTGATCAACAGAAAAATGACTCGGATGGGATTTAAATTGGAGAGCGTCAATGATTAGAACATCCAGATCCATTAATTTGGATAAAGTTTTTTCAGGAAATTCACTAACATCCGTACAATAGGCAACATTCCCAATCCGAAAACCTAAGGAATAAATGTTTCCGTGGTTTTGTAAATGTGTATTGACGCTTATTGCTCCGCCCTGCCCCTGAATAATAAATTGACTATCTTCATTGATAAGATGCTCTTTTAAAATGGGAGAATAAGATGAAGCTTTTGGTGTTTGAAAACAATATCCGAAAGCACTTTTGAGATGCTCTAGTGTAAATCTGTCAGCATAGATATCTATTAAACATTTTTGTGCAAGTGCATAGCTGCGTAAATCATCAATACCGTGGATATGGTCTGCATGAGAATGTGTGTAAAGAGCAGCATCAAGATGGCTTACACGCGCATCAATCATTTGTGAGCGAAAATCTGGACCTGTATCAATAACGATTGTTGTTTTGTCTCCTGAAGGTTTAATACGTTCAACTAATAAAGAACTTCTGTAGCGTTTATTTTTAGGGTTATTCGGATCACATGTTCCCCAATCACCATTGGGTCGTGGCACTCCTGGAGAAGGACCACAACCTAATATTGTAAATCGGTATTGATCACACATATCTTTTGCCTTATTTCATTTTACTAAATAAACGAAAAGCATTACGCGTTGTTATTTGAGCTGTTTCTTCAATGCTTAAGCCAATTGTTTCAGCCAAAACAGCTGCTGTATAGCATACAAAAGATGGTTCATTTGTTTTGCCTCGATGGGGATTAGGTGCTAAGAATGGAGCATCTGTTTCTACTAACAAATGCTCATGAGGCACAATTTTTGCTATTTCACGGATTTCAAGTGCACTTTTAAAAGTAAGAATACCTGAAAAAGAAATATAACCACCAAGTTCGATTCCAGCACGAGCAAGTTGCATTCCAGACGAATAACAATGAAGGATAAAAGGAAAAGCTCCTTCTTTTATCTGTTCACGTAATATTTTCTCCATATCGATATCGGCATTGCGTGAATGTATAACAAGAGGAATCTGTGTTTCTCGAGAAGCAATGATATGTTCTTGAAAAACTTTCTTTTGCTCTTCTGGTGTAGAATAATCATAATGGTAATCAAGCCCCCCTTCCCCAAACGCAACAATTTTAGGGTGATTCGAGAGCTGTATAAGCTCTTCCGCTGTAATATTTTGTTCTTCATGCGCATGATTGGGGTGTGTTCCAACGGAACAAAAGACTTGGTCATAGCTTTGCGAGATGGCTAAAAGCTTATCTAACTTATGAACATGGGTTGAAATTGTTATCATACGTTTAACGTCAGCATCTAAAGCCCGTTGGATAACATTATCCAAATCTTGTGAAAAATCTTTAAAATCAAGATGACAATGTGTATCAATCAACATGATGAGTGTCTTCTTTCTTTAAGATATAGCGAGGAAAAATCGGTTCTGGTGGTGGAAGATCAAGCCCTTCTTGAATTTTTGAACGACTTATATGATACAATAACCGATCATCTTCAGCAACCGCAAGGCTATCAAGAAGTTTGGCTGCTGATTGGGGTATGAAAGGCAAAAGCATAATTCCTATTCTCCGCAAGATTTCTACAGTGATATAAAGAACTGTAGAAAATCGCTCTTGGTCATTTTTACGTAAACTCCAAGGTTGTTCGTTGGCAAAATAGCGATTGGCATCCGCTACAATTGAAAAAATAGCTGAAAGTGCTAAATGCATGCTATAGGAAGACATAGCTTGATGTACAGTTTCAAGTACTTGAAGAGATTGTTCTAAAAGCTGTTGATCTTGAGCTAAAAATGAAGTTGGTCTCGGGACTTGTGCATTACAATTTTTGGCAATCATAGACAAGGAGCGCTGCGCTAAATTACCAAGATCATTAGCAAGATCAGCATTAATACGGTTTACAAGGCTTTCATGGCTATAACTACCATCTTGTCCAAATGGCACTTCACGGAGAAGAAAATAACGAACCTGATCAAGACCATAATGATCAACCATTTCAAAAGGATCAACGACATTTCCAATAGATTTTGACATTTTTGCACCACGATTAAGTAAAAAACCATGTGCAAAAATATTTTTAGGCAATTCAATTCCCGCAGACATTAAAAATGCCGGCCAATAGACTGCATGAAAACGAATAATATCCTTACCAATAATATGCGTATTTGCAGGCCAAAAATCACGATTTTTTGAATTTTCATTGAAAAAACCAATTGCTGATAGATAATTTGTAAGCGCATCAACCCAGACATACATCACGTGCTTTGGATTCTCTGGAACAGTAATTCCCCAATTAAAACTTGCGCGTGAAATAGAGATATCTTTTAAACCTGATTTGATAAAACTTATAATTTCATTACGCCGCTCAAATGGAGCAATAAAATCAGGATGTTCTTCATAATATTCAAGAAGAGGCTTTTCATAATGAGAAAGTCTAAAAAAATAACTTTCTTCTTCATTCCATTCAACTGGAGAGCCTAATTCCTTCTCACGACGGATGTTGTCTGGTCCAATTTCCGTATCTTTTTCTTCATAATAGGCTTCTTGGCGAACCGAATACCACCCCGTATAACGACCGAGATAAATATCGCCATTTGCTTCCATCTTTTTCCAAATTTCTTGACAAGCTTGATAATGGCGTTCTTCTGTCGTACGGATAAAATCATCGTTAGAACAATTTAATACTGCAAGCATTTTTTGAAATACAGCACTATTACAATCTGCAAGTTGCTGAGGTGTCATGCCTAATGCTGCTGCGGTTTGTTGCATCTTTAGACCATGCTCATCTGTACCAGAAAGAAAAAATACATTTTTTCCGTTTAATCGTTGAAAGCGGGCTAAGACATCGCTTGCAATTGCACTATAGGCATGCCCAATATGTGGAGCACCATTAGGATAAAAAATGGGAGTTGTTATGTAATATGTGTCACGCATGTCATACTCGTTGTAAAACCCTATAAATAAAAGATATAATGACATAACGTCTGTTCATCGTATTGTCACGGAAAAACTAATCCTCATGAATGATCTTATGAACTTTAAAAAGTAAGTTAATAACAAACTGCTTTTTATCGAGATTAAACAGTTGTATTTCCTCTATTTCTTGATGAATCTCTTGCCATTTTTCCGCATATTTTTTTGAGAGAAATAAGTCTCCCTTTTCAACAAGTATGATAGCTTTTTTTTGAATTTTATTAAGAATTTCATCACAAAATTGTTGAAATTGGAATGTAGAAGAAACAGATGAAAATGTTTGTGCAAGAGTATGTACAATCGTTGCGTTACAAACAGGTTTCTCTAGGAGAGCATCAATTGTTTTAATAATTTCAAGTCCGCCATGGCAAATAAGTAAAGCGGCTTTTCGAGGACTTCCTTCGGATTTTTTAATAATCGTTTCAATTGTTTTCTCATCAGGTAAATCCTGATTGGCGAAAATATGTGTAATAACTTTTTTCATTTCATCGTTATTCAACGGACGGAAAGAAATTTTTTGACACCGTGAATGGATTGTTGGAAGCAATTTTCCGGAAGAATGCGCGATAATAACAAATAACGTTTTTGTAGGTGGTTCTTCAAGTATTTTGAGAATTGCATTTGCTGCATTTCTATTCATATCATCTGCAGAATCAATAATAACAATACGCCATCCATTATCTTGCGATGTTCGGCTTAAAAAATGCATAATATCACGGATATCATCAACGAGTATTCCTGTTTTAAACTTTTGCGTTTTTACATCAAATCGACGTGAAATATACAAAAGACCAGGGTGACTTCCTTGTGTAATTTGGCGCCATGGAGTAGAATAAGGATCGGGTTTCAAGAAAGCCCCCTGTTGAGAACTTAAAATGTTCCAAGCAAGATGAAAGGCTAATGTAGCCTTTCCAATCCCATATTCTCCTTCAAATAATAATGCATGATGCAAACGTTCTTCTTTAAGCATTTGTGTCAAAAAATGACGAACATCCTCATGACCAAAAACAACATCATTCTGGGATGGTGATAAAATTGTATCAATATCATCATATTGGCGTGAGATATTTACATTACTCATGAAAGCTGATCCAACAATACCTGATGACAAATATTTTTTATTTGATGTGCAACGACTTCCACTGAGCCAGTGGCATCAATGACTCGAAATCTATGGGGTTCCTGTTTGGCCAACTGAAGAAAAGCTTGACGCCTTTGTTCTTGAATTTCCAACTGATCTTTTTCAAAATAATCAATTTCTTCTGTTTCTTTTCTTCGTAAATTTGCACGTTTCATACCACACATTGCTGGCATATCTAATAAAAATGTTAAATGAGGCAAGATACCATTGAGTGCAATACACTCTAAAACAGCAAGAAGAGAAGAACTGACTGTATTATTGAGTCCTTGATAAACGCGTGTAGAATCAATAAAGCGGTCACATAAAACGATTTTACCTTTTTGCAAAGAAGGCGCGATAAACTCGGTAACATGGTCGACACGTGCAGCTGTAAACAAAACAGCTTCAATCAACGGTCCATACTGTTGCGCTTGCCCCGACAACAAAATATACCGGATTGCTTCTGCTCCTAGCGTTCCTCCTGGTTCTCGTGTTGTAACAACATCATAACCTTGGTGAGAGAGAAACTCAGCAAGTAAAGAAATCTGCACCGTTTTTCCTACCCCGTCCCCTCCTTCAAATGTAATAAAATAACCTGACACGTATGACCTTAACCTTATTAGCACGTAACTACAAATATTTCCGTAACCATCCAATTGTTATTTCATAGAATGCATTTTTTACTTTTGCAAAGAAACTTCCTTCCTGAACATTCATTCCGGCAAAAACAGGTTTTTCCAGAAGAACCTTTTTATCTTCTAAAATTTGAAGAACGCCAACTGATTGCCCAAAAACGATGGGAGCTTTCAACGGACCATGATATTTAATTTTTGCTTTAACATTTACTTTTTTTTCATTCGAAAGCATAAAACTTATTGGTTTTTTAACAATGAGTGGAACAAAATTTTGCTTACCACCATAAACAGAAGCACGACCAATCGTTTCTTCTTTTGTGAAAATCGTTTTGAGATCAAATGCTGTCATTCCCCATTGAAGAATGTGTTCTATTTCTTTTGTATATTTTTTACCATCTTGCAAACCATTGAGTGCTAAAAAAAGACGTCGATGATTTTTAGAAATGGTGGCAACCATTGAAAATCCTTCTTTTTCGCTGTAGCCAAAACCAAATCCTTCTACACCAATTTCCTTAGAAATAAGAGGGTTTTTATTACGTTGAAAAATATTATTCCACGTAAAATGAGGCTCACGATAAAGTGCATAATAATCCGGATATTCCTGAACAATATGACGTGCTAATATAATCATATCACGCACGGTTACAAATTGTCCCTCTTCGGGTAGCCCTGTTGCGTTAACAAAATGACTTTGAGATAATCCGACCACTTTCGCGCGCTGATTCATCAGTTTTGCAAAATGGGACTCATGTCCAGATATTCCTTCAGCAAGAATAATAGCAGCATCATTTCCATTCATAATAATTAAACCACGTAAAAGATCAGAAACACTGATTTCTGTCTTTATCTTTGCAAACATAGTGGTTGTACCGGAAGGTGCTCCACCTTTACGCCAAGCATTTTCACTTACCTTGAATTTCTGCGTACTCTTTAACAATCCCTTCTTTAAGTGATGAAATACAACTTCTACTGTCATCAATTTTGCTAATGAAGCAGGAAAAAAAGGAATATCACTTTGTTTTTCATAAAGTATTGTCCCTGTATCATCATCGAGTAACAACAATTGTGATGCAGAAATTTGAAAAACTTCTGCTCTCCCCCACGTGTCAAATGCCAATATTCCCCATAAAGTCAATAAGATCCTTAATGTTGTATACATAGCTCTCCTCCCATCCCAAAGATCAACATAAAGAATCTTATATAGGAAAAAACTTTTTTATTTCTGCAAATTGAGGAATTATTGACAACCAAAGAAAAGATTTTATTTTTATTCAGCGTTAGCAAAAGTAATATGATGCACTTTTTATCTTACATCTAAGTTGATTTTAATATTTTAAAGCATGAAAGAAAAAATATTTTTTATTTGTTGTTTTATATTTATAGTACATTGTTTATTATAATAAATTACAATATTTTAAATTTTATATTATTAAAAATACTGTAAGATTCCTTCGTTATATTTCCTCTTATATTGAATTTAATAAAATAGCTTGCTTACGCGTCATAAGTAAGGTTCGTATATGAATAAAATTTATTAAAAAGAGAGTAAAAATACTTCTTATAAACATGACAAGTATTAAAAATTATCGCACAAAAAATTGGAGGCTTGCAAAATGTACGATGGTGGCGGTTTATATCTTCATAAGTGTAAAGATAGTGATGTCTAAAGGCGTTACCAATCATACCATTCACAGGCTCTATCGTAAAATAGGCTTGTAGCGTGTTAAAATATGTCCCTTTTGAATAAGTACCTGAATTCGAATCTTAAATTTAATTGCAATAAGATATTGATTTTATTTATATTTTTTAAGGTTAGGGACCATATAATTAGGTTCGGGAATAGGATTTTCACACTTTCCTTTACAAAGCGCATTCTTTTTGCCAGCTTTCTCTAATAATTTTTTTAATAGTTCTAAATCTTCTTGTGAAATAATGTTTATCAGTCTAGAGAACATACCAATAGCTTCACATCTGAATGTATCAGAAGGCTTTATAGTGAAACTTTTGCGACAAGCATCCGATTCTCTTCTCAAAATTTCTGCTACCTCTTGATCTAAAGTATAGAGTTCAATTATCTTTTCCTCTAATCCTACAGGAACAGATCTTTTGCCAATTTCTACAGATGATAAAAATGCTACAGATATATCTAATTTTTTAGCCATATCTAAAAGGCGTTCTGAATGATCAATGCGGAGTTTGCGTAAGGTTTTACCAAATGGTGTTGGCATCTAAAAAATCCTATTAAAAAAGAAGCTCTCTCGTGATTCTAGCAGAAATTCTTAGGTTTTGGTTAGCTCCTTTTAAAAATTGACTTCCTACCCTCCTTAATACACAAGGTTGTATGGCATGACGGATAAATCTCTTGACATAGGTTTGAAATGTAGTACATTGTAGTACAATTAAGTAGGAGATTTAGCAATGGGAAAAATTCAAGCCCGCATACCTGATGAAGTTCAAGAAATTGCAAGTGCAGTTATTAAGTCTACGGGTTTAACTATATCAGATGCAGTACGCATGTTTATGACCCGCATTGCTAGAGATAGAGCATTACCACTTGATCTATTCCAACCAAATATGGAAACATTACAAGCTATCGAGGATGCCGAAATGGGACGCGTCGAACGTACATCATTAGACGGCTTAAGGACCATGATACGCGCAGATAGAACCCAAGCGCGTAAATCTGAAAAGCAAACCTAAGCTTGCTATGCGGGAAATTGTCTATACGCGTTCATTCCGCCGTGACCTTAAACGTGAAAGCAAAGGTAAATATGCTAATGCACTAGAGGAGGATTTGCTGCTTGTGGTCCAAGCGTTAGCAGAGAATGAACCGCTAAAGGCGCATTGGAGAGATCATGCACTAACAGGTCAGTGGCGCAATTGTCGTGATTGTCACATAAAGCCCGATTTAGTTTTGATCTATCGAAAGCCAGATGCCAAAACACTAGAGCTTTTACGACTTGGTTCCCATTCTGAACTGCGTTTATAATTGGATCTTCAATTCATAGTAAAAAGAATTTTACGCATTTTTTTCTTTTATGACAGTTGTTCAGTTCTTTGAAAACCAATGCTTTAAATGTGCAATGACATTATCTAGCGCGTCCATGAGACGTGCAAAATCAAGGATAAGCAAAAAAAGAAAAAATGCTATCCACTTCATCAAGCGAGACATCATTTTCACGCTTTGATAGGTGATGATCATTTCTTGAAGCATTTCTTTTTCTGCTTCTGTAAGCTCTATATCGTCTTGTGTTTTTTTTCTAGCCATGTTTCCACCCACACAAGCGTTGACCCTGCTTGTTATGCTTTAAGATCTCTCTTGCTAAGTTTGAGCTAATGGTGTTCAGATCTTGTCGGCTTAAATAAATAGGTAACCAACCAACACAAGAAAAAACATATTTATTTGTCGCGCAACCAGTGAGAGAGAGCAGCACGCACATCAGCATCACTTTTTTGATTAACTTCACTTTCCACCTCAAGCCGTGTTGTGGCTGCTTTTAAAGCTTTTTCTGTTTGCTTTTGTTGCTCTACTTTTTTCCCAAGAGTAAAAGCTTTTGCTAAGGCAATAAAAAAAGCGGCTAAAGCCGCACCTGTTACCATCAAGTTTCTTTTCATCCATAAGATCATAGGCGGTGCTCCTGAAAGCGTTTAGCAACAAAGAAAATGCCAGTACATGCGGCTAAAACCATAATGGCGGCTAAAGCCCATTGGATTGGTCCATTACCCGCTAAAAACCCACCAAGACCTGAGAAAGAACCAATAATCGGTGCCAATGCTTCTGCTTTGAGAAACCCTGTTGGTTGTTTCGTTTCTACTGTTTGATAATTAGAAGAAACATAAGCCCCTTTCGCCCATAGCCCTGCCTCTGCTACACGCCGATGTACAAGACCTTGTAAACGCTTACCGCCTGCTTTGGTCCATTTCTGCAATTCGGTTGGTACAGCTTCATAATCCCCCCGATTAAGCCTTTTAAGCAATGTAGAGCTTTGGAAAGCTGCAATACCTACATTATAACAAAAGGAAACAAGGGCGCCGAACTGCTCGTCGCTTAAATTCACACAAACTGCTTTTTCTACCGCCCTCTCATATTGCCGCAAATCTGCTAAAAGCATGGTTTCGGCTTTTTTTTCCGTAATCACCATGCCCTCAACCACTGTTGGTTGACCAGCTTTTTTCGTATGACCATAACCAATCGTCCATACGCCAGAAGCATCTTGATAAGACTGCAAGCGCAAACCTTCCCACTTTTTTAAACAGTATAAACAGTCTTTACTTATTTTCCGTGCCATTGTTCAATTCACCTTATAAATATACCTTTATCAGTACTGCTCCGTCACCGCCGTCGCCGCCAATTTTGTCGCTTCCGTGTTTCCCATCAAAATATCCACCGCCGCCGCCGCCAGCTCCATTGCCGCCACGACCACCTCTACCACCTTTGTAACTCTCACCACCCTGCCCCATGATAGAACCCTTACATTTACCGCCACCGCCGCCGCCGCCGCCAAGAAAAGAACTTCCACCGGTACCAGCTCTCTTGCCGTCACTTCCACTTCCTCCACCATTCCCACCAGAAAAAATAAAGCTTTCACCACTGATGCCCTCCCTGTCTCCTCCTCCATCGCCACCTTTCCCTCCAAAGTTAACAAAAATCATGGAGACGGAATATCCTCCTTCTGCAGTAACAAGCCCTTTGATAATTGTTTTACCACCATTGCATAAAATGTTACTGTCATTGCCTTTACCACCACGACCAATGTAAGCTGTTTTTAATTTATCTAAATCAGAACCTTTCATTTTAACATGCACGCATTGACCGCCGCCGCCGCCGCCATCTTTAACGCCTCCACCTCCACCGCCCCAAGCCCATACTTCGATATCGGTGTCAGCATTAATACCATCAGGCAATGGAATATCTCCGCTTTCTGTCATCAGAATTTCAACAGGTTTTCTAACCCCGCCACCATTGTTGCCGCTACCAGCGCCGCTGCTATTGCTACTATTTGCTTTGATTGAAGCCATCAGTTTGGCTGGTGAGATAAGTGCATCCACTGTCTTTGTGCCATCAATCCAGTCTTTTTTTGCAAGAGGTTGAATGAGATCAACTTTTTTCTGTACACTATCCGCTGTTTCTTGTGCGACACTTGCCACAGCTTGTGCCCTGTCTCCTGTTTTTTGTGCGGACTCAGCTATTGTTTGTGCAAAATCCGCTGTATTGAATGCAGCACTCCCTATACTCCTTGCCTCACTTGCTGCATAAAGCCCTTGTTGTGCGCTTTCCTGTGCGTGTTGTGCCACATCTTTAATTTTATCAATTTTTGCAACCTGTGCACGTTCTTGAGGGGTTAAAATAAGATGCGTATTCCCCTCATTCATATTCTCCATATCAAAGGCATCTTTTTCTATTTTATCTGGATCATAAACTGATTTTGACATACCAACAGACTTTGAGCCTACAAAATAACGAATGGTATTTTTGAGATCTACCGGAGATATGGGATAATAAACACCTTCACTTCCCTTATGCCACTTTTCTATTGTTGGTTGGGTAGCACTCAACCATCGTAGTTTTGATCTTTCCTCTGTGGTTAAGATCTTTTTTGTAGGACCCTCGTTCATATTTTCCATAGAAAATACATTTGCCCCCACATTATCGGGATCATATGTAGCAGCCTTCATATCGCCAATCCCTAAAGACGATATTTTTACCCAGCCAGCGCCTGATAAAATCGCATTCTCATGCACTTCACCACTTGCTTCAATATCACAAATTGTGACCTTATCTTTGTAAGCAAGAGCTCCAATATCTCTCTTTGCAACAGCATCATCAGCCTTTTTTCCTTGAGCAGCGGTTGCAAAATATTCTACCTCATAAGCTGCTGCACTCCCCACTGAAACAGGTGCAAGAGCCTTACTATCTAAAACACCTTCTTTGACTTCTTCTTTTGTTGCTGGTTCAAGCTTAAATATATGTGTGTGATAGGGTAATGGCATCGCGTTTCATTCCTTAGCAATTCTATTTTTGAGGTTGTGGGAGATGAGAGACTGCAATTCATCAATAAGTTTTTGCATGATCTCTATGCGTTGATCTGTCGCTTCTTGATACTCTGCCAAAGCGCTTAAAAGATCATGCTGTATATCGTTTTTGACAAGATCAAGCACCTTATTCAATGGCGCATGAACCATTCGATTGCTTGCATAAAAAAGGACGCGGATTTGCTCCGCGTCCGCAATATCATCAATAGCAGACGGATTATTGATCATCTGAAAACCTTATGATTTTATGGCATAAACAACCGGTACATTAATAGGGCGCGTTTCTGCCTCACCCGTTGAAGAAATCGTTACCTTATGCGTGTGCACTCCAGCAGGTTCTGTTGTCCCTGTAAGGGTTTGATAGTGATAAAAGGGATTCCTTCTGCCAATATCATTGGCGCTCCACCCCACTCCATTATACTGAAAATTGTGTGCGTGCTGCCCCGCCGATTCAACGCTACAAGCATGTGTGTGCGATTTAAGGCAATCTTGCTGTATATCAGCAAATTGTCTACTTCTGTCTAAACCGCGACCATTATCAAAGCCGCGCAAAAACACTCCTCTAAAATCTGGAACTTTAAAGGTTGTATCGCTGTTTTTTCCCCATTTATCCCCTATCGCCTTGAATAATTGCGGATAATCTTTGCGTTCATAAGTAGCGCCATCACATAAAAGCCAGCCGTTTGGGACTTCTTGCATAGCAAAGGTCGCAATAAAACCACAAGGAAAGGTTTCAACCTTCGGTGGTGGAATGGGAGTAGGATTTAAAAGATACCAGCCCTCAAGACCTTTTGTTAATGCGCCATCATTATAGACTATTTCATAAATACCATTTGTTTGTAACTCACCGCCTGTCAATGGTACTATCCCCGTGCTGGTGGCTTTATAGAGTGGCTTTGCTCCTATATTATTCATGTTTATTGTTGTCGTGCCAATATTTATACCACGCGCCTTAAAGCGAATAATGATATCGTTTTTATATTTCGCTATCGGCGAAACCGTCGTCAACGTGATTGATGTTGTTTGTTCCTTTCCATTCACAATAAACTTTGAGTCAAGAGAACCACCATTATCGGCAAGATATTCACGTATACGCTGCATCATGACCCGCGCACTATCATTAACAGAACTAGGCGGCTGCCCTTCTGCCCAATTAATGATACTATCGGAATTGGCATTTTGATCAGCTGTGAGTGACCAGTCATAAATATCAGACATGATAAGCCCCCGTTCTTCTTAATAGCTCTTCGCGCAATTGCTCTTCTTTTTGCCGCCCATAGGAACCAACAGATTGCCGCCTAGAGGGATCAATAAGAGGTGTTAAATCTGTCGGTCCCCCAGTCGATTGTGAGAAACCCGCCATGACTGGTTGCTGTAACATTTGTTGCTGTACCATCTGTGCCTGCTGTTTTTGTCGTTCTCCATTCTCTCTCATTAAATGAAGCAAACCGGAAAAGCCCTTTTTAAGAGCACCTGCATCAATACCTTGTGCTTGCAATGGTGTGGTTTCCATAACCCGTCCTGTTAAATTGTCTCTGCTTTCAGGTGCCATCATTCTGTTTGGGAATGGCGTGTCATATGCCATTAATTGCTTGCCCCCTTGATCACCTTGACCCACCTGATTACCTTGAAGTGTCTTTTGAAGCCTCTCAAACCCACACAAAGGACCCTCCTCGTTTGGTGCTGCTTGTCCATTGCTTTGGTTTTGCTGTATCGTTCTCTTCAAAGCATCTCCCGTTTTATTGTAAAGCCCATAAATATGATTCATAAAATCCCCTGCTGTAGCTTCCATGTTGCCACCGTTGAGTGTGACTGCCTGTCGACCTAAAAGCTGGCTTGCTGGAATATGTGGATTTTTGATAAGCTTTACTGCCCCTGCTGGTCCTTGTTGGTGTGCGAGGTAAAGCTCTGCCTCTGATGGCTCTCTGCCTAATGCTGTTGCTAAATAACGCGTATTATCCTTCGTTAACCGCGCCATAGCATCGGTTGCTTGAAAGGGATCAAACTTGTTATTGAGTTGATACTGTTTTGCTGTTGAATCGAGAAATTGATACAGCCCCCCTGCACTGCTGTTCTTATTTCTTGCATTTGGATTACCATTACTTTCTATCATAGCAACACGTTCAAGAAAGCTTTCTGGCAAACCATATTTTTGTGCTGCCTGTGAGATAGCACGCTTCACATTAGGATGAAAATTGATCATTAGTTTATAACCGTTCTATCAACGCTGCTATTCAAAATAATGCCAACAAAATTAATGAATTTCGTATAATTTTCTCGTGTTATTAAGCGTTTCTTTTCTGCTTCATGAAACGTCTTAATTAGTTCAACAGCTTTTTCTCTTGCTAACCCAAATTCCCCTTTTTCCCGCGCTGTTATAAGCGCTGCAATATCTCTCTCAGTATCTTTATGGACGCTTGAGAATTTGCGTCCAAATTCTCTTGCGAAATTTTTTACAACTGCCTTGATGAAAGCAATCTTTCCTATACCCATAGTCTGTTGTGCCCCCCTCTCTTCTACTTCACCCATATGGTTTGGCAATCGTGCAAAAAGTTTTGTTCTTTCCACTTCTGGTCGCAACACTTTCATAAGTTGCTTGGCTTTGTCCTCACCAAAACTCTGCCGTAATTTTTCTTGACCATTCTGCGTGTCAAACAAACTCAAAAGACTGTGTTCAAAATTCTGTGCATTGCCTGCTGCATCCTCTATTTGTGACCGCATCCCTTTTTGAAACGCATCTTTTTCCATCAACCCAAAACCCGAAAGTTGACTGTTGATTGTATCGAGATTAACGCTCTTCTTCAGCGCTTGTTTTCCCTGCTCTAAGGCATCACCGATAGTACGCTCGTCATAATAAATTTTCCGTGCTTTAGCATAATCTGGAGAGGACGTATCCAAAACGTCCAGAATGCGTTGTTTGAAATCAGTCAAATCTCGAGCATATCCCCATTTTCCTTTGATGCGCGCAGAATTAATTTGATCATCAAAAACCTCTTTCATCTTATGTAAAATCCGCATATTCAGTTTTGGATATCCATTGCTCCCTATAACTGTTGCATCCGCTTCATTTGGCATTTGCGCAATTGCTTTTTTATAGGCTTTTTGGAAGGCAGGAGTTTCTTGCAACCGCGATAAATCTTCACGAACAGCATTAGAAATAGGAGAAGCTTTCGCCCTCTCATAAAATGGTTCAGCCTTTTTCTGTGCTTGTTTGATAATCTCTTGCTTTAAATCAAGCGTATCTACTTTTGGACCCATCACATCTGTCAACGCATCCTTTACCCGCAGTGCACTAGCATCTTGTCTTTCATTCAAACGATTACTTATGAGCGAATAAGTATCATGGTCTTTTTTTGCTGCCTTAAAAGCTCTTGTAGCAAGCCCATCGTGAAGATCAATAATCATTGAATCAGGACCACGCTGTTTTAATGCCCTTTCAAGCTTATCAACACCTTCATCCCCTAAAGTCTGGCTTACATCCCTAAGCGCTCTATCGCTTACCTGAAATGCTTCTTTTTCTGGCATTAGCGCTGCTTTTGCTGCCATTTCAGCTGGGCTTATAGGTCCTCTCAATGCTGCTTTAAGTGATTTTGTCACAAAAGGCGTCACTTTTGATACACCACTGGCAACAAATGGTGTTGCAACGCCTAGCCCTGCACCTAACCCAGCAGACATTAGAGTATCTGCAAGCCCTTCCCCTTCACCACTGCCTGCTATTCCACCATAAATAGCTCCAGTTTTTGCCGCACGCCCCAAGCTAAATTTTGCCGCCTCTTTACTTGCTACTGCTTTCATTGCTGCTTCACCTGCAGCTTTTGCCGCTGCCCGTTCCGCACCCTCTGCTAAAGCAGATTGCACCGCCCTTTCTCCTGCTGCTAAAGCTTTACTGGTTATTTGTGCTCCTGCAACACCAGCTCTACCTCCCAGCACAACATCAGCCCCAATTGCCGCACGAGCAGCAGCAGTAGCCCCTGCCGCGGGTGGAAAGAGGGCAGAAGCAATTACGGGTGCCGCAGCACCCGTTAAATTCCCCGCAAGAGATAGATAAAACTGATCTCGGTTCGCCGCTCTTTGATAGTCACGCCATCGCTTTGTTACTTCATTATATTTTTTGACTGCCTCTTTATCTCCCATCCAATAATCCCAAGGTCCTGCTTCTAATATTCCAGCTATTTCATCATCATACCCCATGGTTAATCCATGAAGAGCACCCCATCCAAAAGCACCCGCAGCACTTGGATGTGGATCATCTTCTTCTGTTGCACCACTATTTCCTGTAACAGAACCACTTAGCCTTTCCTTATTCTTCGCGAAAAGCTCTTGAAGCTGTTCTGGTGTATAGTCACTTATATGCCCAATGACTCTTGTGTTTTTACGATTAATAAGAGGAGGAATTACTTCAGCCATTGGTTTGTTTCTCCTTAATGCGCCCGTCACTATCAACGAACAGCATGCCTTCCGGCAATGCTTCTATCTGTTTTTCTAGTGGATCATTTGACTGTGCATGATTCCCCTTATTCCCTTTATAAGCATCTTCCCCATAGGCGGCTCGAACGAGCTCGCTTGTTGCTTCTGCACCACCAAAAAGAATTGCGCGCGTTGCTGCATTGGATTTGTTGAAAGTGTCAATAACTGTTTTTAACGACTTCTTCATTTGCTCTGCAGAAAGATCTTGATACAGTGCCGCTACAGAGTTTTGCAATGCTTGTAATTCCATATTAGACAAATTCCCAAAGCCAGATGCACCACTTGGTGAAAATGCTTTTGCTTTTCTCAAGGCATCAAGCCCGATACTCGCCTTTAATGAATCAAGCATATGCATAAAATCTTTTGCCTTAGAATTAGGAAGGAACGACATTATAGAACCCGTGAAACCAACAACATGCGGATTTTCCTCAACAATCTTTAGCAATTCTTTAGATGCCGAGAGTATACGATTGGACATCTCCGCCGACTCCAAAATTTTCATTTGCATTTGTTGGTTTTTACGCTCCTCCTCCTTCTGTTCTTGAATTAATTTATGTTCTGCACCACTGCCTGCAATTGGCATCGCACGTATGCCACCAAGTGCTTTTTTATCCTTAATATACATATAACCTGCTTCAGGCTTTGACAGCATGTTATCAGCATTTCCCCCTAATCCAGAAGCAGTGGAACGTTGTCCCCCTTGGACAGGTATAATTTTCCCTGTGCTTGTTGAGACTTGGAAAGTCATATCCTCAGGCAATCCCTGCTCTGCCTTTTCTTCTGATGTCAATGTTCTATAGGCTTCTTGAGAGCTTAACGTGTTGCCTATAACTTTCATGGCAAGATCTGGATATTGCACAAGGGCTTGTGCGTCTTTATCACTATATCCTTTAGAGCGTAAAAACTCAAAAATTGGTCTATTTTGAGCACGTATATTATTGCCCTGCCGCATAACAAGCGCCGCATTTGAAAAACTTTCTTGCGGTGTTTTTCCTGATGCAAGCCCCGCAAAAAAATCCATTAAATGCTCGGAAAATTCTGATTTTCTAAAACGCTCCCATAAGCTACTTGGATTTGCTCCTGTCTGAACAAAGTTATCAAGTGACTTGATATAATCTGTTTTTTGTTCAAGATCACCACTTGCTTTTAAATGCTCCTCTTCTGGTAAGTGTGCATTCAAATGTTTTTCTTCTCCTATGGGTGACTCAAAAAGCTTTTCCTCATCATTTCCAGAATTGTTTTTCAAAGAGTTTTCCGCTATAGATTTCTCATTAAGTTGAGCAATATAATCCATCACATTTTTCTGCTGTCGCCCAGCTTCATCCCCACTAGACTGATCAATGTTCGCAACAAGTGGAGATGGAGGAATCATTGATGCAACACCCCCCTGCTCTGAGAAGTCATGCTTTTGTTGCTCTGGCGCCTCTTGTATCTTAACAGTATCCTTTGAAACATCCGGCAATGGAGGCATTTGGCGCTTTAAATCATCCGTAGACATAATCAATTCTGCTGGCGTTTTTTTCCCAACTTCTCCTCCTCCTGCTTGAGAACCACGAATAAGCTCTGTAGGACTCAATTTTTGTGGAGTATTATCCCCATTGCTCGCATCAAAAGGGTTTGTGCTAAAAGCAGCACGTTCTAAAAAACTTGGCTTGTATCGCCCTTCCAACGGCGTGCTTGGAGGCGTAGAAAGCTGTTCGAACAAATGCTTTGGCAATTGAGGTATGACCTGATACATCAAGGGACGCAAAAATTTTGGATCAAACAACTTTAAAAGAGAATTTGTGTTTTCTTGTTCCATCACTGCACCCTTTCCATCTCAAAGCCAAGCTTGCCATAATCCACATGCAAAAAGCCTGTCGCCTTATGCAAGAAAACAGCTTCTGGCTTTGACTTCAAAACATCCTGTGCCATCACCCCGCGATAGCGCTCTGGGTGCCCCTTGTAGTTGTATTCATAGAGTTTGTGTCCATTTCTCTGCCCAGCTTCTCTGATGTTTTCTTTTGCTCTGATATCACTAAGCCCAGCAAAAGTACCAAGGATAGTTCCAACATTTCCAACAATCTCCCACGGATTAGGTTTTGGCTGTGGAGTCAATGTCGTCATTTGTCCTGTGCGCGTTCCATAATTTCCAGCAACAGCCCCACCAGCTGTAAGCAACTTACTTAACTGGTCCCAATCAAGATTGTTCTGCTGCTCCCATTTTTGCCGCTCTTCATCTAATTGCCGTTGATGATTGGCATCAAGTACACTCCCTCCCGTCAACGCATTGAGATTTGCCTGACCTTGACCTTGAAAGAAATTATTGGCACCCGCCAACTGATTTTGGTTTGCTTGGTCAATGAGACCATTGGCATTCATCATGTTGTTGACATCTTGGTTATATTGCTGTGATAGAGCTTGTGTTGCTATGCCCCCCAATTCATCAGCCAAAACCCCAGTATGTGCACCCGAACCATAACGCCCAGCTCCTGCTAGCGAACTGTTAATAGAGCTTGTTGCCTTATTTAATGTGTTTTGAAGTGCTTCATTAAAGTAAGGGTTATTGCCTATTTGTTGCCCTGAAGCCATGTTCTTTAAGTTTTGGCTTGTTGAATTTTGCCCTGTGGCTATTCCATTTAAAGTGTTGTTATCATAGTTATGCGTATTATTGCTAAGCCCATTAATCGCATTCTTTGTTTGATCACTTAAACCCGCAACTCGCTGCCCGTCATAAACGGCTTTTCCGCTGCCTTGGTTATAAAAAGTCATGGCATCTTGAGCTGCGTGTTCAAAAATACCTTTTGCCCATGCAGGGGGTTCATTTGTTTGCGTCGTGTTTTGGGTATTCTGGATTGGTTTAGAACTTTTTCCCATATTAAAGCTGCTTTCTATATTCTAAAAGATTAACGAGATATCCATGCGATTTAAGAGATTTTTCCCACCCTCGCCTGCCTATGATGACAAGCTCTTTTGCCCCTTTTTCCTTGTAATAAGCTTCAATCTGAGTGATAAGCTTTGTTAAGGGCGCTCCTCCCTTTCCACCAAGCGTGACAATAACCGCCCTTAATGCTCCAGTGACGAGTTCCTGTAACTGTGTTGTGACATGCGCCATAAAGTTTTCATGCGCATCAACGATAATCCAAAGAACTTTTTCTCCCTTCAAAATATCGTTTAAAATGGTCTCTGTATTATAATCATCAGGGAATTTTTGATTAAAGTAAGCTATCGATTTTATGACATTCTCAAAATAGGGCGCCATTTGTTCAGCGCTCCATTTTTCTGTATTATAGATCTTAAAACTCATCTTATGCCTGCGGGTTTGAGCGTTACATCAAAGCCTGTTATATGCGTCCATGGCGTGCCTTCTGGTATTCTCAGACGCAAAGCGTGATAACGCGCCCGTGAGCGGATATTATACATCCCAATATTATAGCCGGCATAACGCTCTTTAGCCCAATTTAATTGGTTCTTGTTATCAATGATAAAAGCCGCCCCAACACTTAAAAAACCTTTTGTTGTATCCGCTTGAACAAAAGCCTCACTCATCAGGTTGATTTGCCTGCCCGTATCCCCCACAATTTGTGAAGCAATAACTGCTTCCATCGGAGGACCTGCAAAAAAACCAAATGTGTTGTCTGGCGTAAAGGCTCCCAAAACAGGCGCACCATTTTGCCACATTTTACTATCAAGAGAAGCTGGTAAATCTTTCAAGCTCTCTTGTACTTCGTCTAAGCCTTCTAATGTATAACCGGCTGCAAAAAGGGGAAATAAGAGAAGGTTTTGCCCCTTAATGACACTCCATATTTGCAAAAGCCAATCATAAACATAAATATGCATCCCTTCAGTGTTATCATTGATAGAAAAATAAACACGAGAATAGACCGGATCAATACATGCCCTCATCTCATCAATGGCAAAGTTATTGTAAAGTGTGAAGATAGTTTTATCGACTTTTCCAAAGCCAATAGGGAGCATTTCACCAGCACTGTTGATTTGATAAAAACCATCATCAGATGCAAAGAAAGTACAGTCTCCACGGCTTGCAATTGCCATACTGCTTTTAGCCCCTATTTTGTCTTTTATTTTTGCAAAACTGAAGATAATTTTAGAGCCTGGTACAAAAGTTGCGTGATAAATAGCGGAGCGCATAAAAATAAGTGGATTTGTTGATTCCGTAGACCCTTGAACATATTCTCCATCAGGAAAATCTTGATAATCGCAACTTTTCTCCCCAACCGTCCAATGTGTTGCATCATTCAAACCGGACCACTGAACACGGTTTGGCTTATCTGTTAGTTGCATCAAGCAAACAAAATCACCCCACACACGCACAAGTCCAGCACGCGGCGGATTACCACTCAAATCACAAAACCTTTCATCTGTTTTCAACGAAAGCATTTGTGGTGGGTCATTGCTATTAACAGCAATGATATGATCACCAAAGGAGGCAAAAGACCAAAGGGCGGTCTCATTGGCGTGATAGTGTGTGTGAGGTTTGCTAATGTCTTTCCAGCCGCGCGTGCTGTTGTCATATTCATAAAGCTTTGTTGGTGCACCCACAATAATGCGCACACCACCCAATGAGCGCACAGCATAGACCCCCAAAATCACATCCGGAAAAGGATCTGAGACCGGCGCCACAATGGGAAACGGAATATACGAATTTGGTGCAGGTAAAACGTTCACGATCTCACTGGAATAACCACTATTAATAAATGCAACATCTGGTCTATACTCAGCAATAGGGATAAAGGTCATCAGAAATCCGTGTGTTGAATTTTTAATAAATTCTTGCGCCGTGATGTTTCAATTTGAAGCGCATCGAGTTGCTCTTGAAACATGGCAAAAGCTGCCGCTGCCATCTGTGGTTCTTTAATAATATTCGTATAAATTTCATATTTTGCACGCGTTTTGATCAGTTCATAGGCTTCACGAAACCATATGGACGCTTCTTGTGCACTCTCAATATCTTTTATTCTCACAGGATCAAGAATAAGCCTGATAGAATAAACGCGCTCTGGTGTTGGATACAAAATAAGCTTTTGTTCAAAATAACTGTATCGTGTAGGCATGCCATGGCTACAATCATCCTCAAGATTCTCAATAACAAGCGGATCTACCTGCAAAAGCTTTGCTTTGCTGTGATTATCTCCATAAACGTAAGCATCAACAATGCGAACAGCAGCCGGAATAACTGGATTTTCCTCTGCGCCATAACGGCTTTTGCCCTTTAGAGTGGTAAAAACAACTTCGCGGCTTTCATTGAAATAAAAAGGCAATCGTTCACAAAAGCGAATAGCCGAAAATATCGCCCTTTGCACTTGATCAACATACTCATCTGTTTGATCATCTATTTCATCCTGAATATCGTTTAACATCTGGATAAAATTTTTATCCCAAGGAGCAATGGTCTGTTTGTCTCCAATCGGACCACCTGTCTGTACTATTATTGTCATATCACCCTCTTCCAAATGTCTTGGGGCATATTGTGTGGGAGGGGGGCGCAAGCAATAAACGCCCCCTTGCCTTTAACGATTGGTGTAAAACTCAACAATCACCTCAGCATCACCCTTGGTGCTTTGCTTGTCTCGTGTCATGTAAATCGTATTTTCAGCCTCTAGCGGAACATTTCGTTCCTCCATAGGTAGGGGCACATTGCCAGTGTAAGATTGCAAAAGCTTTGTTTCTCCATAATCATTGCCATTAGGTTCTTTTCCAAATATAACTTTTACATCTTCAAAATCCGCCATGGTATAAACTTGAATTCTTTTTATCAAAGCCCCACGGGGTAGAACACCAATTTTCGTTATCAGCCCTTGGTCTGTACATTTAACACGCGCCCGTAAAAAACTAACCTGCTGCGTAGAGTTGTTGCGTCCTTGCAAAACAGGTGGCAATCCCTCATCTATCATGCCAACAGTCTCAACAGTCTCAACGGGTTCAACAGGTTCATCAGGTTCCTGTGTAATTAGCGATTTTTCTGCCATAATTGTCATCCTTTAATAATTAGCTTGCTTCAGCAAAAGAAGGGATAACAATCGTGCCAAAGTCTTGTCCCCCTTGATCAGAATGCGGCAAGGTGTAGCGTGATTTTTTCATGCCGATAATGGTCTTTGCAGCCAAACCAAATTCACGTTGATAATCAAACAGTTCTTCAACGAGTTTATAGCGTGTTCCCCCTTTCCCATCGCCTCCTGTTGCTCCATTGCCAACGCGCCCATAAGCCATGATGATACTTTGCGCACCAAGCAACACAGCACGACGAACAGAGGGAACAGGCTCTTGTGTCTTTGAATTAACACCATTGGGGACATGCTCTGCTTCACGTAAGATAACTCCATTATACATCCCCAAAGAACCATTAAAAATTGGGTTCTTAGCTCCAGAGCCATCATAAGCTGCCTTGGTAATGTCTAACCATTGACCACTCTTTGTATTGGTACGCAATTGGGTCACCTGTGTTGGGTGGAGATACATCACATATGCCGATTTTCCATCAACACGAACCGGACGCAAGCGTGGATTTGCCAATTTAGCGCGTTCAACAGCCCGATCTATAAGATCTAATGTAAAAACATCGTCTTTTGTAAGTTCTTCATCAGTCTTTTTCTTATTGGCACGAATAATACGCAATTTGCTTGGCTCTAATGGAGCATTAAAACCATAATGTACGGGTTTAAGGGTTATGGTGCGTCCTTCAAAATGCATCCATGGTGCTGTATAGCCTGCTGCCTGAATGAAGAACATCAAACTTAAGCGATCTGCATACCAATCAACAAGCCCATCTTTTGCTTCTGTTCGTAAATTAAATAAAACACGTTGTTGATCAATGGTGCCTTCATATTTTACGCGTACAGCATGAGAAAGCTCGTTAATGCGCACCGTTTCATTCATAAATTGGAGTGCTTCTTCATTGCCTTCCAGCGTTTGTCCCTCGCTAACGCCATCCCCCATAAGTTGGACTCTTAATCCGCTCGTCACAGAGTCACCAGCGGATTTTCCTAGCATATCCAATACTTGAATAATGCTGTTTTTGCCTTTTCCCATCAGCGGTGCAATGGGCAACGCTTTTGAAGTTTCTGTGTTTAGCATCTTAGCCCAAACGCCAACGGCTAATGGGTCATTAAGATTTACTTCTGTTACTGCCATTTCAATCAATGCCTTTCTTGGTTTTTAAAACTCGCCTTGCGGCTCCCCCAAACGATAACAATCACTTGGTTCTCTCTGTCGCGTCACCACGCACATCTCACGCTCTGCTCATAATTTGTTCAAATTTTTCGGGATTTTTCTCAACCCATACAGCAAATTCGGCTTCTGGCATGGAAAAGAGCGTTCTCACATCCATACCGCCTGTTGGAACTTGCCCGCCGCGCGCTGTAAGCGTCCGCGCTGCTTGAGAGCGCTCTTGAAGAGCTCCCACTTCGTCCTTAACGGGCGCGCCACTATAGCCAAAAGCTTTTGCTTTTTGCACCAGCACCTCAATTGGATTTATACCGGCTTTCTGACACTGCTAGCATATTTGGCGCAATTCAGCACCAATTTGCTGTTGCCGTGCCTCTGGGTCTTTCCATTGCGGATAAAGGCTTGCTTGCGCTTGTAAGACACTGTCTGCTCTTTCATAGAGATAGTCCGTGATACTGTCTAAATCTGGATATTTATCTTGTACCTGCGCTTTGGCTTCCTCAAAATAATCCCCCAACTTTTGGCGTTCATATTCCTCTTGACTCATGCGCTCTTGGCTCTCTCTCATATGAGAAAACTCATCAAGCAATTTCTGTTGTTCTTGTACCTTATGACTAAGCCATGCAAAATGTGCTTTTGGGTCGTCTTCTAGGGAGGGAACATTTTCCTCACGGCGGCGCGTGATTTCTTCCTGCATTGCGGCATATTTTTGCGCAAGTTCAATAGCCAATTCACGCGCTTCAATGGCGCTTTGTTCTGCCTTTTGGCGTGCTTGCCGCTCTTGCTCTAGTTTATCAGATTCTATTACATCAGAATTTGGCTGCTCTTGAAGTGGTTCTACAGCTGGCTGTTCAGAACTTTCCTCTGCATCAAAAACTTCCTCAACTTGTTCAGGCTCGACCAACTCAACAGCATTATCGCTGGCAAAATGTTCATCATAGATTGCTTGTTCTTCAGGCGTAAACTCTTCTTCCATATTCTGTTCCTTCAATGTGCTATTATATTTTTTGTCAAAACTCGATAGTGTTCCAACTGTGCCTGTAGGGCTTTGCGTTCTAAATCACGCTGCGCTATCTCATTTTTTGCCTGTTGCAACTCAAGCTGCATCCGCGCTTGTTCTTGCTTCAAGAAAAGTTCAATATTTTTCTGCTGCAATGCCGCTTGTTTCTGCTGTGCATCAAGTTGATAGAGTGTGCTCTTTGCTTGCGCTTCCTGCTGTAAAACAGCAATCTTTGCTTGCTGCTCTGGGGTTAATTGCGCCCCTTGGCTTTGTTGCATCATCTGTTGTTGCTGTTGTTCTTGTTGTGCCTGCTGTGCTTTTGCCGTTAAATTTGCTATCAATGTTGCCGGTAGTGGGGAAAGCTTAAGAAGATCTGGAATCATCTCCGGTGTTAAGAAACCACCAAGCAACGGCAACATCTGCGTAATTGCCGCAAAAGTTTTCTCTTTTTCATTGGGGCTTGTCGGTGAATCATCAACAATAATGTCATACTCAAGCGTCGTAACAGCTTCACGCGTCAACGGCACATATTGGGCATTCTCTTGTCCAGAAATACGTACCAGACGCCCATCAGAGAGATAATTCTGAATGAGATAAAGGATAATCTTTCCCTGCCTACACCGATAAAGCTTGAGATTATCAAACAGCCCCGCAAGCAAATTAAGCGTTGATTGCCGGCGTGTATTTTCCAACACATTGGCTTGGTTGACCTCCCGTGTTCCGATAAACTCAGCCGATAACCCTGTTACATGCGTTATCGCCTCACGCGATTCATTAAACAGCTGGAAAAATCCAGCGGGGAACTGTGCACTTGGCTTTGGTTGAATTTTTCCAGTCGTAAGTGCTCCCTTCTCTAACCACGTAATGGTATCCGTTCGCGCCCAACTTTCTAACGCTTGGCGCTCATCATCAAAAGCACCTCGCTCTGCCATCAAGCCACCCTTAGACTGGCTATTGAGGATATACATTACTTGGCTAAAATATTTATTCGACCATTTTTGCGGATCTTTTGCGGGACGAACAATCCCGTAAAACTGGTTTTTAAGCTTATCCAGCGTGCCCGTGATGCATTCCCAGCCTAGCTGTCCATCAGGTGCTAACGGTTTATCGGGCTTTGCTAAAAGGCGCCGTCCCAGAAAGGCGCGTCTAACCACTTTTTTATTAAAACGCACACCTTGTAGCTGCGGCATCACTCTTTGAAGCTGTTTAAACTCTTGTTTGCTATAGTTGCGCATCTGACCAGTTTGAAGATCAGGCGCCTTGTAAGTGGTCTCATATTCAAACCAACGGCATTCAACCAGCGTAACATAGCGTTTCCCAGAATACGGATCTGAGAGAGAAGTCGCATTGGAGTCATCTTGATACGCATCAAGCGATACATGAGAATCCTCAGAAGCGGTTGTACTATCGATAGCCCAATCGGCGTTAAGATCTTCAACAGCAACATCAGGAAAAAGACTTTTAGCATCCTCAACGGATTTGCGATCAACATACCACATACGCTGTGCGTCAATGAGATTTGGTCTTACAGCATTGGCATCCCAAACCATTTTTAAGGGATCTAAACGTTGAACAGCAGGTATCCCTTCGGGATCTGTATCATAATCAAGCCGCGTATCTGTCCAGCCCATACCGCAAATAACCATATCCTGAAAAGCATCGGAATCGGCATATTCCGCCTCTGCCTCATCACGAAACCATTCTGCTGCTCCAGTAAGCAATTCATTGGGTATTGCTGCTCCCATTTGCCGTGGTTGAAACTGTACTTCGCGCTTATTATTACGCTCCGCCCCAACAATAGCATTCACAAGGGGTGCAATGCGGTTAAAAGTCATGACAGGACGGCGTTGTGTTTTCAAAACCGCAAGATCTTCTTCCGCCCATTGACGACCATTATAAAAATCAAAATCTTCACGCGCCTGTTCACGCCATTCATTAACATGTTCAATATCTTCTGCGTACCAAGACTTTAAACGCTTATAGATTTCATATTCATCGAGGATTGTCGTTTTTTGAAAGTCTTGATCTAGAATGCCATCCATGATGCCGCTTCTCTTTCCATAGTGCAATAACGCTCTTGCTTGGATTTGACATTTGGTGCTTCATAGACAATGCACATTAAACCAAAGGCATCCGCCCCATGGCTCGACCAATCATGCTCTGCACCCAAACCAATGCCGCGCTTCTCATCCCATTTCTCGTGATACCAATTCAGTGCTTTGCGCCCTGCTACCGTCATCTCTTCATTGAACCAAACAGAAGGCAAAATACGCCGCACCGCCTCTATACGCATCTTAACCGCCCCTGCCCCCTGATTAGGGATCACTTGCGTTTCAAAACCCGCATCATTTAAAGCACTCTCAAAACTCACATTGTGCACACGGTCTCTGGTCGCACCATCATGGGGCAAAACCATCAATGCCTTCTCATAACCATTTTGACGCAACCAGCCTATATGCTCTGATAACGGCTGTCCCTGTGCTTCGTAATAATTAAGCACTCTGATCTCTCGTCCAACAAATTGCGCTATCCATATCGCTGTTGCATCTGCCTTAGCACCCGTGCCCCCAATGTCCCAAAAAGCACGTATTTGCATCAAGGGGTCGCGCGCAACGCGCCCTATCCGCCCCTCTTGCTCAGCTGCCAACATTTCCTTTTGATAATAAGCACCTTGAACCGCTGTAAGATAATCCCCTTCCCAGATATGCTTATAGGTCTCTGGACGGTTTCTCAGATCATCAAGTCGTGCTTCATTCAAGATCTTGGGAAACTTCGGATTGTCTGACCAGTTGATCTCAACACGTTTGATTGCCTCATTGTCTGAAAAGCGAAACCGCTTCTCAACGGGGGCATTCTCTCGCAACGGGTTCCATGTCACCCATAACTCTGCCCACCATCCTTCTCCTTCTTCTCGCAAAGTCGGTATAAGCGTCTGCCAAGCCGTCTCTGTAACGGGCTCTGCCTCATCGACCCAACAAAGCAAAATACGCCCCATAGACTTGATACTTGCAATATTCCGGTCCAGACCAGAAAACTGAAAGGCTATACGACCATCTATCGATTTAATCGACGACTCCCCAACCTTGTAATAGTCCTTTAAAAAGTCATGCGCTTCAATGGCGCGTTTAATCTCCTCCAATGAACTTTCTGCCAAAGAATTCTGAAACTGCCGCGCACAAAGGATAGTGCCTGATATCCCTCTCCTACCAAATTGATAGCCTTTTAAAGCAGCCATCAAGGCAAATGATCTTGTCTTTCCAGACCCTCGCCCACCCCAAGCCGCACGCACCAAAGCCTTACCTGTAAAAATCGGTATAAGCTTTGGAACAATATTAATCTGTCGTGTTGTCATGAACTAAAGGCGCGATTTCTACACGCGTTATCATCTTAATCGCCCCGCCATCTTCCCCTGTCACTTGAAGAGGCAAAATCTTCCCCAACAATGACAGATAAGCAGCGGGGCATTTGATTGCCTGTTTTTCGAGATAAGAGATCAAACCATCATCACCATATCTCTTACCAGCGCGCTCTGCTGCCTTAAGCACTGCTTCTTTCAAAATACGTGTCGTTTTATTTGGCACACCTTTTACCCGCCCTTGACCTGCCTTTGGGGGCGTTCTTTTTGCAAGTTTTTCAGTGGTTTTCATGTGTGTTTCTTTTTGTAAACAAGACAATAAAAAAACCCCGCAAAAGCAGGGCTCTGAACAATCAGATAAACTTATAAGAAAGGTTATACCTTTACCGTAATTCTAGACGCAATTCGACTAGTACAGCAACGCCATAAAACACTATTTTTCATATCCTGTCAACAAAAAAATCACGATATTGTGTATTTTTTATTTTTTTTCACCTAAATCTAGTGTCTTTAATAACCAACCACTCACAATTGTATTATCTAAACGAATCAATTATATGGCTAGAAACTAATAAAAAGCGGGGGAGAACAATGCGTGATATTGTCATAGTAATAGTGGGTATACTCATACTATGGGCTGTAGTCTCTGACATGTGGGAAGAAGCAGAGAATGGTCGGAATACAGAATTTCAAGGTACTCTTTTATTAGTCATAGTACTCGGGGTGCTTTGGTATCTTGAATTTTCAAGAAACTCTTTATTAGTAGTAGCAATTTTGTTGTTTGCTTGGAGAAATTACCTAGGAATAATAGCAAATTTGGAACATGATCGCTTAGTCGAATACTCTCAGATGGCGTTTGATTATGAGAATGAAAAAATTAATAAAGCGATTATACAACGAAACGAAGCAGTTAAGGAAAACAGTAGGATGGTCGATAGACACTACAAAGCGATTAAGAAACAAGAGAAAATAATTGAGGAATTATACGAAAAGCTTTGGCAACAACAGAAACAGATAATGATAATGGAGAAACAGAATAAATCTGGTTGAGAAAAAATCAATTAAAGGTTCAATACTATGACTAATAATTAATAAAAAAGGGGAGAAAATGTGGTTTATTATAGGAATTGTAATCCTTATCTTAATAATCCCAATATTAATTGATATTATTATATTAGTAATTTACGGCATTGGATTATTTCTAGGGGGCATACTTGAAACTCTAAAAGAGTTCCTAAATTTAGTAGGAAAAATACTATTAACAATAATACTGCCAACGTTAGAAACTATCGATTATGCTTTTACAAAGGATAAAAGCAAATGGAACGAAATAATTGAGAAACGAGAAAGATTTAGAGAACATAAAGCGATTAAGAAAAAAAACGGAGAAAAAACAATAAATTATTACTTTCGTTTTGCTAAACGTGGCTTATTTTTACTCTTGCGCCTAGTGGGGCTCTCCTATTTCACAGCAGTAGTTACCTTTATAATTATGTTTTCTACAGGGTACATCATTGCTACGTTTTTCCCCCGCTCTTTTGCCCCTTATTTGTTAGGGACAATTATTTTAATGCTTACTCTTCCCCTTACAGTCTGTATGGCACCAATCCAATATAGAATACAAGCGCTACCTGTTTCATTTTTACTACAAACAATGCTTCTCTGGATTCAGTTTCGCGAAAACCTCTCTATGGGTATTGTATTCTATATCGCATTCTTTGAGCTATTCGTATATATATTATTTAGCTTTTCTCACGCAGTATTTATAGCCGAACTATCAGAAGAGCAATCAACTGCCTTTGAAACATTATAATAAACATTTACCATTTAGTTTTTCTGTCAAAATATTTATGAAGCGCGTTAAGAGCGACCCGCAATGAATTCACAAGATGTGGTAATGTTTGGTCTTCGACAATAATATATTGTATTGCTGCATAAAGATTATACTGTCTATAGAGATGTTGTGTTTCTTTTATCGCCTCTTGCATATTAGAAAACTGTTCTGTTGCAAATTCAACCCATTTTTCTCTTGCTTTGTCATCAGAAGATGATGGTATTTCATCATAAACAGCGCTTGGTAAACCTTTTGCACACAAATAGTCATTTTTCACCTCAAGATATTTTTGCGCAGCATCATACTGGTCTTGAGTAAGCACACCTTGCAAACAAAGCCGCCCAACATAAGTACCAGCAAGCGGATTTTTAGCCTCTTCAATAGTCAAACCAAAGCGTTTAGCACGCATTTCAATTGCCAATTGATTAACAGGATCTTGACGTACTTTCACTTGTGAAATGTAAGCATCTTTCTTTTTCATACATCCCCTAATCTGTGGGAGCCCACATGTTTCTCTTTGTTATATTTTATCAATCAAAATGGTATGCTGTCATTAAGAGATGCACTATGATCAGCAGCACCTGAAGCGATAGCATAATTTTGAGAAGTAACGGAAGAAGGGGCCGATTGATCTTTCTTTGCATCAAGCAAATACAACTCGCCTTTGAATTGTGGTAAGACAATCTCTGTTGTATAACGGTCATGCCCATTTTTATCTTGCCATTTGCGTGTCTGTAATTTTCCTTCTACGTAAACTTTTGAACCTTTGTTGAGATACTGAAGCGCTATTTTTGCTAAATGTGGATTAAAAATCACAACTGAATGCCATTCAGTTTTCTCTACTTTTTGATGAGTATTTTTATCTGTATAGCTCTCAGAAGTCGCTATACTAAAATTGACTATTTCTGCTCCAGAATTCATTGTTTTGCTTTCGGGATCAGCACCTAAACGCCCGATTAACATCACTTTATTTAGCATGTTTTTTCTTACCTTAAACTTGTATTTTAATACATACAAAATCCTAGCATGATTTGCATATTTTTTCAATTATTTCAAAATGATATTATTGTTTTTTAACATATAAAATTATGTTTAATATGCAAAAAAACATAAATAGTTCAGTGTTCATTTAAAACTCTTGATATACATACATAAATGTATTAACATAAGATATGAGAATAAGATTTGAATGGGATGAAACTAAAGCAAAAAGTAATCTTAGAAAGCACCGTGTCAGTTTTGAAATTGCTGCTCGTGTTTTTGCAGACCCGTTCGCCATGGTTAAACAAGACCGTATTGAAAACGGAGAATATCGTTGGCAAACTTTGGGTCTTGTGGATGGTTTTTTACTGCTGCTCGTAGCGCATACTGTCCATGATGATAAAGATGGTATAGAAGTAATCCGTATTATTTCAGCGCGGCGAGCTAACTCGAAAGAAAGGAAACGTTATGAAGAAGAAAGTTCGTTATGAAATTGATGTAGGTAACTTATCACCTTTGACAGATAAACAGAGAGTTGAGGTTGATAAACTGGCTGCAATGCCGGATAGTGCAATTGATCATAGTGATATTCCAACACTAGATGATACGTTCTGGAAAAACGCCGTTCGCAATCCATTCTATAAACCAACCAAAACTGTCACAACAGTACGTGTGGATTCAGACGTTCTAGCGTGGCTTAAAAGTCAAGGGAAAGGATATCAAACGCGGATTAACGCCATTTTACGTGACGCTATGCTTCGTTCAATGCGTTGACCTCTTTCCTGCTACAAAGAGTATCAAACTGCTTTCGATAGTTTTTTATCTCCTTGTTGATTTTATCGAACGTTGAGAAGAGACAACGTCATTTAATCTGAACAGTTTTATAAAATCGGAAAATTTACTATGGCTTTTTAACTGAGCACTGTAGTGTGTAAATAGATATATTTATTAAACTGCGTGTATGTAACATAAGAAACAATACACAAACTAAAAAGGAATACCAAAGAGCAATATCTGAGTACCAAAGTATAGTATCCAATGAAAAAGAAAGCTTATGCTCTACGTAATTAGAAAAAATAGGCAAAGAAACAGTTTCTTTATAACCACTTGGGAAAATTAAAACGACAAGCGCTAAAATTATTATATTTAAAAGTCTGTGCATATACTGTTGTAAATCACGTGTTAATGTCTTCCAACCTGTTGTGTTGCTGCGTTTGTATTTTGGATTGTTCTGCAACTCAAAAGGAATATGAGAACTGCATAAAATTGCAAAAACCGCTGTGACTATTACCAAAGAAACAGATGCGAATGTCAAAATACTTTGAATAAAGTAGGGATTTTTTTTAATTCCTAAAAAACATAAAAATATAAAAGTTATAATGCCAAACAAGGCTCTTAGCTGCTTATCTGTAAACATATTTATTTCCTACGGTACCTTTTTATCGATTTAAATACATGCCTAATCGTAAAATGATCAGCACTTTTCACTAGTTTGCTGTTTTAAGCCGCTTTAGAATTGCTACTGTCATGACACTCTTCACTAGGCTTGCCTATTCTCATGAATGAAATGCGCTTGCCTCCTAAGGCTAGGTTACGCGTATTTTCAACTGCTGTAAAAACTCTCTCAGCAACACCATAAAGCCTGCTTTCTAAATCACGACAATACTGCGCTAGATCAGCGCATGAGGGCACAAATGTTGTGGACATGCCTTTTGCTTCACCACGTATAAGATTTTTAACAGCTTGCAATAAAGACCAGAGTGAAATGCCGTTAAGAGCTGCGATATAAGCCTTTGCACGCGCTTCTACATTTGAAACTTTTTGCATTGTCAAACCACCTTCAAGCACATCAAGAGCCTCTGCTATGTCTTCAACAGACGCTTTCACGGTAAGTAAGTTTTGAACAGTCTGATAAGCTTCTAAAGCTTGTTTCTCTAGGGTTGCTGTCAATTGACTGCCATTGATCAAGGTCCATGGGAATTCCAGAGTTACACATCGCTCTATCTGTTGCACGGTATCTTGTAGAGGCGTCACTAAGCTGTGTTGCACCGATAAGATTACGGATTGTCTCTCCGGTACCACCGCGAGTTCTTTGATCTTTTGAAAAGTTTCCATTGTTTCCACCATTGTTGTTCGTGTTTTTCGTTTTTTCTAAACCCTCGATAGCCTTTCGCACCCAGTTACGCCATGTTGCTTGCCAATCACGTTTGATAGCATTCTTTCCTGCACAGGCTTTCCAAAAATCTCGAAACTTTGCAATTTCGACTTTGACGCGCTCTGGAGGCAAGCCCTCTGCAATGGCAAAATCGTAATCGGGTTCAAAATCCGCAGGCAATCGACAACCGCGATTAGCTTGCGCTCGTTTTGCTTTTTTGGGAACGTTCTCTTGCTCGTGAATGGGAGGTTGGTTTTCTACACCCGTTGTGATTTGCTCTGATGTGGTCTCAACAGCAGCAACCTCTGTTGGCTCGTCAACCTGTTCGTTTGTTTCTAAACTTTCAGAACCAATTTCTTTTTTTGCTAAAACGATAGTTTTAGTTTTTTTATATATATTCTTATTCTGGTTCTTTATAGCTTGATTTTGCTTAGCGTTTGCTTCAGCAAAATTATTAACATGTTGTTTTGTATTATTTTTTGCTTGTGCACCTTTTTTACCAGCCTCACTACGAACTTGCGATATGTGCTCTTTTTTATCAGCAAAATCGTTTAGCTCTTCTTCAACGCGCGTATTCCACACCCAAAAATGGAAATGGCTGGTGCAAGTCCTGATGGGTTCATTGGAGAGGACGGTTTAATCGAAGTCAAATGTCCACAATCAATGACTCATCTTCGTTTTTTTATAGGTGACGAAATCAAGCCAGAATATCACGCACAGATGCAATTCCAAATGGCTTGTACAGGACAAAAGTGGTGTGATTTCGTAAGCTATAATCCAAACTTTGTAGGCAAATCTACTGGTTTGAGAATGAAAATCAAACGCATCAACCGTGATGAGAAACACATTGAAGAGATCAATAAAGCGGTCGAAATCTTTTTAGGGGAAATAGAACAAGAGATGCACAAGATTTTGACAAAAGCTGATTAAACCTATGGGGGTGCTCTCTCCTCCCAGCACCCCCGCCCTTTCCTAACAACTTTTAAGTAATGCATGATTTACGCTACGGGTGGATTGTGCGCAAATTAAGGAAATAAATCATGGAAAAGAAATATGAACTGACAGATGAAACAATCGAAGTTGGGCGCAAAACGCTCCGCCGCATTCGTGCATTGAGAGATTTGGAGGACGTCAAGCAAGGTGATCTTGGCGGCTATATCGAGAAAGAAGACAATCTATCGCATCATGGTAATTGCTGGATTGGTGGTTATGCAACAGTCTATGGTTATGCCAAGGTTTTTGGTGATGCTAAGGTTTACGAAAATGCACAAGTTTATGGTGATGCGCATATTTACGGTCATGCAAAAATTTACGGTGAAGCATGTGTATGTTGGAACGACTGGATTGATGACGATAGAAGAATCTCAACTAGAAAACAAACCAGATGAGAAAATATGAATTGACTGATGAAACAACAGAGGTTGATGGATTTACGCTTCACCGAATTAGAGCATTAAGAGATTTTGGTGGCGTCAAGAAAGGTAACCTTGGGGGCTTTATAGAGGATGAGGACAACCTAAGTCATGAAGCCAACTGTTGGGTTAGTGATGAAGCTATGGTTTATTGTGGTGCCGAAGTTTACGACAGCGCTAAAGTGTTTGATAACGCGAAAGTTGCTTATTTTGCACGCGTTTATGGCAATGCACAAGTTTATGATAACGCAAAAGTATATGGGGGGATATTTTTGGGGACGCACAAATTTACAAATATGCAATTATTGATGGTGATCCAAGAATTTATGGCGACGTAAAAATTTATGCTGATTACAAAATTGTTTACAAAGAAAAGACAGAAAACTTAACAGGGGACGACGTTCCTTTCTAGCAACACAAACAAAATTTTAACACCAGCGTGATTCACGCCACGAGTGAATTACATCTAAAATGAAGGGGAATAAACATGCCACACCGCCCACCTACTATCACGCAACCAGCTATTGCTCGTGCTTTAAGAGAAGCTAAAAAACAAGGATGTGAACTCATAGAAATCAAACCTACAGGGGAATTATTAATTCATATCAATAAAACCATAACACCAACAACGACAGATAATACTTATAGCATTGACGATTTTCCACCGCTTGAAAACGAGCAAGAAGACTACGAGACCAGCAAAAGCTGCCCCTCTGTCGACGGTATAAAGTTTTAGCCATGCCAAAACGCCGTCCACCGCATCTTGTTCGTGAACGTACACGCCATGGTAAAGTTATATGGTATGTACGTATTGGTCATGGACCACGGTTTCGGATTGAAGGAACCTATGGAACGCAAGAGTTTGTTGACAATTATACGCTGGCTATTAAACAAGCGCAAAATGGCTCCTCCAAAACAAAGAGGCGTACCAGACTCACAGAAGGGTCTTTCGATTGGTTGTTACATCAGTATTTACAAAGCATGCAATGGCATAATCAATCAGAATCTACTAAAAAAGTTAAATATCGAATTCTGAATAATGTTTCTAAACATATCGGTGATCGTGCATATAAAAGCATAAACAAACAACACATTCTTGACGCAGTAGAAAGAAGACGAGAGACTCCCGCAGCGGCAAGACATTTTTTAACGGCTTTAAATGGTCTTTTTAATTGGGCGGTTGATAATGCCCTTTTAAATAGAAATCCTGCTTTTAATATAAAGCCGCCAAAATCCTTTAACGCAGAAGGGTTCATACCATGGTTAGAAGAAGATATTGACAAATATTATCACCGTTGGTCACATGGTACACATGAACGCGTCTGGATTGATGTTCTTCTTTATACAGGCTTGCGTCGTGGTGATGCCGTTGGTATCGGCTGGAAAGATGTCAAAGATAATATCATTTATCTCAAAACAGAAAAGAGCCAATTTAAAACAGATGTTTTTCTTCCTATTTTACCAGAACTAGAGGAAACACTTAAAATTGGACCTATTGGAGATGAAACATTTATTTGTGGTAAAGGTGGAAATAAGCTTGTCAAAGAAAGTTTTGGCAACCTCTTTCGTGAAGCATGTAATGCAGCAGGTATTAAAAAATCAGCGCACGGATTGCGAAAATTAGCAGTAACACGTGCAGCCAATGCTGGTGCGACAGTTTCGCAAATGAAAGCGCTTTTTGGCTGAACAGAAGATAACATGGCATCCCTCTATACCAAAACAGCCGA
Source organism: Bartonella sp. PS7NMGDW (assembly GCF_042193585.1). Lineage (NCBI taxonomy): Bacteria > Pseudomonadati > Pseudomonadota > Alphaproteobacteria > Hyphomicrobiales > Bartonellaceae > Bartonella > Bartonella sp. PS7NMGDW. Next base: position 94,151 of record NZ_JBHILX010000005.1, read on the forward strand.
TAGAAAACGACTTGCAATAGAAGCAATCAAAAAACTTCAAAAAAGTTAGAAGCATAGTTGACAGTAAGAAAACAAACCAAAGCCCCATCAAAATTATGAATGAAATTAATGCGGCGTTTGAGGTGCATCAGAAACCAGAGGAGAAATAGGTGGTTGTGTCTGTTGCATTGTTTGCCATAAATTATAATTCGTTTGCATATCCAGCCAAAATTTTGCTTTACTAAAACCAGCTAGTTCTAATTTCACTGCAAGTTCGGTACTCATAGAGGCATGTCCGTTAATCACTCTTGATAGAGAAGCTCTTGTCATATGGAGATGATCAGCTAACTTTTGTATTGTTATCCCCATTTCTTCTAAGAAAGCTACTTTTAGAACTTCGCCCGGATGTGCGGGGTTATGCATCATTTGTTTTCGTTCCTTTCATCAATGGTAATCTTGATAATCAACAAGCTCCACATCTGTTCCTATAAAGCGAAAAGTAACACGCCAATTTCCATTCACCCATATGGAATAATATCCCATAAGTTCACCTTTAAGAGGATGCATTTTAAAGGCAGGCGCTTTCAACATTTCAGGCATCGTAGCACTTGTTAAAGCTGTCAAGATAACGCGTAATTTTTTTACGTGATTTGGTCGAATAGCTTTTGTGGAACCCGTTGTATAAAATAATTTTAAGCTCTTATGTTTGAAACTCACAATTGCGATTACCGCCCCTTATCGTATATCGTCACTATACGATCAATAAAAATAAGAGTCAAGCGCCCTGCTAGCAAATCCAGTTATCTAGATAAAATGATTGGGTATAAGCTATAAAAAAGTTAGGGATAGGTAGAAAATAAGTTAAAAGAATCAACGGAATCAAAACTCCCGAACTTTTATATAACCTATTGATTTGATTAAATATTGGCTGGGAGTACGTGAATTGGCAATGTAAGTGTATTTTGTTTGAGACGCTCTGTTTTTCGTGAGGGGACTTACTCCATTAAAGAATACGATAAACAAAAGCATGAGGTAATGCATAATCTCTTCATAAGATATTACCGTGGATGCTTTGGAAAGCTGCAAAAACGAATCAAAAGAAAATATTTTTTTACTTTTTAAGCTTTTTATTCCTCTCAAATTGATTGTATAGTTGCTTTGGAAATTACACAAACAGACCCGATACAATAATCTACCCTCGTCTAGCAAAAGCTATTACAGCAAGAAAAGTAGGCGCTTTATTAAGCAAGCAATATCATAAAACGACGAATAGATCAGCAATGGAGTGGAAAGGACGTACTGAATTTATAATAGCACCCAACCACGCTTTTTTAAAAGGACAACGCGCTTTAAGATGAAAACCTTCCACTAATAAATCCGTAAGTTCTTATCTTTTTTACTAGAGAATTATATAGATAAAAAATCAACGCATTTTTTCTTAAAACAGCTGTAGCCAATTGACCTTTGTTTTTTTGTTTAGCTTATTTATAGAAGCAACTTGATCGAATGGCATCGGCTTATCAACCATGATAGGACCAATTTCTGGCAATTTAACTGCAACAGTTTTATTACGTTGTTCCTGTTCAACAGCAGCTGCTTTAGCTAATTCTTCTTTGTTTCCTGTATTGCGCTTCTCTTTTAACAAAACAGTTTCTCTTTTTTTCAAAGCATTTTCTGACGCCAATGAATATGAGGCAGCATTTCCAGGAGTATAAGAGGCCATTAAATATGCACCATCATAATAGCCAACGGGTGCTTCAGCAATATATTCTACTTTAACATCTGCGACCCCCCTATCTACATACCCCAGTATTGCCGCAGCTTGCCTTGATAAATCAATGATTCTGTCTTTCATAAAAGGTCCGCGATCATTCACTCTAACAATGATTGAAGATCCATTTTTCAAATTAGTAACACGAGCATAGCTAGGTAAAGGCATTGTAGGATGAGCAGCAGTCAAAAGATTCATGTCATAAATTTCACCGTTGGCAGTTAAACGTCCATGAAAATCTGAACCATACCATGATGCTTCGCCAACACGTTTATAAGTCGGATCATTTTGAGGATAATACCACTTTCCTTTTATTTGATAAGGTTTACCAACAACAGCTCGTCCACGCTTTTTTTCTTCCGATTGTTTCTTCTTATTGGATACTTGTTGAGGTAGGACAGAAGTGTTCACGTCAATTGGTTTATTATGATAGGAATCTTTTATTGAAAAATTCATAGTTTGGCTTGCGCAACAAGATACCAGTGACTGAGAAATGACGATCATAGAAAACAATTGAAGTGTTGGTTTAATAATAAAAGTAAATTTCTTTTTTCTATTTGAAGGCATCTATTCAGTCCACTTATTTCTGTTAAGTACTACTGTAAAAACCACGTCACGCTTTTTGTACGCGACGGAAGAATTTACGTTTTTAAATGATTTCCCTCGCGCATATACCACTCTTGAATTTGTCCCTTTTATCAAGAAATTAACACATTGTTAACCTTTTTATGATTTTCGTAAGAAATAAATGTACTATAGTAGATGTTAAAAAGAATAAAAAATAAATAAATCAACATCTTATAGAAAAGTCATTTCATAATATAAACTGTGAATAAGTGGTGATTTTAGCAACTTGTTTTGCGAATCATGTAATGCAGTAGGTATAAAAAAATCAATCTATAGATTGAGAAAAGGAGCAACCACATGTGCTGCCAACATAGGTACAACCGTATCGTAAGCTTAAAGCTCTTTGTTGTTGGACAGGAGACAGCATAGCATCGCTCTATTCCAAAATATCTGATAGAAAATGACTGGCTATAGAATCAATAAGAAACCCCAAAAAGAATCAAAACAAGAAAGATTCTTAAATTTTTGTATAGTCTATTGATATTATTTAAAGTTGGTGAGCGCGCAGGGATTCGAACCCTGGACCTACTGATTAAAAGTCAGTTGCTCTACCAGCTGAGCTACGCGCTCTCACACAAGCTATCTAGTTTGGAGACTATCTAATTTGCAGAAAGTGAAGGGAACATACGGTTGACTTTTCATTTGGTCAACACCTTTTGAAGAAAAATATTATTATTTTCTTCAGTTATCAATAATTTTCCGTTTTCCCTCCCTTTTTTCATCATTGTATAGGTACTCTTTAATCTTCTTTTTGAAGTTTCAATCAAGGAACAATTTCACTGCGAAATATTGCATAGATTCGAAGCGCTAAAATTATAAGAAATTACCCCTTCCCTCACATGGCTTGTTGAGCATAATGGATAGAGAAGAAAAATACTTTTTACTGTAATATCATTTTCTCACTTGAGTGAGAGATCTCAAATACTGTGAGATTCTCTCATTTCAAATCTGTTTATCTTGAAACAATAAAAAGCATTTTTTTGACCGATACAAGTGAGAGAATAAAACTATAAAAAATAAATGAAAATACCTTTTATGCCTCCTTTCAATAACTAAAAATTATCGCAACATTAGGGTTCAGTAAAATAGTATATAGCGGTTGGCACGTTAGACCTGAAAATGGGATAATGAGAAACAATTGCATTTTGAGGGTGTGATTTTTATTCATGCATAATGAATATATAACGAAAGCCAATTTATTCTATAGAATAAAGCAGACATGAAGCAAAAATTTAGTGTTGGATAATTCAGTCACAGCTATAGAGTACTTTTATACATTGTTTAATATTAATGTAGATATATAATATATAAATAATAATTTTATAAAATGATTAAAGTAAGTTTTATATAAATAATAATTTAAATATGTCTATAAATAAATGTATTGCTTCATTAACTTAAATTATAAGATCAAAAATAAATAAAATAATTTTGATTTTGCGAGAAAAATTTGTAAAAGTGTTATATATACATGTATTTTTACTTTACTCCTTTTTTATTATTTTGATTGGAATATTGAATGCTAACATGTAAACAATATGAGCTACTCTTGTTTATTCATAACCATATAAAAGAAACAGGTGTTCCTCCTTCTTTTGAAGAAATGAAAAATGCATTAGAACTTTCTTCAAAGTCTGGTATTCATAAGCTCATTATAGCCTTAGAACAACGAGGGTTTATACGTCGTTTACCCAATCGCGCTCGTGCAGTGGAAGTGATTCGACTCCCTGAGAAAATAACATTTAATCTTTCTTTAGCACGTAAAATTTCTCCCAATATGATAGAAAGAAATAAAAGGGAAATATCAAAAAGCTTGAGTAACCTTGACAACTTTGATGAAGAAGAAAAAAAAAATATCACCATTCCTATCATGGGACGTATTTCTGCGAGCGTGCCCGCCTCTGCTATACTACAACAAATAAACACTCTTTCTCTCCCACGCAATATGGTTAATACAGGTGAGCACTACGCATTAGAAGTTAAAGATAATTCTATGATGGAGGCTGGTATCCTTGATAAAGATACGATCATTGTGAAACGTCAAAATACAGCAATAACAGGTGAAATTATTGTTGCGTTTATTGATAAAAAAGAAGCCACATTAAAACGTTATCGACGCAAAGGCGCTTCTATTGCATTAGAAGCCGCAAATCCTCATTATGAAGCACGTACATACGAATCCGAGCGTGTAGAAATACAAGGTAAACTTACCGGACTTATTCGCAAATATTAAAAATAAACCTTATAGTACGCGATAGATATCGCAATAAGAAGCTGTTGAGTATTTTTTATTGCGCCACACGCAGTTGATTTCCTCTCCACGGCCAAAGGATGCCCCAATTCGGTCTATAAACAATTCAGATCCTTATCGAGCGGGTTTCATTTTCCCTTCCCTCCATGTCCTTCACTTACGCAAGGCGTGACAAGTAAGCTTTAAAATATTCACCACGTACTTTATAAAAGAACTTGAATGCTTTGAAGGAAGCAGCCTTATATCATCGTCCTCAATAAAAGAATTTTACGATATAATAAGATAAAATTGTATGCATGCATAAAAATACATAAAATTTTGTAGAAAAAAATCAAATAACTTTGTAACAGATTGTATTGCATAGGTATAAAAATAAAGAACATTATTTTTAAGTTATAAAAAGCCTAACTCAATCATTCATAGTAATTGTAGGATCATCATGGTAGCACCTCGTATTAGTTTTGTCTCCCTCGGATGCCCAAAAGCACTCGTAGATTCTGAGCGAATTATTACACGCCTTCGCTCTGAAGGGTATGAAATTTCACGTCAACATCAAGGAGCTGATGTCGTTATTGTGAATACCTGTGGCTTTCTTGACTCGGCAAGGAGAGAATCATTAGCCAATATTGATGAAGCTCTCAAAAAAAATGGAAAAGTTATTGTAACAGGGTGTCTTGGTGCTGATCCTGATGTTATTCGCCAAACGTATCCTAATGTATTGGCTATTACAAAACCGCAAGCTTATGAAAGTGTTATAGAAGCTGTTCATACAGCAATTCCTCCTGTTCATGATCCTTTTCTTGATTTAGTTCCTCCCCAAGGTATTCGTTTAACACCTCGCCATTACGCCTACTTAAAGATTTCTGAAGGATGCTCTAACCAGTGTAGTTTTTGTATCATCCCTACTCTGCGTGGTGATCTCACTTCACGTCCCATCAGCGATGTTCTTCGTGAAGCTGAAAAACTCGTGCAAGCGGGTGTAAAAGAACTTTTAGTTATTTCACAAGATACAAGTGCTTATGGTATTGATCTTAAATATCTCGAAAATTCTTGGAAAGATCGTACAATCAAAACAAAATTCTTTGATCTTTGTCGCGAACTAGGCGATATGGGTATTTGGATACGTATGCATTACGTTTATCCTTATCCCCATGTTGATGAAGTTATCGAACTTATGGCTGCAAAAAAAATTCTTCCTTATCTGGATATTCCTTTTCAGCATGCATCACCAGCTGTTTTGCGTCATATGAAGCGTCCTGCACTCATAGAAAAAACAAACCGTAGAATTGAAAAATGGCGAAAAATATGTCCAGATCTTGCTTTGCGATCAACATTTATTGTTGGTTTTCCTGGTGAAACGAATGAAGATTTTAATATCCTGTTAGAATGGTTAGAAGAAGCAAAAATTGAACGCGCTGGGTGCTTTAAATATGAAGAAGTAAAAGGAGCCGCCGCAAATGATTTGGGATTAGAAAATATTCCTGAAGAGGTGAAAGAAAATCGCTGGCATCGTTTTATGGCAAAACAACAACAAATTTCCACACATCTTTTAAAGAAAAAAATTGGAAAAAGACTCCAAGTGCTTATCGATGAAAGTCAAGGAAAAGTTGCCAAAGGTCGTAGTCAATATGATGCTCCAGAAATAGATGGTGTTGTCCATATATCATCACGACGCCCGTTGCGTGTTGGTGAATTTGTCAGCGTTAAAATTGAACAGTCGGATGCCTATGATCTTTATGGTGTAGCAGTTTGAAAATTTAACTTCTTCCCTGTCCTCAATGATGAAGATTTCTATCGGCATTGGTTTATAAAAAGATCAGCTACTCACAATCGAACTTGATCACTTATGTAACTCACTTCATAAGAATTCACGAGCAATCGTTACCCTGAATGTTTCTATACACTAATACCAAGCAGTTATATATTCTCTTAATTTAATGCCTTAAATGAGCCTTAAACGACGATGACGGCGGCGCAAAAGAATAAAATCCACAAGGTTCACCATTTTTACTTAACAAAAGAGCAAATCGACAATCGTACTATTTTCCCATTTTTCATATTGCGACAGTTATTAATAAGTGAAAGGAAACTTTTTTCAATAGTGTTTTATGCACACAAAAATTTCCTTTGTGATATGCAGGCGGATGTTTTTTATGGATGCAATATAAGAGAATTTGAAACAAAATAATCTTACGGTATTTAAATTAAAAAACATAAATTATCATTATAAATAAGTATCTTATCTTAAACTCTTTGAACTTATTTTTTTAATATCTAATCTTTATTAACAGGTCTTAAAATCAAAGAATTTCTTATCAAGCAAATGACTTGGGCGTACATTTGTTAAAGCGCGAATCATCGTATCTTTACGTCCTGGCATTTGCCTTTCGATATTTTTCAGCATTTCTTTCATTGCATTACGTTGTAAACCATCTTGACTACCGCAAAGATTACAAGGAATAATCGGAAATTGCATTGCTTGAGAAAATTTTTCCATATCCTCCTCAGCTGCATAAACAAGAGGACGTAACACAAAAAGATCTCCTTCATCATTTTTAAGTTTTCCAGGCATGGCAGCTAATCGGCCACCGTGAAACAAATTCATAAAAAATGTTTCTAAAACATCATCACGATGATGACCTAAAACTAATGCAGAACATCCCTCTTCACGTGCAATACGATAGAGATTACCACGTCGTAATCGAGAACAAAGTGAACAATATGTCTGCGACTCTGCCAATTTATCTGTAACAATGGAATAAGTATCCTGATATTCAATACGATATGGAATTTTATAAGAACTTAAAAAGTCTGGAAGAATATGCTTAGGGAATCCTGGTTGCCCTTGATCAAGATTACAGGCAAGAATTTCAACGGATAAAATCCCTCGCCATTTTAAGTCTAAAAGAAGCGCTAATAAACCATAAGAGTCTTTTCCACCCGATAAAGCAACAAGCCATTTTTTTCCTGTAGAGAGCATAGAAAAATCATCCAAAGCTTGTCGCATATGACGCAAAAGTCGTTTGCGCAATTTATTAAATTCTACGCTTGAAGGAGCAACACGAAACATTGGATGACAACTATCTGCTTCGCTTATTAAAGGATCATCTCTCCCTTCGTTTTCTTCTATTGCCTGATATTCAACGGAAATATCATTCATAATACTATATCCTGCATAAGTAACAGCTTGTTTTGCAAAGATAAAAACAAATATTAAAGCAAGCTTACATTTATGTTTTTTGAATTCATAAATTAGATACACAAAAAAGAAATGGAACTATATAAGTTTATGGCTATAAAACATAGCAATAAACTTAATATAGAACCATTCACAAAAAGTACTTATTAACTTCAAAGATTGTAAAAACAACACAATATTTTGAAGTTATAATAATAGAAGAGAAAAACAACTTCTCTTGCAGAAAAATTATCGAGAATAAAATTCAACAACCAAATTAGGTTCCATTTGCACAGCATAAGGAACATCTGCAAAAGCAGGAATACGCGTAAAGGTTGCTTTCATCTGTTTATGATCTGCTTCAATATAATCAGGGACATCACGTTCTGCCAATTGCACTGATTCTAAAACTAAAACAAGTTGTTTTGATTTTTCCCGAACCTCAATAACATCACCAGGTTTACAACGATAAGATTGAATATTTGTGCGCCGACCATTTACATTAACATGACCGTGATTGATAAATTGGCGAGAAGCGAAAATCGTAGGCACGAATTTTGCACGATAAACAACAGCATCCAAACGCGATTCTAACAGACCGATAAGATTTTCACCAGTATCGCCCCGTCGACGAGCAGCCTCTTCATAGGTTTTATGAAATTGTTTTTCTGAAATATCTCCATAAAACCCTTTCAATTTCTGTTTAGCACGCAACTGCACCCCATAGTCAGAAAGTTTTCCTTTACGACGCTGTCCATGCTGACCTGGACCATAATCACGACGATTGACAGGAGATTTTGGACGACCCCAAATATTTTCTCCCATACGACGGTCAATTTTATACTTTGTTGTTTCGCGTTTACTCATCGCATTTCCTTATAAAATAAAACACGAGATCTCAAGACCCCAAGGAAACGCGCCCTCCTCTGCCTTTAAATACTAAAGACTGACAGAATACCTTAACATATTAATATGCAAAGTTATCCACGGGACACGTCAATTAATGCTATTTTCTTGAAAAAACAGCTAGATCATCATTATTGGTCTCGTAACCCAAAGTCAACTCCTTTCATGAGTTTTAAGCCAAATCCTTTAAACAAATTCTCCGTTAAAGAAGTGATATTTTTCGATGTTAACAACGCAAAATCTTGATATTTCTTTATATATTGATCGTGTACTTTTTCCGACAGTGGTAATAATGATCTGATATGTTTGGCAATCGCTTTCGCCGGATCAATCCACTCAACGGACCATAAAGCATGTTCACGAAAGAAGTTAATCAAAAAAGGATAATGTGTGCAGGCTAAAACAATAACATCAGTATATTGTCCATTTTTTTCCACAAAACATGGCAGGATTTCTTTTCTTAACTCTTCTGAATCGATAGATTTTCCCCGTAAATAATCTTCAGCAAATCCAGCCAGTTTTTTACTTCCCACAAGCTGAACATGACACTGTCCAGCAAAAGAGTTAATTAATTCATTTGTATAGGCACGTTTAACTGTTCCAGGAGTAGCTAATACGGAAATAAAACCAGATTTTGTTTGTTCAGCAGCTGATTTAATTGCAGGAACCGTTCCTACAAAAGGGACATGAGGAAAATTCTGTCGTAAATCTGCCATCATCAGTGTAGAAACGGTGTTGCAAGCAATCACACATAAGGCTGGATTGTAGCGTGTTAAGAGATTTGTAAAAATCTTTAAAATACGCTCTTTCAAAATATTTTCTTTCCAATTTCCATAAGGAAATCCTGCATCATCAGCAACATAGATAAACTGCATTTCAGAGATAAGAATACGTGCTTCCCTGAACACTGTTAAACCACCAATACCGCTATCAAAAAAAAGAACAGGTCGTTCATCCATTAATTTTCACACTTATTTTTATTTTTTTTACGATCACGCTCTTCAGGTGCTCTACTCCCCCGTGGATATTGTGGCGAAAAATGATCCAAAGAAGATATAATGCCTCGTAATAAACGAACCTCAGGTTCACTAAAGTTAGCGCGCGTAAAAACAGAGCGCAAATTTGCAAGCATTACTTCTTTGCGCTCAAGGGGTCTAAAATACCCACGGATATTCAAAGCCTCTTCTAACTGAGATAAAAAACCATGAAATATTGTTTTATTTGCAGGTTCCATCTCTGCGGCACGAAATGCCGTATCACTGACATTCTCTAGACCTGTTTTCATCCATTCGTAAGACATCAAAAGAACCGCTTGCGCAATATTAAGTGACGCAAAAGCAGGATTAACTGGAAAAGTAATAATTTCATCAACAAGGCTGATTTCATCATTTTCTAATCCCCATCTCTCTCTTCCAAAGACAATACCTGTCTTATGTCCGATACTTTCACGCTGACGTAATACGTTTGCTGCTTCGACAGCACTTTTTACAGTTTTAAATCCGCATCTTTCACGTGCTGTTGTGGCAAAAACATAGTGTAAATCTGCAATTGAATCACGCAATGTATTAAAAATCACAGTGTTGTTAATGACATGATCAGCTTTACTTGCAGCAGCTATAGCTTTTTCATTTGGAAACATTTCTCGAGGTTTGACTAACCGAAGCTTAGAAAGCCCAAAATTTGCCATTGCCCTTGCGACCATACCAATGTTTTCAGGAAGCTGCGGTTCAACTAAAATAATAATGGGACCATTTGTTAAATTTTCACGATTCTTATTCGTTCCAGCCATCAATCTTACCTAGTTTCACTTAAACTATCTCCCTCTCCACTATTTTTTACGAAACCTTCTTCACAGTACTCTAATGCTGTTTAATAATAAATTATAGACAATGTTATCTTTTCACTCAAAGATAATAAATTTTAAAAGCCATTAAAGTGAACGATGGAATTTATAACAATTTATATAGGATATCGTAGCGTTTTTTACATCAATTTTATCTTTTTTATAAGGAATAGCTCCTACAAATCATAATCTCAGTTGAATTATGAAATCATAAATCCTAAAAAAGGGATATGCACTTTATTCCCAAACTTTTTCCTGCAAAGCTTATCCGTCGTTATAAACGTTTCCTTGCGGATGTTCAACAAGATGATCAGCATGTCCTCACCGTGTCTGTACCTAATACAGGATCAATGCTTGGATTAACAGCTTTCAACTCCAATATCTGGCTTTCATATCATAATAACATCAAACGAAAATATGCCTATCAATTAGAAATTATTGAAGCCGATAATACTTTGGTTGGCATTAATACTGCTTTACCCAATAAACTTGCATTAGAAGCAATTCAAAACGGATTACTACCAGAATTAAGTGGATATAAAACAATTTTAAAAGAACAACGCTATGGAACACAATCACGAATTGACTTTCTTTTACGTGATGACATTCTTCCTGACTGTTACCTAGAAGTCAAAAATGTTCATTTTATTCGTCAAAAAGGATTAGCAGAATTTCCTGATAGTAAAACAAAACGTGGAGCACGTCACCTTGATGAGCTCATAGGAGTTGTACAACAAGGAAAAAGAGCTGCTATGCTTTATATTATTCAACGAGAAGATTGCGCAGCTTTTACAATCTGTCATGATCTTGATCCACTCTATGGACGTAAATTTGATTTAGCATTAAAATCAGGAGTAGAATGTTATGCTGTAAAGTGTCACGTAAGTGTAGAAGGCATTTTTCCGATTCAGAGAGTAAAAATAGAAAACAGAAAAAACAATGACTGAGTATATCGAATATAATAAAATCCCTTTAAAATTTAATGGAAAAATCCGCATTTTCGATGATTATGCTTTTGCTAAAATGCGTGAAGTTGGTCGTATTGCTGCAGAATGCCTTGATGCGCTTACGGATATTATTAAGCCGGGCGTTACTACGCAAGAAATAGATGATTTTGTATTTATTTTTGGTGCTAGTAGAGGAGCACTTCCTGCTGATCTAAATTATCATGGATACAGCCATTCATGCTGCACATCTATCAATCACGTTGTCTGTCATGGTATCCCCAATAAAAGACCTTTGCAAGAAGGCGATATTGTAAATGTGGATGTAACCTTTATCCTTGATGGTTGGCATGGAGATTCAAGCCGAATGTATCCTGTTGGAAAAATTAGACGTGCAGCAGAACGCTTGCTAAAAATAACCTATGAAAGTCTTATGAAAGGAATCGCTGTCGTTAAGCCTGGAGCAACGACAGGTGATATTGGGGCAGCCATTCAACAGTATGCAGAATCTGAACGCTGTTCAATTGTGAGAGATTTTTGCGGACATGGTATCGGCCAGCTTTTTCATGATGCACCCAATATCCTCCATTATGGAAATCCTGGAGAAGGAATAGAATTAAAACAAGGTATGATGTTTACAATTGAGCCTATGATTAACCTTGGTAAACCACAAGTTAAGATTTTATCTGACGGTTGGACTGCTGTTACCCGTGACCGTTCTCTGACAGCACAATACGAACATACAATTGGTGTTACAAATGAAGGGTATGAAATATTTACACAATCTCCTAAAAATATTTTTTATATTCCAAATTCGCATACCTAACGCAATGTAGAGATGTTATGGCTAAAAAATTAAATCAAAAGGAAGATACTCAAAGTAATCACTTTGCATTAACATCGAGTTCTCCACTCACCCCAGTATCAGAAAGAAAAAGTGAAGAGCCTCAGAAAAACGCACAGCTTCATAAACATTATCAAGGACATCGTGAGCGTCTTCGGAAGCGCTATTTAAAGTCAAAAGGAAATGCAATCGAAGATTATGAATATCTTGAATTATTGCTTTTTCGCACAATACCCCGTGCAAACACAAAACCCATAGCTAAAAATTTGATAGCGCGCTTTGGTTCATTAGCTGATGTGTTGGGAGCAGATATTCACCGACTTCAAGAAATTCCAGGATGTGGTCCTGCCACTGCAATTGATTTAAAAATTATTTCAGATGTTGCTGGACGTCTTGCTCGTGCGCAATTGTTTAAACGCGATATCTTTTCATCATGGGATAAAGTGTTAGCTTATTGTAAAGCTGTTATGGCTCACGAAACACGTGAACAATTTCGTATTTTGTTTCTTGATAAGAAAAACGGCTTACTTGCTGATGAGGTGCAACAAACTGGAACCATTGATCATACACCTGTTTATCCTCGTGAAGTTATTTCTCGAGCTTTAGAGTTATCTGCATCAGGACTTATCTTAGTCCACAATCACCCCTCTGGCGATTCCACCCCCTCTGATGCAGATATAACAATGACATATAGATTAAAAGATGCAGCAAATGCATTAGGCATTATTATCCATGACCATCTTATTATTGCACGAAATAACCATACGAGCTTTAAAGCGTTAAAACTTATATAAATCTTATGGGATAAAAAGATTCATTTAACTATGAATAACGAATCATTTTTCTAAATCAATATCTAATATAGCCATTGAGAAATTATAGGAGAGCTCATCTTCATCTTCATCTCGATAGATAATGCCTAAAAACTCATCTCCCACATAAACCTCACAAGAATCACTCTTTTTAGGCCGTGCTCTGACTTGCAATGCTGAGTTTTGGAATATATTTTTTAAATAATTATCAAGTTTTTTTATTTCATCAGCATTCACTATGCTCTCCTGTTTTTTTGAAACGACTAAAATAATTGCGTGTCGCGCAAATAAGACACTCCCATGATTCTGTAAAGTCAGTAAAAAATCTTAATCTAAGCATTTACTTAATATTACATATATCTACAACGTTCTTTATACATTCATAAAGAAATTTTACAAAAGGTCTATCATTATTAAATATACCCGTATAGATTAAAAAATGGCAAAAAACTGTATATTTTTAATAATTTTACTTTATTTCCAATTTTAGCATCTGCGTTTAGAATGCATATTCGTAAGAAAAATTGATCAATAATTTCTAATTTTTTCCTTTTATAAAAAATAAAAATAACAATATTTTTTTTATTTAAAACTACATTTTTTAGCAAAAAATATTATTACATCATTCAAAAATAATTCTTTTTAATAACTTTTAAAGTATAATTATCTAACCTTAGAAAAATTACATCTCTAAAAAATATACAAAATAAGCTAATAAGAGTTTATTTTTCTTCCCGTTTTTTATAAAACTTATGTCACAACAGAAAAATTTTTAAATAAGCTTTTTTCAATTTATACGAGATAAAAATACTGAGTATTTTTGTAAATGCTAAAAACTATGAAGAATGCTTATCTTATAGGATAACGAGAAAGAAAATCTATAACACCTTTTTTATAAACTTTATCGCCTACAGCAAGCATATGATCTCGACCAGGAATTGATAAAGCTTCACCACAAGGCAATAAAGCTGCTAATGGCTCTGCAGCACCGCCAATTTCATCTAATGAACCAACGGCAACAAGTGCAGGTTGCTTAATTTTGTAAACTTCAGACGCCGTTAACTCCTGTTTTGATGTAATGATACAAGCAGCAAGAGCACGCCTATCGCTTTTCGTTTGATCTGCAAATTTACGGAACATTAAACCGCGCGTATTGGTAATGGTAGAAATATCTTCTGCTAAAAGTGCCTCAGCAACAGGCTCCCAATTTCCCGCTCCCGTTACCATACCAATACCTAAACCACCAAAAATAACACTGTGTACATATGTTGGATGCAAAAGAGCCATGAAAGCACTAATACGAGCCCCCATAGAATATCCCATAACATGGGCTTTAGATATCTCTAAATGCTGTAGTAACTTTATTGCGTCACCAGCCATAGCTTGAGGTGTATAAAAGACAGGATCATAACTTTTAACTGAATCTCCGTGACCGCGATTATCAAGAGCAATAACACGATATCCTGCTTCAGTGAGAATGCGAAACCAACCTGTTGCATACCAATTCACTCGTGCAGAAGATCCAAAACCATGGATCAACAAAACAGGTGCGCCCTGCCCTTCTTCTCGATAAGCAAATCGCAAACCATTATATTCAAAAAAACGAATATCTTCAGCGGTCATTTTTTATTGCACTTCCCACAAAGTACAGGATGAATAACACGTTGCCCTTTTTGTATCTTTTTTTCAGAAACTTCACCAGCGTTGATCTCAAGTGCAAAAGCTGCAGGAACTTCTGATGAAATGGTATTTGTCGAAAATGGAGAAGTGTTTTCAATAATCGATACAATAATTCCCTCAGAGTTTAAGAAAATCATATCTAAAGGTAAAGGCGTATTTGCCATCCACATAAAAATTTTCTGTTCATCTCCCGATTGAGAACTTTTTAGCGGCTTAAAGAGCATTGCACGATCGCGTGGAAAATCAGTCCGATACATTAAACCAGCTGCTGCTTGAGACGGCGTAAAAGCAACCTCTACCTTATAAAAAACCGTACCTTGCTTTGTATGTATTTCTAAAGGAATCGGATGAACAGGAATTTCTATGGGCTTTTTTGCTACAACAACACGCATTTCTAACATAAAAAGCATTACCAGTAAAACAATATACCCCTTTTTAAAAGGCTTTAACATTCTTGTCTCCACCACAGAAAAATTTAAAATTTTGTTTCTAAAATAAAAAGTACCAGAGTTTAAAAGTCAAAAAAATAAGAGGATTGCTTCCTTGTTGTTTTCTATTTTCTTTCAACGTAATATGCGCAACTTTCTCCATTTGGTTTATGGATTCACTAGAGTCATATTCTCTTTAAAAATCTACCCTATAGCAATTTACGGAATAACCACCTTTAAAAACATAGAAAACATACTGTTTTCATTCGTGAAATTCAATGTGTCGCTAAAGGAATGCCTATATCCGGATAAATCTCTGCTGTCATTAAACCTTTTTCTCCTTTACCAAAACGTACAAGAACAACTTGGCCAGAACGAAGCTCTGCTAAACCAAAACGGCGCAACGTTTCCATATGAATAAAAATATCTTCTGTTCCTTGCCCACGACTAAGAAAACCATATCCTTTGTCACGATTAAACCATTTAACAATTGCACGTTCTAGTCCACTTTCTGGAGTAACAACAACATGGGTACGGGCTGGAACTTCTGATGGATGAATTGCTGAAGAACAATCTATGGATTTCACCTGAACGCACTTTAACCCTCTTTCAGTTTTTTCCACAGCACAAATAACTTTAGCTCCCTCCAAAGCTGTTTGAAAACCATCTCTTCGCATTACCGTAACATGCAATAATATATCGGGGAAATGAGGTAAATCAGGTACAATAAATCCATATCCCTTACTACCATCAAACCACTTAATGACACCACTGATTTCGATAATCTCCCCACAAGCACCTATACTATCTTCAGATAGGGGACAATCTTTTAATGCATCCTTACTCGTCATAATAACGTGATCCTGTAGCTTATAAATTGTACGATATTGATTCTCTAGGTTTAAGTAAACATTGCTCTTGTATCAACACGCAAGCCCCAAGATAAGATTTCCCCATATTGTCGTATCTTCTATGTTAATGTCAGAGAATATCAACATGAATATTTATAAAACTATTTGATTGTAAGCTTTACATATCTTACAAGGAGTGCCCTACAAAAGAGGTTATATGAAAGGTTTTTTTACATAATGATATTTTCATAAATGTGTAACTTGCATGATGAAGAAGTTCAATATAAGGTGAAAAAACAACAATTCAATTAAGGAAAATGCGCAATGCAATTGAAAAAAATCCTTACGACAATCACAGCATTCATGGCATTTACAGCAAATGTTTATGCAAGTGAACCTATCAAAATTGGTGTTTATCTTCCATTAAGTGGTCAAAATGCATTTGGAGGTCAGCTTGAAATTAGAGGTATAGAATTAGCCCATAAAAAAATTCCAGAAATTTTAGGACGTAAAGTGGAACTTGTTATTATTGATAATAAGTCTGATAAAGTAGAAGCGGCTAATGCTGTTATGCGTTTAACAGCAAGTGAAAAAGTAAGTGGAATCATTGGTAGCTATGGTTCCTCACTTTCGTTGGCAGGTGGTGAAATATCTGAAAAAGCAAAGACTCCAACCATTGCCACTTCCTCAACGAGTCCTCTTGTTACACAGGGTAAAAAATATTATTTCCGCGCTTGTTTTATTGATTCCTATCAAGGGGTGGGAATCGCGACTTATATAAGTCAAACTTTACACGCAAAAAAAGCAGCTATCCTCAAAGATATTTCAAACGATTATGCCATTGGTCTTGCAAGCTACTTTATGCGTGCTTTCAAAAAATTAGGTGGTGAAGTTGTCTCAAATTTAAACTATAATTCCGGCGATCAGGATTTTTCAGCTGTTCTTACGCAAATTATCGCGCAAAAACCTGACATCTTATTCATTCCATCTTACTTTTCTGAGGGTGCTATCATTATGAAACAAGCGCGAGAATTAGGAGCAAAGTTTCAAATTATGGGTGGAGATGCTATGGATAATCCAGAAACCATTGCGATTGCAGGAAAAGCTTCAGAAGGTTTCTTACATACGACACTTCCCTATAGTGAGGATATGCCAAATATGTCAGTAGCTGCGCAAGAATTCACAGCAGAATGGAAAAAAGAGTATCCTGACCAAGAGCCGAATATCAATTCTGTTTTGGGATATACGAGTTATATGATGTTCATGAAGGCTATTGAAAATGCTGGTAGCGCTGATCGTGAAAAAATTACTATCGCTCTTAGCAAATTAAAAGATTTTCAAACCCCCTTCGGTGATATGTCAATGGATGAAAATCATAACCCTAAGATTCCTATTGGTATCATTAAAATACAGGATGGAAAACGTGTTTATTTAGAAGAGGTTAAACCTGCTTTTTAATTAAAAAGTTTTACTTATTAAAATGCAAGAATTGGTTGAGGATCTTTTTCTCAACCAAAAACTTAGAAATTTCTTGTTATCCTATGTAAATTAACAAATGTGGAAGGATGAGAGATGAGCACTGAAATGTTCATCCAGTATTTTTTTAATGCACTGGCATTGGGATCTCTTTATGGGCTTATCGCTATTGGTTACACCATGGTCTACGGTATACTGAGACTCATTAATTTTGCTCACGGTGATATCTTCATGCTGGGAGCATATTTTGTTTTCTTTTCCACAATTAGCTTTATGCCTGCTTGGGCAGCACTCCTTCTTTTGTTTCTCGCGGCTCTTATTTATTATTCGGTCTTTATAGGGTTTAAAAAGCGCCCTTCAATTTATTGGATTGCTGTTTTTTTAATCCTTGCGTTAGGTTTTGTTTATTATTTTAAAATTTCTCCACAAGCTTTTACCCCGATTTGGGTTTTAGCTCTTTGTTTTTCTATTTTTATTACAAGTGCAGTGGGTATTGTTGTTGATCAACTTGCCTATAAACCTCTACGCCATGCTCCGCGTATCTCGGCACTTATCGGTGCAATTGGTGTTTCTTTTTTTATTGAAAATCTTTCTACTGTACTCTTTAGTGGTGTTCCAAAAGGTGTAAAACAACCAGATTTTCTTGTAACACCATTTTTATGGCATTTAGGATCAGGAGCAGATGGTATCATTAGAATTGCTCCCATGTCTCTGATCGTTCCCGTTGTGTCATTGATTCTTATTGTTTTACTGTTATGGATTATCCATAAAACAAAACCGGGTCTTGCTATGCGTGCAATCTCCCATGATATTGAAACGACGCGTTTGATGGGTGTGTCTGTCAATAAAGTTATTGCATTTACATTTGGAATAGGCTCAGCTCTTGCCGCTATAGCAGGTATTATGTGGTCTTTACGTTATCCTCAAATTCAGCCTTATATGGGCGTTCTTCCTGGTCTCAAAGCATTTATCGCTGCTGTTATCGGAGGTATTGGTTCGATACCAGGAGCAATGTTGGGAGGATTGTTATTAGGATTTATTGAAATTATGATTATCGCATTTTTCCCCGCGCTATCTGGATATCGAGATGCCTTCGCTTTCATTTTATTGATTCTGATTTTATTGATATTGCCCACAGGATTAATGGGTAAAAAAAGTCAGGAGAAGATCTAATGGCAAAGTCAGTGACAACTGTTTTATCTTGTATAAGTGTTTTAGTTCTCATAGGTTTTTTATTTTATGCTGATAGCCATTTTAATGACTATACGCTTCGTGTCATAAATCTGATTGCTATTAATGCGATATTGGCAATTTCGCTTAATTTGATTTACGGTTTCACAGGTATGTTTTCTCTTGGACATGCTGGATTTATGGCTATTGGCGCTTATGTTTGCGCAATTTTACTTCTTTCCCCTGAACAAAAAGAAATGATGTGGATTCTGGAGCCTATCGCTGAACCATTGTATCATCTGCAATTACCTTTTTTTGTCGCTGTTGTTATAAGTGGTATATGTGCTGCAGTTGTAGGTTTATTGATTGCTTTACCAATATTACGTCTTGGTGGTGATTATCTTGGAATTGCAACATTGGGTTTTGCAGAAATTATTCGCATTGTCATTACGAACGCAACATCGCTTACAAATGGCTCTTTAGGTATCAAGGGAATACCTCAAAATGCAACATTATGGTGGAACTATGGTTGGTTAGCATTTACAGTTCTCTTTATTGTCCTTTTACTGCAAAGCAATACTGGTAACGTATTACGTGCCATTCGTGATGATGAAATTGCTGCGAAAACTATGGGAATTAACGCTTTTTTCTACCGTAGTTTTTCTTTTACTGTTGGAGCGTTTTTTGCAGGTATAGGTGGAGCATTAATGGCTGCTCTTATTTCAACCATTGATCCCAAAATGTTTAATTTTCTTCTAACTTTTAATATTTTGATGATTGTAGTTGCTGGTGGTCTCGGTTCAATTACAGGAAGTATTATTGGCAGCATTATTATTACAGTTATGCTTGAATGGCTTCGTATTATTGAAAGTCCATTTGACTTAGGTTTTATACATATTCCAGAAACACCAGGACTTCGCATGGTTGTTTTTTCTCTTTTATTGCTGGTAATTATCTTGTTTTGGAGAAAAGGGTTGATGGGACAACGAGAATTCTCATGGAATGGAATTTATAGCTTTTTGACACGCAAAAAGCTTTCTAATACTGAGGGAAAGCTATGAACGACACCATCCTTTCACTCAATAATATTATAATGCGTTTTGGCGGATTAGTTGCTGTAAATAATATTAATATGGCAATTAAACGAGGAAGTATTACTGGATTAATTGGTCCCAATGGTGCTGGAAAAACAACAGTTTTCAATATGATTTCTGGATTTTATGCTCCTACAAGCGGCATCATTCTTTTTGATGAGCAAAAAATTTCTGGAGCGCCTCCTTATATTATCTGTAGACGCCATATTGCCAGAACATTTCAAAATATTCGTCTTTTCTCAGGGTTAACGGTTTTGCAGAATGTTATGGTAGGAGCGCATGTTCGACAAAAATATCCTTGGTTTTCTTCAGCTCTATTTTTTTCAAAGGCAATGAAAGAAAAGAAGGAAGTTTATAAAAATTCCTTAGAACTCCTTGAGCAGCTACAACTTGATCACCTTGCTGATCAATCGGCAACAGCTTTACCTTATGGTGTGCAACGACGTCTAGAAATTGCACGCGCGTTAGCCACAAAGCCCAAATTGCTTCTTCTTGATGAACCTGTTGCTGGCATGAATCCACAAGAAAGTGAAGATCTTAGAAAATTCATAGCAAAAGTGCAAAAAGACTTTGATCTTACAATTCTTCTTATTGAGCACGATATGAAAGTGGTTATGGGGCTTTGTCAACATATTTTGGTTATGGAATATGGCTGTTGCATTGCCAATGGTACACCAGATGAAATTCGTAATAACCCTAAAGTTATTGAAGCTTATCTTGGCGGAGATGTTTATGGATATTCTTAAAATAAAAAATCTTTACGTTCATTATGGCGCCATTAAAGCTGTCCAAAATCTTTCTATGTCCATAAAGCGGGGAAGTATTGTCACTTTAATTGGAGCCAATGGTGCAGGAAAAAGCAGTATCGTACGTTCTATTACAGGACTTAATCGCTCTGTTTATGGAAAAATTACCTATAATGGCAAATCTATTATTAAAAAATCACCAGAAGAGATTTTGCGATTAGGTATTGCTCTAAGTCCTGAAGGACGCCGTATCATGCCCCATCTCACTGTTTTAGAGAATCTTCATCTAGGCGCTTATATTCGTCACGATAAGCAGGGAATTTCCCGTGATATTGAATGGATATTTGATCTTTTCCCGCGTCTACGTGAAAGAGCAAAACAGTTAGGAGGAACAATGTCAGGTGGTGAACAACAGATGGTTGCTGTGGGCCGTGCACTCATGAGCAATCCTGATATGGTCATATTAGATGAACCATCGTTGGGGTTGGCACCGCTTCTCGTTCGAGAAATTTTTTCAATTATTCGAAAAATTAATGAGATGGGAAAAACTGTTCTTCTTATTGAACAAAATGCATTTGCTGCGCTTTCTATAGCTGACTATGCTTATATTTTAGAGGTAGGACATATTTTATTTCACGGTGAAGGTAAAACTATGCTCTCCGATTCACGTGTTAAAGAAGCCTATCTTGGTGGATAAAGACTACGAATTGAGGAAATATAGCTCATCCCTCCACCTTTTAAAAAAGCATTTCTCATCCTCAATGAGAAATGCTCCTTTGTGAAGTTCGATTATTACATCCACCATTTTTCTGCACTGAATATCCCTGCTTCTTTTTCAATAATGTGTGCTATCTGAAAAATGACTTCTTCAGCAAAAGGTTTACCAATCAATTGCAATCCTAGAGGCAAACCATTTGATGACAGACCTGCAGGAACAGAGATTCCTGGTAAACCAGCCATATTAACTGGTACCGTAAAAATATCATTAAGATACATTGCTACAGCATCATTTTTTATTTTTTCATCAGCTATACCAAAGGCAGGTGTTAGTGTTGCTGGTGTCAGAATAGCATCAATGCCTGAAGCAAAACATTGATCAAAATCTCGTTTTACGAGTGTTCTTACTTTTTGAGCTCTTAGATAACAGGCATCATAATAACCAGATGAAAGAACATAAGTCCCAACCAAAATACGTCGCTTGACTTCATCACCAAAACCAACAGAGCGCGTGTTTTCATACATCTCAATGATGTCTTTTCCAGGCACGCGTAGACCAAAACGCACACCATCATAACGTGCTAAATTAGAAGAGGCTTCTGCAGGAGCTATAATATAATAAGAAGGTAGAGCATATTTTGTATGGGGCAAAGAAATGTTCTTAATCTCAGTTCCTGCTTCCTTTAACCAACTTATGCCTTTTTGCCAAAGCTCAATAATTTCTGGAGACATTCCATCCATATGATATTCTTTTGGAATACCAATTTTCATTCCTTTAATTGATTGACCAAGATAACTTTCATAATCAGGAACTGGTAATTTCACGGAAGTAGAATCTTTTTCATCAAAAGAGGCCATTGATCTTAGTAAGATAGCACAATCACGAACATCTCTGGCAACAGGTCCAGCTTGATCAAGAGATGAAGCAAATGCAACAACACCCCACCGTGAACAACGTCCATAAGTTGGCTTTATTCCTACAGTTCCAGTAAAAGCTGCTGGTTGACGTATTGAGCCACCTGTATCGGTTGCAGTTGCACCAGCGCAAATTTGTGCAGCAACAGCAGCAGCAGATCCTCCTGAAGAACCACCGGGTACGAGTTTTTCATTCGAGCCTTTTTTTCTCCAGGGATTAATAACGGGACCATAATATGATGTTTCGTTGGATGAGCCCATAGCAAACTCATCCATATTAAGTTTTCCTAACATTACAGCACCGTCTTGCCATAAATTAGCCGTGACAGTTGATTCATAATGCGGTTTAAAACCATCAAGGATATGTGAACAGGCTTGAGTATGAACACCATAGGTTGCAAAAAGATCTTTAATCCCCAAAGGAATTCCTTCTAAAAGCCCTCCCTGCCCTCTCGCTAAGCGACTATCTGATTCAGCAGCCATTTTCATTGCCTGTTCTGCTGTTATTGTTACATAAGCATTCAAAATTGGATTAGCTGATTCTATTGCTTGTAAATAAGCTTCCGTTAATTCTGTTGCTTTGAGATTTTTCTTTGTTAGAGAATCACGAGCTTGCGCAATTGTGAGGGTTGTTAAATCAGTCATATTGGTTCTCAAATTTCAAAAATATAAAAAGTTACTCAACAATTTTTGAGACAAGAAAAAAATTTTCTTCTGTAACAGGGGCATTGGCTACAATATCTGCTGCTTTATCGCCATCTGTAACACTATCTTCACGCATTCGTAGAGTCATCGGCATCACAGATGTTAATGGCTCAACTCCACTGACATCAACTTCATTCAATTGCTCTACAAAACCTAAAATAGCATTGAATTTTTTTGTCACAGGTTCTATCTCATCATCGTGGATAGCAATCCGCGCTAAATGTGCGACCCGCTTGACGGTCTCTTGATCAACAGACATACTACTTACGCCTTTCTGTTTTTATTAATCTTTATTCTGGCTATACAAGGCTGAGCTTGCAAGCGCAAGAATATTAGATAACATGAATGAAGAAATAACTATTAGATATGAAACATTAAAAAACGCATTATACCCTTATGACCGTTATTAATATAAACGAAGTTATGACACATCTTTTGCCTGGACAAACAATAGCAGGCTTAGATTTAGGGACAAAAACTATCGGAATTGCGATTTCTGATATGGGGCTGACTGTCTCAAATCCGCGTCCTGTACTACAACGAAAAAAATTTACAGAAGATGCTTACACACTTATTAAAACTTTTGACCGTGAAAATGTAGGCGTTATTATCATTGGCTTACCCCTTAACATGAATGGAAGCAGCGGTTCTCGTGTTCAAGCAACCAGAGCTTTCGTGAGCAATATGAAAGCTTATACAAAAATTCCATTTGTTTTTTGGGACGAACGTTTGTCAACAATTGCAGCAGAACGTTCTCTTCTAGAAATGAATGTATCGCGCGCTAAAAGAGCAAACCGAATTGATTCGGCAGCCGCTGCTTTTATATTGCAAGGTGCTCTTAATAGAATTCAAAACTTTCATCATATGGAAGGATAGAGGACATTGAGCAAATGCCCTGCATTATATCGTGCAATGAGCATCCCGTAGGAAGATCTCCACTGTCCCCCAAGACGGCTTTCCATATAAGCATTTGCAACATGTTCTATGTCTGTAGAACGTAATGCTGCAGCTGCAGCTGCATAGGCTACCTGTTCGACAAAAAACCTTCCTGCACCTTCATTTGCTGATGCCATATCACCTGCTGACTTAATAATTTCAATTGCTCGTGGTCCCGCTGGTCCAATATCAAGAGCAATTTTTTCTAACAATTTCTGAAACAGTCCTGGTGCTTTTTCAGCAATAAGAATGGCATCCTTTACCAATTGATTAGCAGAACTATTTCTCACAATTCGTGCAGGCCCATTATGCAACATTTGTGATAATGGGTTATTCTCTATAAAACTTTCAATACCAAGTTGTGCAATAATTTCGCCAATAATAGGCACAACCAATTGACTTACGTGATAAGCAATAATAGGTGTCATAATGCGGGCAAAAGCTGCTTCAGAACGGTCATTTGCTGCATTGTCAAATGCTCTCGCTAAACGCAAAACCAATGCCTGTGAAGCAGCTATATCTAATGCAATATCTGCAAAAATACGTTCTGTCAGTGGTGGTAAAGGTTGATTGGGCATTTTTTTCCGGAAAAAATCTATGCCAAATTGAAGAGCCGCTCGCAAAACACCTGCCGATATGACCGATTGATCGAAACGCATCATCGTCTCGATATCTTTAATAACTTTAAGCCCTTCTCCAGCATTTCCCAAAAGCCAACCATAACTGCCTTGGAAATCAACAACGCCCTCTGGTGTTAAAAGTTCTCCAGAACGCTGAATTAAATGACGAATCGATATAAATCCATTTAATGCGCCATTTTCTTGTATGCGTGGAATAAAAAAACAACTTAAATGGCCATTTAAATCTGCACTAACAAGATATCCATCAGCGGTAGGATTAATAACATTGGTTTTTACAACATTTAAACGATATAGATCACGTTCCATACTTTCATCGAAAGAAATCTTCTTAACACTTGGAAAATTAAAAGCGTATTTTTCAATATCATCAAATGCACAAGTTAGAGAAGCAGCCTTTTTATGATGAATAGGCTTTGATGAGGAATCATATTGGCGTGATAAAAGTACATTTTGCCATTTTTTGAAGAGCTCTATATCACTAATTAAAACAGCAATAGCTGCACTCGTTATGATAACTTCATTCAAATGCCCTGTTTCTAAACCGGCAGATAAAGCTAAACGAATCGCACGCGCTTGATAGCGTACTCCATTTTCTGAGCTCGTATTTTCCCAAAGCGAGGTAACCAAACCTGCTTGTCTAGAATATTGCTGAAGAGCTTGATAGGAAGAATGGATCTCTAATTTTTCCGTTGGTTGCCCCCATTCATCGTTATAACACAATAAAGGCTTATAATGATTCGCCAAGCAAGAGAGTTTCCATGCTTCTCGACTCGCTGCAAAATCTCCTATTTCTTCAAAGCTTGCTAACAAAAACTTAGGCAAAGTAGAGGCAATACGAAACATAAGCGTATCGCTAAGAAATGTATTTTTTCGACGATTATTTTGCGCAGATACAGCACTCATAGGTATATTCCTACATTCAAACCATTCATATCATAGACTATTTGTCTTTTTAGAGTTAAGAAACATTTATCATATTCAAACAAATGCTTGTTTAACCTGTTTAGAGAGAGATAAAGAAGAATGCTATGATTCAAGATAATTTTTTTCCACTTTTCCCTCATCAACATCTTTTAGCTATTAAAGATCTAAGTGTACAAGATCTTAATACATTGCTTGATCGTGCAGAAGCAAATGTTATCCTTTCTAACAAAATTGATAAAATAAAATCTACTTTGCATGGACGGACTCAAATTAATCTCTTTTTTGAAGCCTCTACGCGAACACAATCTTCTTTTGAATTAGCGGGTAAAAGGCTAGGTGCACACGTGATGAGTCTTGCGATCGGCAACTCATCTGTAAAAAAAGGAGAAACATTACTTGATACAGCTACAACTCTCAATGCGATGAAGCCGGATATACTGGTTTTTCGCCATAACAGTGCAGGAGCGGCAGCTTTATTAGCGCAAAAAGTTGATTGTTGTGTCATTAATGCAGGTGATGGTGCTCATGAACATCCAACACAGGCTTTATTAGACGCTCTAACCATTAAAAGAGCAAAAGGTCGTATTGAAGGATTAACTGTTGCGATTTGTGGAGATATCTTACACTCACGTGTTGCCCGTTCCAATATCCTGAGTCTCAATGCTTTGGGTGCTCGTGTTCGTGTTGTTGCTCCCTCAACACTCTTGCCCGCAGAAATCGCTCATATGAGTGTTGAGGTTTTTAACACGATGAAAGAAGGTCTTAAAAATGCTGACGTTATCATGATGTTGCGCTTACAGCATGAACGGATGACAGGTTCTTTTATTCCCTCTACGCATGAATATTTCCATTATTTTGGCTTACATAAAGAAAATTTAGCCTATGCCAAAAATGATTCCATTATTCTGCATCCTGGACCAATAAACCGTGGTGTAGAGATTGCATCTGACATAGCAGATGGACCACAAAGTATGATTCATACACAAGTAGAAATGGGAATTGCAGTGCGTATGGCGGTCATGGAGGCTTTATTAGATTCACGCGCAAAGATCAGTGGAGAAAAAAAATGATAAAACCAATTGTTTTTCAAAATGCTCGTATTATTGATCCTTCGCGCGCAATCGATGAAATTGGTACAGTTATTGTTGAAAATGGACGGATTATAGCTGCTGGAAAAGAAGCTCTGAATCAGGGTTTCCCAGAAGAAGCAGAAATTGTTAACGCACAAAACAAAGCAATTCTCCCTGGCCTTGTTGATGCGCGCGTTTTTGTTGGAGAATTAGGAAATGAACACTGTGAAACAATCGCATCAACAAGTCAATCCGCCGCCGCAGGTGGTATTACTTCTTTCCTCATGATGCCAGATACGCGTCCAATCATTGATAATGTGGCACTTGTTGAATTTATTAGGCATACAGTACAAGAAAAGTCATCGGTCAATATTTATCCCGTTGCTGCGATCACACAAGGTTTCAACGGACAGCAAATAGCGGAATTCGGCTTACTAAAAGCTGCAGGAGCTGTTGCCTTTTGTGAAGGAAAAAAAACGCTTCAAAGTTCATCTGTTATGCGACGTGCAATGACTTATGCGCGTGATTTTGATGTTCCATTGATGCATGAAACGCAAGATAAAGATCTTACAGGACAAGGTGTGATGAATGAAGGACTGCTCGCCAGTTGGCTTGGTCTTTCTGGCATCCCCCGCGAAGCAGAAGTTATCCCACTTGAAAGGGATCTGCGATTAGCAGTATTAACGCAAACACGCTATCATGCCGCTCAAATATCAACAGCACTCTCTGCTGATGCACTTCGTTTAGGTAAAAAACGCAGTGAGAAAATTTCAGCGGGTATATCTATTAATCATTTATCTTTCAATGAAAATGACATTGGTGAATATCGCACCTCTTTTCGCTTAATGCCCCCATTGCGTACAGAAGAAGACCGTATAGCAATGATTGAAGCAATAAAGGATGGGACTATAGATGTTATTGTCTCTTCTCATGATCCTCAGAGTAACGATACAAAACATTTACCATTTAATGACGCGGCGGTTGGCGCTATTGGTATGGAGACTTTATTGAGTGCAGCCTTACGCCTTTACCATGATGAGAGCCTATCTCTTTTACGGATAACTGAACTTTTGTCAACGGCGCCTGCAAAGCTCTTTGGACTCAATGCAGGAACACTGAAGAAAGGTGCTCATGCAGACCTTATTGTGGTTGATCTTGAAGAACCATGGGTTGTTTCGAAAGAGAATCTCTATTCACGTTCAAAAAATACCCCTTTTGAGAATGCACGTTTTCAAGGACGCGTGCTCCAGACCTTTGTGAAAGGGAAAACCGTTTTTAAACTTGATCAACAAACTTAATGAGATTCTTAATGAATGAAGCAGAAATATTTTTTCAGTCCACTCCATGGTTTATTTTCCTCATATCTTATCTCATTGGCTCGATTCCATTTGGTCTTCTTTTAACGAGATTAGCCAAACTTGGCGATGTGAGAACAATTGGTTCCGGCAATATTGGAGCTACAAATGTTTTACGAACAGGAAATAAAAAACTTGCTGCTCTAACACTTCTTTGTGATATGTTGAAAGGAACTATCGTTGTTTTCGTTATAAAGTTTTTTAGTGATCCGCTAGACAATAGTATCCTTGTTTCTCTAGCAGGTTTTTTTGTTTTCTTAGGACATCTTTTCCCCATATGGCTTAAATTTAAAGGTGGCAAAGGTGTTGCTACCTATCTAGGGGTCTGCTTAGGAATCTATTGGCCTGCAGCAATTATTTTTATTATTGTATGGATAACGATTTTTCTCCTCACACGCTATTCTTCATTATCCGCACTCATTTCTGTTGTTATAACTGCGATATTTGTTTTTTACTTTTCCGATCCTTATTTCTATTTTATGCTGATTGTGATGAGCATATTTGTGTATATAAAGCATTACGCAAATATCGGTAGATTATTAATTGGGGAAGAAAGTAAGATTGGGACTCAAAACGGGGATAAATAAAGGAATCCTGCTCACTGATCGTCAACGTCTAAATTGGTTACGGTTGTTGCGCAGTGAAAATATTGGAGCTGTTAGTTTTCGCAATCTCATTGATCATTATAAAACAGCAGAATCTGCTCTGGCAGCGTTGCCAGAGCTTAGCAGAAAAGGTGGTGGTTCTGTATCTATTAAAATAGCAAGCTTAGAAGATGCAGAAAAAGAAATACAAAAAGCTAAAAGATTAGGTGTTCGGTTTATCGGTATGGGAGAACCAGATTATCCAGCTTTTCTTAAGGTTACAGAAGCCCCTCCGCCGCTTATTGCTATTAAAGGTAATGTTTCAATTTTTCAAAAAACTTCTATTGGAATTATAGGTTCTCGAAATGCTTCAGCTGCGGGAAAAAAGCTTACGGCTCAATTTGCGCGTTTTCTCGGAGAAGCAGACTTTATAACAATTTCTGGGCTCGCTCGTGGAATTGATAGCGTTGCGCATCAAGCAAGTTTAAAAACAGGAACTGTTGCAGTCATGGCTGGGGGAATTGATCATATCTATCCTCCTGAAAATAAAAAGTTGCATGAAGATATTATCGCCAACGGTGGAGCCATCATCAGCGAAATGCCCATTTCTTGGAAGCCGCGTGCTATCGATTTTCCAAGAAGAAACCGTATTATTGCAGCTCTATCACTTGGTCTCTTGGTTGTAGAGGCAGCCCTGCGCTCAGGGTCCTTAATTACCGCACGTCAAGCAGCTGAAATGGGACGGTTAATTTTTGCCATTCCCGGTTCACCACTTGATCCAAGATCTGTTGGTACAAACAATCTTATCAAGGACGGTGCTCTACTCACCACACATCCTTCTGACATCATAGAAACACTTACGCCATTAATTTCACCGCTTCCAAATTCGCAACTCAATTTTTTTGAGGAACCATCCTCTTTACAACTTGAAAAGGAGAATTTCAATTTAGCAGATGAAAAAAACAGCAGCCCCTCTTTAGCAGGTGATGATGCAGCACGTGCAGCAGTTCTCTCTGCTCTTTCAACAACGCCAATCGATTTAGACACACTCAGTACCCACACAGGTGTTCCACTTCCAACTCTCTACCTCTTGTTGGTAGAACTCGACCTTGCTGGAAAGCTTATTCGACACTCTGGTGGTTGTGTGTCATTGTCGAATCTTGATCTTCCCCAAGAGCCTCAGCACTATTAATAATGCTTTGCCCTTCTTTGGCAACCATATCCAAAAGCAATGCTAAAAGCGGACTATGCGCCTGACGCGCCATCTGATTCATTTGCTTAGACATGTCTGTAATATATTGGATAACTTTTAAATGATTTATAAACATAATCCTCTATCCTTGAGCATTTCCCCCTCCTACCTCTCAATAGACGTTATCTTAGTATTTCGCCGTATGTTCCTGTAATAACAGTGGAAAGTAAATCGTGTAATTCTATATAGGGTGTATTCTAATAATAACAATCATAAGTTGTACAATATTCATGTTTTTTATATGGCTAATATTTTTTTATGTGCTCTTAAGCAATTGTCATTAGCTATTCGCGTAAAAGGCGTTTATAAAAAAGTTTTTTATTTCAATATTTGGGTAAAATTATGAATATCGTTATCGTTGAATCTCCAGCAAAAGCAAAAACAATAAATAAATATCTTGGGTCTCAATACAAAGTTGTTGCATCATTTGGACATGTTCGTGATTTGCCTGCAAAAGATGGTTCTGTTTTACCGGATCAAGATTTTTCTATGAAATGGGATATAGATTCTGCTGCCGCTAAACGTTTAAATGAAATAGCAAAAGCCGTTAAAGAAGCCGATAGCCTTATATTAGCAACAGACCCTGATCGTGAAGGGGAAGCTATTTCATGGCATATTCTGGATGTTCTTCGTCAAAAAAAAGTTTTAAAAGATAAACCTATTAAAAGAGTTGTCTTCAATGCCATCACCAAAAAGTCTGTGCTTGATGCTATGAACAATCCACGTGATATTGATACATCACTTGTAGATGCTTATCTTGCACGTCGCGCACTTGATTATCTCGTTGGTTTTACACTTTCACCTGTTTTATGGCGGAAACTCCCTGGTGCACGTTCAGCAGGACGCGTTCAATCAGTTGCTTTGCGTATTATTTGTGATCGTGAAGCAGAAATAGAACATTTTATCAAAGAAGATTATTGGTCCGTTACAACACAATTAAAAACCATCCGAAATGATAGTTTCCAAGCAAGATTGACAATGTTTAATCAACGAAAAATAGGCAAGCTTGATATTCAGTCTCAAGAACAAGCAGACCAAATTCGCTTTATGTTGGAGAAAGCCCAATATCATACACTCAGTGTTGAAGCAAAACCTACAAAGAGAAATCCTCTTCCTCCATTTACAACCTCCACACTACAACAAGCAGCTTCTTCAAAATTAGGATTTTCAGCTTCTCGCACTATGCAAATTGCCCAAAAGCTTTATGAAGGCATTGAAATTAATGGTGAAACGGCTGGGCTTATCACTTATATGCGTACCGATGGTGTGCAAATAGCACCAGAGGCTATTGATTCAGCACGAAAAGTTATTCATGAAACTTTCGGTAAAGACTATATTCCTGAAAAACCACGTTTTTATTCAACAAAGGCAAAAAATGCACAGGAAGCACACGAAGCGATCCGTCCAACAGATTTTCAACGCAATCCTAGTCAAGTCCGTAATTTTCTCGATAGCGATCAAGCAAAGCTCTATGAGCTGATATGGAAGCGTGCTATTGCCAGCCAAATGCGTTCTGCTGAAATTGAACGCACAACTGTTGAAATTGAAGCACAACAAGGAGAAAACCGTGCAAATCTAAGAGCAACAGGATCTGTTATTCGCTTTGATGGCTTTATTTCCGTCTACACCGATCAACGAGACGAAGAAAATAATGAAGAAAATGAAACAACACGTTTACCACAAATAAACACTGGTGAAGCACTTACAAAAGAAAAAGTTGAATCTGTACAGCATACGACAGAGCCCCCTTCTCGTTATTCTGAAGCTTCATTAATTAAAAAGCTTGAGGAGTTAGGAATTGGTCGTCCTTCAACTTATGCCTCCACATTGGCGACATTGTGTGACCGTGGATATATTGTAATTGATAAACGAAAGCTTATTCCCGATGCTAAGGGACGAATTGTTACAGCCTTTCTTGAAAATTTTTTTAATCGCTATGTAGAATATGGTTTCACAGCAGATCTTGAAGAAAAGCTGGATCTTATCTCTGATGGGAAACTTTCTTGGAAAGACGTATTGCGAGATTTTTGGGATGGATTTAATGCATCTATTAGCAATATCCAAGAACTCCGTATAACCAATGTTCTTGATGTTTTAAATGTAACATTAGCACCTCTCGCCTTTCCTGAACGCGAAGATGGAAGTGATGTGCGTTCCTGTCCTCTTTGTAAAAATGGTCAATTATCATTAAAACTCGGTCGTTATGGTGCTTTTGTTGGCTGTTCCAATTATCCCGAATGTAAGTATACACGCCAACTTGGTACAGATACTGGAGAAGAGAATGAAACTGTACGCAATGATGAACCTGTTATACTTGGTATTGACCCTGAAACAGGAAAAGATATCTCTCTTCGCAATGGCCGGTTTGGTCCCTATATTCAACTTGGTGAAAGCAAAGAAGTTAAGCGTGCAGGACTACCAAAAGAATGGCAGGCAGAAAATGTAACCCTTGATAAAGCCTTGGCTTTACTATCCCTTCCCCGTGAAATTGGCATTCATCCTGAAACTGGAAAAACAATCACAGCTACGATTGGACGATATGGTCCCTATCTTAGCCATAACGGAAAATCTGCACGCCTTCTTCATGCAGATGAAGTTTTTGATATTGGTATCAATCGCGCTGTTACAGTATTGGCAGAACAACAAGAAAACAAAACCAAGCAAAGCAGAACAACATCTGCAGCATTGGCAACATTAGGAGAGCATCCCGAAGGAGGAACTATTACCGTGCGCAACGGGCGTTATGGTCCTTATGTCAATTGGGGTAAAATTAATGCAACATTGCCAAAAGATAAAGATCCCATTAGTGTAACACTGGCAGAGGCATTAGAACTTATATCGGCTAAAGCATCGAGTAAAAAAACAACTTCAAAAAGAGCTTCTTCTAAAACAAAAGCAAAAATAAAAGAGACATAAATTTTGGCTAAAGGTAAAAAAAACATAAATTATCTCTCTACATTCAAGGGGAAAAATTTTCCCAATAAGGAAGAAATCCTTTCCTTTATAAATGAGAATCCTAACCACTCAAGTAAACGAGAAATCGCCAAAGCTTTTAACTTAAAAGGCGATTCTCGTATTTGGCTTAGAGATATATTACGTGAGTTGAAGGATCAAAATCTTATATCTAAACAACACAAAAGAGCAATAAACAAAGGAAAATTACCCCCTGTTACTTTAGTAAAAATTAGCGGACGTGATAAAGATGGGAGTTTTATTGCACAACCTCTTGAATGGGAAGATTCTCCAAAGCCCAATATTGAAATACACTCTTTTCATCACATAAAAGGAAGTAGCATTGGTGTTGGAGATCATATTCTTGTAAAAGTTTTTCGAAATAAAAATTCTGAAAGCTCAAGCCCCCCTTATACGGGACGAATTATTCGTAAAATTGATATATCTCCCAAAAGCGCATTTGCTGTTGTAAGAAAATTTGAAAATAATCAATGGCGCCTTGATCCTATAGACCGCAAAACCAATGAACTCATTGTTGAAATGTCTCCAGAAATGAAGATTGTAGTCGGTGATCTCGTTGAAGTCGAAATTAAAAAAAATACTGGTTACGGATTAAAGAGCGCAAAAATAAAAAATGTTTTAGGGCATATTAAGAGTGAAAAAACACTCTCAATGATAGCACTTCTTTCGAAAGGAATTCCTTATATTTTTCCTGAAAGTGTTCTTGAGCAAGTCAAACATATCAAAGCTGCCAATATGGATAATCGTGAAGATTGGCGACAGTTACCATTTATTACAATTGATCCACCAGATGCAAAAGACCATGATGATGCAGTTTATGCAACCAAGGATAAGGACCCAGCAAATAATGATGGTTGGATTATTATTGTGGCCATTGCAGATGTTTCTTACTATATCAAAACAGGAAGCGCATTAGATAAAGAAGCTTTGAAACGCGGAAATTCTGTTTATTTTCCCGATACCGTTGTGCCAATGTTACCTGAGCGCCTTTCTCATGATTTATGTTCTCTGCGTGAAGGAAAAGAAAGACCAGCTTTAGCCGTTCGTATGATTTTTGATGCAAATGGTAATAAACGAAAACATAGTTTTCATCGTACTATGATTCGTGTAAGAGCCAAGCTTTCTTATCAAGAAGTACAATTGGCAATTGAAGGTAATATAAATGAAAAAACAGCCGCTCTTTTTGAGAGCATTTTGCAACCCTTATGGGAAGCCTATACATGCCTTAAAGCTGCGCGAAATCGTCGCCAACCACTAGAATTAGAAATTGCAGAAAAAAAGATTATTCTTGATCAAAATGGATGCATAAAAGATGTTGTGAGTGAAACACAATTAGAAGCGCATCGTTTAATTGAAGAGTTTATGATACAAGCCAATATTGCAGCTTCTGAAACATTAAAACAACATCACCAGCCCCTCATTTATCGTATTCATGAAAAACCTTCTCTTGCTAAGCAAGAAATACTTCGGAGCTTTCTTCAAAGTTTGGGGATACCACTCTCCCGCGGAAGCGAACTTACCTCAGCGCGCCTTAATAGCATTCTGGCAAAAATGACGAATACACCACAAAAAGAATTGATCAACCAAGTTATTCTGCGCTCACAATCTCAAGCTGAGTATAATCCCAAAAATATCGGCCACTTTGGTTTAAACCTACATAATTATACACATTTTACATCCCCTATCCGCCGTTATGCTGATCTTATTATTCATCGAGCACTCATTAAAACGCTGAAATTAGGAAATGATCAGTTAACAGATACACAAGAACAAAATCTCGCAGAAATTGCTACGCAAATTTCTTTATATGAACGCCGTGCAATGATGGCTGAAAGGGAAACTATTGATCGGCTTGTTGCTCACTATTTAACGAATAAAATCGGCCGTATTTTTACAGGTCGCATTTCCGGAGTTACAAAAGCAGGTCTTTTTATCTCACTTGATAAACTCAACACAGATGGTTTTGTCCATATTTCTACACTTAAAAATGATTATTATCATTTTGATGAAGCCCATCATGTTCTTGTAGGACAGCGTAGCCATAAAGGCTATCAGCTCAGTGATGTTGTAGAAGTAAAACTTATAACGGTACAACCTTTTGCTGGCGCTTTATGCTTTGAACTCTTAACAAAACCTCGTCCAATAAAATTTTCACCGACATCTTACCATAAAAACAAATTTAAAAAACAAAAGCATACTTTTTATGGGAGAAAAAATTAAGCTTCTTATCCTCCATTAAATAGAATATGAATAATAAAAGAATGAATAACTTCAAATTAAGAAATGACTTATATTATATAATATTTTTATTATTTTATGTGTACAATCTTCTTTCTTTAATATACAAGAGGATAAATTTTATTGCTATCTCTATAATAACCATATAGAAATCTTGCAGTTTTTTATACTCAAGAAATGAGAAAAACTGCAAAGAATAGTTTTGGCTCCCTTTCATTTCAGCTCATCTTTTTATTGTTTAAATAAACAAAAGTACCTTAAGCCATTCTCATGAAAAAAAAAGCTTTTAACTCTCAAAACAATTCTTTGCGTGCAATTATTGCAGCTATTGTAACTATTGGCACCGTTGGAACAGCATTGGGAATAGGAACACAACTTGTCTCTCTTCTTATGGCAGAGAAAGGTATTTCCAATAGTATGATCGGCTATAGTGGAACTGTTGGTGGATTTGCCACAATTGTTGCAGCTATTTTTACTTCTCGAATCGCCCTATGCTTAGGCATTTCTAAAACGATATTATTTATGATGGCCATAGGATCGTTAAGTTTTTTAGGATTCTATTTTTTCGAATCCATATGGGTTTGGTTCATTTTAAGGTTTATATTACATTTTACTATGACGGTTATGTTTATCCTGTCAGAGTTTTGGATCAACAGTTATGCTCCCCCTAAAAGACGTGGTTTGGTTCTTTCCATTTATGCTATTGTCCTAGGATTAGGGTTTGCGATAGGTCCAACGCTATTAGCAAAAGTGGGAACACAAGGATTTATTCCTTTTGCTGTTGGTTATAGTCTTATTATATTAGCTGCTATCCCAATTCTTGCCGCTTGGAAATTAAGTCCAGAATTTCAAAAAAGCCAATATACACCATTTTTTCGTTATCTTTTTCACGTTCCAAGCGCTATGATGGCAGTACTTGTTTACGGTGCTATTCAAATGGGCGCATTAACTCTTATTACACCCTTTAGTTTATCCATTGGTTATAATGAGAATGAAGCAGCACACTTTATGGCAGCCCTTGCGCTCGGAAATGTTTTCCTCTTAATTCCTATTAGCATTATAAGCGATTATGCCAAAGATCGACGCTATCCGCTGATAAGTTGCGCTATCTTAGGTTTTGTGGGAACTTTCATGGTACCATGGATCATTCAATATCCATGGATTCTAATGCTTGATCTGTTCCTTCTTGGTGGTGTATCAGCGAGCCTTTATACAATCGGTCTTGCACATCTAGGGGCACGTCTCAAGGGACAAGAACTTGCTGCTGCTAATTCTGCTTTTATTTTTTGCTATGGAATTGGTATGCTTATCGGGCCGACCGTTATCGGAAAATCCATGGATATCTTTAATCCTTTCGGTTTTTCAATAGCTATAGCTGTTTTTTTTAGTTTATATGTCACTTTGGTGTTTGTCCAACTTATAAGAAAATTAATCAGCTCTTGACTTTTTTGAGAACATCCGTAGTGTTGCTGGAAAATCTGATGACATCAAAAATAGGTTTTGATAGCAAGATAATATTTTTTCAGTATAAATAGGGTTCTTACATTATGGCTAAAGCAGCAACCATTAAGATCAAGCTTTTATCAACTGCAGATACCGGTTTTTTCTATGTAACAAAGAAAAACAGCCGTACAATGACAGATAAAATGAGCAAGCGTAAATATGATCCAGTTGTAAAAAAGCACGTTGAATTTAAAGAAACAAAAATTAAATAAATAGACTTATCATTGAATTGATAGATTTTATACTCCAAAAAGAATGTGGGGATATTGCTCTTCAAAATTATTTTTTGAGGGGTGTTTTTTGTTCCCTTAAGTTTAAAAAGTTTACTTTAAAATTTGTATGTTTTGTACGAATTTGGATAAGTTGATTTATTATTTAAGTTGCTTACATATATTCTACATGAGTATTGATTATTGTGCTATCTAACGAGATTTTTTCATTAAAACGAGACATTGTTTCGTCATATAAATGGAATTTTGGACGAATTATAAGCAATACTAAAATAGAGTGCGTTATAATAATGTTAGCAGTTTCTTGGTTTCATGAAAAAAAATTCTCATTTTAATCTAAGAAGTTTTAAAAAAATTACCGGTTTCAGTATTTTTGTCGCTGCTAGCTTTCTTATCGTTATGTCAATTTATTTTAAGCAGAACCAGCAGTTGCCTCAAAAAGAAAAAATTTTTTCTCAAAACTCTGTTAAAGGAAATGCACTAATCATTGATGGTGATTCTATCATGATTTCTTCAATTAGGATTCGACTTGCTGGAATTGATGCTCCTGAACTCCACCAATTTTGTGGAAAAAAGGAGAAACGCTACCCTTGTGGGCTTGAGGCAAAAAAATATTTAGAAAAACTAATAGAAAATCAAACTGTTACATGTCTCTGGCATAAAACAGACCAATACCGTCGTATCCTTGCAACATGTAAAACAAAACAAGTTAGCAATATCAACGCGACGCTTGTACATAATGGTTGGGCTGTAAGTTATTATGAATATCCCAAAGAAGAACAAGAAGCTAGAAGGAAAAAGAAAGGAATATGGGCATCAAGTTTTCAACGACCGCGAGAATGGCGCAAAGCAAATCCTCGCACTGAATAAAAAAATATTTTTTAATTTCATTGACCAATGAAACGATGTAATCAGATTATTAAACTTGAAAAAAAAATCTATTCCTGTCGTGTTTGTATCCAACAGCCACATTATTTTCCTCCTCTTCCTCACGAACCAAATCCCATCGTTTATTTATCCGATACGGCTTCGATTGCAATTGCAGGACAAGCACCAGGATTGCGTGTCCATGAAACTTCTATCCCTTTTAATGATCGCTCTGGCGAAAGGCTGCGTGATTGGCTGGGGGTAACGAAAGAAGAATTTTATAACAGATCTCTTTTTGCTATTGTTCCTATGGGATTTTGTTTTCCAGGTTATGACAAAAATAAAGCTGATTTACCACCGAGACGTGAATGTCGAGAAATATGGCATGAAAAGACATTTCAAGCGATGCCTCAAATAAAGCTTGTTCTTGCTATTGGCAGTTATGCGCAAAAATGGCATATTACGGAATTAAAACATAAAACTGTTTCAGCAACCGTTAGTGATTGGAGAAATATTCTTTCCATTCCCCAACCTCAAGGCTATAATGTTATGCCTTTGCCTCATCCATCATGGCGAAATACTTTTTGGTTACAGAAAAATCCATGGTTTAACGATGAGCTTATTGTATATCTGCGTCGTTTAGTGCGTAAATTTTTATAAATTAAAATATTGAGAAAAAATATGGATCGTCTTGACCGAAAAATTTTACATCTTTTGCAAGAAAATGCGACACTTTCTGTTGCTGATATTGCTAAAAAAGTGGGACTTTCGACCACTCCTTGTTGGCGTAGAATTCAAAAGCTTGAAGAAGATGGCGTCATTCAGCGTCGTGTTGCCGTTCTTTCTCCAGAAAAAGTAAATGCGCACGTCACTGTTTTTGTGTCTATTCGCACAAACACACATAGTCATGAATGGTTTAAGCGTTTTTCAAAAATTGTACAAGAATTCCGTGAAGTCATTGAATTTTATCGAATGAGTGGAGATATTGACTATTTGTTGCGTGTTGTTGTGCCCAACATTGAAGCTTATGATCTTTTTTATAAAAAATTAATTTCTAAAATTGACATCCGTGATGTCTCATCTTCTTTCGCAATGGAACAGATTAAATATACAACGGAACTTCCACTTAATTATATTAAATTACACGACAAAACGCATGAACAAAATCCTTAAGAGTTTTTTATATCATCTCATTATCTTTTAGGCATTCAAACTTTCGTGTTAAAAAATCATCATTTGTGCATGTGTTAAAACAGCAGCTTTGACAATACCAGCTGCTATAGCTGCTCCTGTCCCTTCACCAAGACGCATCCCCAAATCCAGAAGTGGTTCTTTGCCAATTTTGTTTAAAAGTTTACGATGAGCTTTCTCAGAAGAAACATGTCCAACAAGGGTATGATCAAGAGCTTTTGGATGCATTTTATAAAGGACCGCTGCAGCTGCTGTTGCCACAAAACCATCTAAAATAACGGGTATTTTTTCTATTCTTGCTGCTAAAATAGCACCAACCATGGCAGCAATTTCACGTCCTCCTAAGCGACGCATTATCTCAAAAGGATCATTAAAATAATCCTTATGTAAAGAAATGGCTGTTTTAACCGCTGAAATTTTACGTTGATAAAAATCATCGTCTAATTCCATACCATTTCCTGTCCATTCTTCCACTTCTCCTCCAAACAATGCTAAGCATAAAGCTGAAGCTATTGTGGTGTTTCCAATGCCCATTTCTCCAATACATAAAAGATCTGTTCCACCCGCAATGGATTCCATTCCAAATGCCATTGTAGCAGCCGCACTCCGCTCATCCATTGCGGCATCCTTCGTAATATTCATTGTTGGATATTCCAATGCTAAATCAAAAATTTTTAATCCAAGATCATAAGCAATACAAATTTGATTGATAGCAGCTCCACCCGATGCAAAATTTTGCACCATCTTTTGTGTCATAGATTGTGGAAATGGTGTAACATTTTCTTCTACTATACCATGGTTTCCAGAAAAAATAGCGACTAAAGGTCGCGTTACGATAGGTTTTTCTGTCCCCCTCCATCCCGCATACCAAACAGCAATATCCCCTAGTTTTCCCAATGTTCCTTGCTCTTTTATTAAGTTTTTTTGCCGTTTTTTTGCCAAAATTATAGAAAACTCATCAGCAACAGGTAAATTTGTAAGCAAAGCACGAAAATCATCAAATGGACTAGCGGTCATAAGGATACCTTTTAAAATCTACAATGTTTATGAAAATCACGTCATATATACAGGATATGAATAATTTATTGTTTTTTTAAACAGTGCTTTAAAAACATTAAATATTATGAAAGCAATGATTTCTATATTCTATTTTCTAATCAAATAGCAAACATGAAAGATTTAAAATATTATCAATATGTTATTACTATTTTTACAGTATGCTCTTAATCTATTTCTCTATTAAATAGGAGCAATTAACATGTTGTTTAATATATAAATTCTAACATTCCTTCTATAACAAAAGTTGCAAACTTTCAAAAACTTATAAAATCAAAAGGATCAAAATGATCATAAAGAAATCAAAACACAAAGGATCTCAACTTTAACATATGTTAATTGTCAGGCTGTTATTAAATGAGAGCACAAAAAGCTTCTTTTAAAATACATATACCTGCATTTGGTTTTGTCGCATCATTTGATAATATTTGCCTCCATCGACGTGCCCCACCCCGCCCATGAAATAAACCAATCATGTGACGAGTCACATGAGAAAGCCGCCCCCCCGATGCAATATGTCGAGCAGCATAATCACACATAACCTCAATAAGATCACTCTCACTCAGATTATTTTGCGCCTCATCATAGAGTTCAAAATCAATATGTTTTAACAAATCTGGATCATGATAAACTTGGCGACCAAGCATGACAGCATCACAGAAAGTTAAGTGTTCTTTGATCTCATCAATCGATTTAATTCCACCATTTATTCCAATGAATTTATGAGGATATTTACGTTTTAATCTATAAACCCTTTCATAATTAAGGGGCGGAATATTGCGATTTTCTTTCGGACTCAATCCTTGCAGCCATGCCTTGCGTGCATGTATCCAGAGCGCATCACATCCAGCATTCCAAACCTGATTAGCCAAAAGATCTAACGCCAACTCTTCATCTTGTTCGTCCACTCCAATCCGACATTTGACAGTTACTGGTATAGTAACTTCTCGTTTCATCGCTTCCACGGCATTTGCCACAATGTCTGGATGTAGCATCAAACAAGCCCCAAAGACACCTGCTTGAACACGATTCGATGGACAACCGACATTGAGATTTATTTCGTTGTAGCCAAAATCTTCAGCAATTCTTGCAGCTTCTGCTAACTTTTTCGGATCCGCCCCCCCTAATTGTAATGCAACTGGACATTCTTTATCGCTAAAAGCCAACAATTGTTCGCGAACACCATGAATGACAGCATCTGCTACCACCATTTCCGTATAAAGGAGTGCTTTTTTCGTTAAAAGACGATAAAAAAACCTGCAATGTCGGTCTGTCCAGTCCAACATTGGTGCTACTGCAAATTTTACAGGCGATGGAAGGTTGTAAAATGTCATGAGGGTATTACTCTCATATCCCTATAGCTCTCTCTTTATACATAGAAAAATACTTAATTTTAGTTTACGGAAAATTTTATTCTCTTATACTATCATGAGTATAATAACAGCCCATTATCTTCAATTGTTATAAAGGTTTACTACAATCAATCATGATAAAACACAATATGGCATTTCTCACAGATTACTGTTTAGGTATATAAACATGAAAAAAATTTTCACTATAATATAAAAAACTCATTTACAAGTTCTTCTTACGCTCATCAAGCCTCTATCCTTACATGATTTAGCACAGCGTTTAAGATAATAAACGATAAACTAAAACATTGTACAATTTTTCATAATAGATTTAATTTTCTTTAGATTTTTTTAAATTATTGTGCAAATAAACGCTACAGAAGATGCTTTTATCTTCTCCTCAAGAAAGAACAAAAATCCTTATTTTACACGCATATAATTATAAATCATTTTTTCTCAATGAATAATTCTTGGTAACATTCTTGGATTTCACTTTATAAGATAGATAAATTTTATCCTAAATATTCTATCTAATTTGCCATTTTATGATTCTTGCAAAAAAAACTAAAATTAGGGTATAGACAATCATTGTCTTTTTAAAATGTATGACTGACACCAGTATTTCTTGAAGAAAATATTTTACAATATTGCAGATAAAATCTGTAAAATAAAATGATCATAAAGGTTATTCAGTCTCTTGTTGGCTTTGCATATAGGAAGAAAGAGTATCAACCTCTTGCTCATTAAATAGGAGACCAAGTTTTGAACGACGCCATAACACATCTTCACATACTTTAGCCCATTCTTTTTCCATCAACCATTTTACTTCTACTTCATAAAGCCCATGTCCAAAATTTTTTCCTCTATTTTCCTTACCATGTGCAAATATCACTAATGCTTCCGTACCATAGGAGCGTGCAAGTCTGCGATGTGTAAAAGCATCTAAATCTGGCATCAAAAGAGCAATCTTATTTTCGATTATATCTAATTGATTATAGGGAAAATCGCCCCCTGGAAGTACTGTCTTAGCCGTCCATGATGCTCCCTTTTTACCAAGCGCTTTTTCAACAAATTTCATCGCATCTTCAGCCAACTTACGATAAGTTGTAATCTTTCCACCATAAAGATTAAGAATCTTTGGTGTTGTTCCTGTTCCCATTTCTTTTAAAACATAATCGCGCGTAATTTCTTGTGCTTTTGAAGCTCCATCATCATAGAGTGGACGAACTCCAGAGTAAGACCAGACTATTGTTTCAGGCAACACTGGTTGTATGAAATATTCACTGGCTGCTGCACAAATGTAATCAATTTCTGTATCAGTAATATGAACGTCAGCCGGATCTCCTTGATAATTACAATCTGTTGTTCCAAGCAAGGTAAATTCTTCTTGATAGGGAATAGCAAATATAATACGCCCATCACCATTTTGAAAAATATAAGCACGATCATGAGTATAAAGCTTGGGAACCAAAATATGAGAACCTCTAACAAGTCGTACTGGTGGATGTTCGTTATAGTCTAATATGCTTGCCAAAACATGATCAATCCAAGGTCCTGTCATATTCGCGACATAAGAAGCTGTGACACTATATTTTTTGCTACTTAACTTGTCTTGAAGAACGATACGCCATTTATTGTCTTCTTTTTTTAAAGAGAGAACTTCTGTTCGTACTTTTATATCAGCGCCCCATTTTTCTGCATCACGAGCATTGCCAATAACTAAACGCGCATCATCTACTCTTGCATCAGAATATTCAAAACCTCTCTGATATTCTTTCTTCAGTGTAGAGCGAAATTTTTTTGAAAAATTAATTGTTTTACTGCGCCATAATTTCTGATTCCAATTCCCTAAATAATCATAAATAAAAAGTCCAAAACGCAACATCCAAGCAGGGCGCAATTCTTTATGATAAGGAAGAAGAAAACGCAAAGGACGCACAATATGTGGAGCCATACGTAAAATGATCTCGCGTTCTTT
This sequence comes from Bartonella sp. PS7NMGDW, assembly GCF_042193585.1. Taxonomy (NCBI): domain Bacteria; kingdom Pseudomonadati; phylum Pseudomonadota; class Alphaproteobacteria; order Hyphomicrobiales; family Bartonellaceae; genus Bartonella; species Bartonella sp. PS7NMGDW. Next base: position 137,238 of record NZ_JBHILX010000005.1, read on the forward strand.
CAATGCTTCACGAACAAGCTTGAACTCATAATGTTCAAGATAACGAAGCCCGCCATGAATAAGCTTTGTTGACGCACTTGAGGTCCCAGATGCAAGATCGTTCATTTCAGCCAATCCCACTTTAAATCCGCGTCCTGCTGCATCCCTTGCCAATCCACACCCGTTTATCCCTCCCCCAATGATAAACAGTTCATAATGTGTTGTGGTTTTCATAATTTCACTTTTCATTATTTAAGTTTGTTTCTCAGTACTCAATAAAGCAATAGGAAAAAATAATACAAGGGTTCTTCATTGTATTATCAACGTACTTTTTCCTAAAATAAACACGCACAAAAAGCTTTTGATACCCTTATACATCAAAACAACATTTGACAAATTAAAGAGATTTTTTTTATCTTTTACAAAAAATATCCTTGCCAAGCCAAGGTTCATCATATGAAGTCTTTTTAGAGAAAAATTGATGTTTTTTCTCACTCTTAAATACACACTATAGCTAAATGCTTTATTGCACATAGATAACGCTTTTCATATAGTTCACTCAATGACACACTAGGAAATGTGAAGGTACACAGATGACTCATCACTCTCAAAATTCGAAAATAACACCTCTTTCAAAAATTTTAGTCCCAGTTATGTCGAGTATTTTAATCTTTTCACCTTCTTTATCAAACGCAACATCACACTCAAAAACAGCAAATCATTTAAGCTTAGAAAAGCTTAAAACACAACTTTTGGAAGATTCTAGCTTTTTATCTAAGCTTAAAGAAAAAATGATACCACATACTGATTCTCATCATATTCAACAAATTGTCAGAGAGTACCTTCTTACTCATCCAGAAATTCTGATTGAAATGCAGCTTATTCTTCAAGATAAGCTGGAAAAACAGAATGAATACGAAAACAAAATACAAACTTCTGTCATCCATTTATTAGAAAAAGAAATTTTTCATTCTCCTCATGACGCCATTTTGGGAAACCCAAATGGTAAAAAAGTGCTTGTCAATTTTTTTGATTACAACTGCGGGTATTGTAAAAGTTCCTATTCACATATAGAAGACTTGATAAAAGAATATCCAGATTTAAAGGTTATTATTAAGGATTTACCAATTTTAAGCTCTGATTCTATGGCAGCCCATACTGTTGCCTACGCATTTCGAAAACAATTTCCAGAGAAATATCCTCAGTTTCACAAAACGCTTTTAATGTATCAGGGTCGCGCAAATGAAGCTAAAGCTATTAAAGTAGCTGTTTCATTAGGAGCAGATGAAAAAAAACTACATAATGCAATAAAAGATCCCACTCTACAAAACGCTTTTAAAGAAAATATCCAAATTGCCTCTAAACTTCATATTACGGGAACACCTTCTTACATCATTGGTAATAAAATATTCATTGGCGCAGCCAGACAAGATACTCTAGAACAAGCGATAGACAATACACGGTGAATACCTAATTAGTTTTAGGAAGAATACTGTAAGTGAGGTAATTTTATGCTTTCTCTTTTTTGATAACAGGCTTATAAGTGCAATTTTGCGTAAAGCAGATACGAGTTTTAAATTGCAAAGTATAATGATTTAAAGGAAATAAAAATCTTTAAAGCCTCAAAAGATGTCATCCCTAATCTAGAGATATTCGGTCATAAAATGAGATAATGACGATCTTCATTGATCAAGGAGTTAGAAATAAAATGGCAACAAAAAAAATGGATTCGGCAAAAACCGCAATTGATACGAAAATTATTCGTGATCTTGCTGAAATTTTGAATGATACCAATTTAACGAACATTGAAGTTGAACAAGGGGAGCTTCGTATTTGTGTCTCACGCCAAAATACCTTAACTTCTTCTGAGCAAGCAATCTATGCTCCTGTTTCTACTCCTACTTTTTCTGTAACATCTTCTCCAGTCCCAACAACTGAATCTCCTATACAATCTATCCAAGAAGATAAATCAAAAAACACAATAACCTCTCCGATGGTTGGAACAGCTTATCTTGCACCTTCACCAGGTGCACAACCTTTTGTAGAAGTAGGACAAAATGTTTCTGAAGGAGAGACATTACTTATTATTGAAGCCATGAAAACAATGAATCAAATTTCATCACCACGCTCAGGCACGGTAACCACTGTTCTTGTCAAAGATGGCCAACCTGTTGAATTTGGTGAACCACTTATTATTGTTGAATAAAGCGAGGGGCAACCATGATTCGAAAAATCCTCATTGCTAATCGGGGAGAAATTGCTCTTCGCGTTTTACGTGCATGTAAAGAACTTGGCATAAAAACCGTGGCTGTTCACTCTACCGCTGATGCAGATGCAATGCATGTTCGTCTTGCTGACGAAAGTGTTTGTATTGGCCCTCCTCCCGCTCGCGATTCTTATTTGAGTATTCAGCAAATTATTGCTGCTTGTGAAATTACAGGAGCTGATGCTGTTCATCCAGGTTATGGCTTTCTTTCTGAAAATGCAAAATTTGCAGATGTTCTAGAAGCCCATGATATTACATTCATCGGTCCAACAGCTACTCATATCCGAATCATGGGCGATAAAATCGAAGCAAAGAAAACCGCCAAAAAACTTGGTATTCCTGTAGTTCCCGGTTCAGATGGAGCAGTCACTGAAGAATCTGATGCTTTACGCACCGCTCGTGAAATTGGTTATCCCGTTATTATCAAAGCTTCTGCCGGTGGTGGCGGACGTGGTATGAAAGTCGTTCATTCTGAACAAGAATTTTCTATAGCTCTCAAAACAACGCGTTCAGAAGCGAAAGCTGCTTTTGGTGATGACGCTGTTTACATAGAGAAATATTTAGAAAAACCCCGTCATATCGAAATTCAAGTCATAGGTGATGGTGCGGGAAATGCTATTCATTTAGGAGAACGGGATTGTTCACTGCAACGACGGCATCAAAAAGTATGGGAAGAAGCTACATCACCTGCACTTAGTGAAACTGAACGAAAAAAAATTGGTAGTATTGTTGCAAATGCCTGTGCCCAACTTGGATATCGTGGAGCTGGTACTATTGAATTTCTTTATGAAAATGGCGAATTTTATTTTATCGAAATGAATACGCGTTTACAAGTCGAACATCCTGTAACTGAAGCAATTACAGGTATAGATTTAGTCCATGAACAAATCCATATTGCATCAGGCTGCAAGCTTTCAGTGACACAAGATGATGTCTGTTTTTCTGGTCATGCCATTGAATGCCGTATTAATGCAGAAGATCCTATTAACTTTACGCCATCACCTGGAACCATTACACATTTTCATACACCTGGAGGTTTAGGGATTCGTGTTGATTCAGGTGCTTATTCAGGTTACCGTATCCCTCCTTATTATGATAGCATGATTGGAAAGCTGATTGTTCATGGGCGTACCCGTTTAGAATGTATGATGCGTTTACGGCGTGCTTTAGATGAATTTGTCGTGGATGGAATAAAAACTACACTACCTCTTTTTCGCGATCTTATTAATAATCAAGATGTTGCTGATGGTAATTATAATATTCACTGGCTAGAAAAATACCTTTCTCATCAATCAAAGTCTTCAGATTCGTAATTCGATAGCAAAATGTTGATATCTTATAAAAGAGTCTATAAGATATCAACATAAGGATAATTCCAATCTTGCTGTAAAAAGTGGTAAAAGAGGAAATAAGTTGGTTATTTTTTATTTGTTATATAGTTTTCTTTTAATATGTACAAAATTTGATAATTTTCTGTTTTCCTTTTTGTGAGTTTGTGCTAACTCCTACATGGTTACGCCCTTATAGCTCAGTTGGTAGAGCACCTGATTTGTAATCAGGGGGTCGGGAGTTCGAGTCTCTCTGGGGGCACCATTTTACATCTTCAACATATTGAAATATATAGATTTTTTCTTTAAATAGCCATTTTCAGACCACCTTTTAGACCACCTTCTACAGTTTATATAATTTTACCTAATTTGTTCTTATTTGCTCCTTATTTTTCTTTGGAGTGAAGGCTAAGATCTCTTTTTTTCTCCATCTCACTGCTCTCCCTAGCTTATATGGCTCCGGAAACAACCCCTGAAGCACCCAATTGCGAATCGTTGTTGTGGATACACTAAAAAGCTGTGCACACTCACGTGTCGTTACATATCTATCTCCATCATCAAATATCATCTCATTACCTTTCTCTTTTTTATGTTAATTAAATGGGTGGGGGGCTGGAAGGCATGTGAAGCACTCCAACTTTTAAAAATCTGCAAGTTTATTTTTTAGATGTGTTCAATTTCATATTTCCAATCAGGCAATTGAGTAAGAGCTAATGCGAGTTGTCCTCTATGGCACATGCATACATTGGCTTCAAAACAGGTGATTGCAACACGCTTTTTATTTAAAAAAATTTGATATAATTTATTTATTGCACAAGAATTATTCTTGAGAGTTGTATTTTGATAATCTTCAAAAAGGCGGTCATAATCTTTTTGTGTTTTCAGATTTCTTCGTTTTTCAGAAGCAATTCCAAGTTCAGGCATATGCATATATTCAATATCAATATTGCTTACAGCTTTCTCTAATTGTCTTTTCGAAAATCCGTGTTTTCTACTTATTGGATTTTTACGAACATCACATAAAGTTTTGATATTGTTTTCTATGAGACTCTTAAGATAATTCTCAAGGGACTTACCTTCATAGCCAATGGTAAAAAAACAAAATTCCTCAACTTTAGCAGGCTGTATGATAATATGTTTGGTGTTACACACGTTTAATTTCCTTAGTAAATGGGTGGGGGTGCTTAAGCAAGAGGAGAAGGAGAGAGCACCCCCATAGGTTTAAGCAGCTTTTGCCAAAATCT